>JAQXXT010000027.1 GCA_029226205.1 Prevotellaceae bacterium
CGCTCCAGCCGTTCCTTCCCCTTCGTGAGCAAGGTGCTGAAGATCAACTTCATCGAACTGGCTACGAAGATCATGCTCGGCGTGCCGGTGGAGAAGCCCAACAAGAACCTCTTCGACCTCGATTATGTCGGTATCAAGGCCAGCCAGTTCTCCTTCAACCGTCTGCAGAAGGCTGACCCAGTGCTTGGTGTCGACATGAGTTCTACGGGTGAGGTAGGCTGCCTCGGCGACGACACGAATGCTGCCCTGCTGAAGAGTATGCTCTCCGTGGGCCAGCGCATCCCGAAGAAGAACATCCTGCTTTCTACGGGTAGTGCCAAGCAGAAGGCCGACATGCTCGATGCCGCCCGCCAGCTCCAGGAGCATGGCTATGAGCTCTTCGCCACCGGTGGTACGAGCAAGTACCTCACGGAGAACGGCATCAAGAACACGCTCGTCTACTGGCCCAGTGAGGAGGGACAGCCGCAGGCCCTTGACCTCCTTCATGAGAAGAAGATCGACATGGTTGTCAATATCCCGAAGGACCTCACGTCGCGTGAGCTCTCCAATGGTTACAAGATCCGCCGTGCCGCCATCGACCTCAACATCCCGTTGATCACCAACAGCCGTCTGGCCAGCGCGTTCATCAACGCCTTCTGTCACCTCAAACTCGACGATATCGACATCAAATCGTGGGCAGAATACTAGGATGATAAAAGTTTAACTTTCGTTAGCAGTCTGTAAGTTATTGATTTACAGACTGCTGCGAAAAAGTTACAAAACGACCACAAAAAAAGTCGTAAAAACATTATCGCCGTATTAAAAAAATGCTTACCTTTGCAACGTCGATTAGAAATAACGACAAACGATTGTTTTACAGATTTTAAAAAGCAAAGAAAATGAAGAAATTAGTTTTAATGTTCGTAGCTATCGCAGCTATCTCTTTCGCATCTTGTGGTAACAAAACCGCTCAGGCTCCTGCTCAGGACTCTGACTCTGTAGCACAGAACGATACTGTTGCTCCTGCTGATTCTGCTGCTAGCGACAGCGCTGCAACTGACACAGCTGCTCAGGCTAAGTAATCAGATTACTTGCACGAACTGAAAAATTTAGAGAAAACAGCCGCCGGAAGTTTTACTTCCGGCGGTTTTTTGTTTGTAGGGACATGATTGATCTGCTCCGTTGATGTAGGGCCATGATCCATCATGCTCCGCACGAGATTGGGATGTATGTCTCGTCCTATGTGGGTTATTGATAGCAACATGACGGCAACCTACTTTTGCGCAACTTGCTCAATTGCGCAGCCTTTCTCGTCAGAAGATGAAATACGTAACTTATTGATAATCAATGATACCTTTAAAATTTCTAGGAACGAGAATAGCTGCGCAAATGCGCAATTTGCGCAAATCGTGTCTTGGACGAAGTAGAAATCGTTCTTTTTATCAAATTTTTGGCAGAAATATCAGTGAAGTTAGAAGCATCATTGCCTCAGATAAGTATGCTATTTACGACCCATAAATAACATAGATAAAAAATTATCTATATGAGATATTTTTCTATCTCTATTGTTTATGGACGGTATCAATGATGTCTACGAAAGCCCTCCCTTTGGGAGGGTTGGGGGAGGTCCCTACAGAATCTTGCTGAGGAATTCCCGGAGGCGGGGAGAGCGTGGATGATTGAAGATTTCCTCGGGAGTGTTGTCTTCCGTGATGTATCCGTCGGAGAAGAAGAGGACACGGGAGGCGACCTCACGGGCGAAGGCCATTTCGTGGGTCACGACGACCATTGTCATGCCCGTTGCCGCCAGCTCCCGCATGAGCTGCAGCACCTCACCGACCATTTCGGGATCGAGGGCCGATGTTGGTTCGTCGAAGAGCATGACGTCGGGATTCATGGCCAGGGCACGGATGATAGCGATGCGCTGTTTCTGTCCGCCCGAGAGGGCGTCGGGATAGCTGTCGGCCTTCTCCGAGAGTCCGATGCGCTCCAGCAGTTCATCGGCTTTCTCCTGTGCCTCGATCTTACTCATTTTGCCGAGCGTGACAGGCGCGAGCATGATATTCTGTCGGATGGTCATATTCGGGAAGAGGTTGAACTGTTGGAACACCATACCGATCCGTTCCCGCATTTTGTTGATATCAATCTCTTTCGACGTGATATCCGTCCCCTCGAAGAGGACCTCACCGCTGGTGGGCGTCTCCAGAAGGTTTAGGGACCGGAGGAATGTGGACTTGCCACAACCCGAAGGACCGATGATGGCGACGACTTCCCCTTGAGAAATTGTCGTGGAGATATCTTTCAAGACGACATGGTCGCCGAAGGCTTTATGCAGATGATTGATCTGCAGAAGGACTTTATTTTCTTTCATTTTTCCGAAGATTCTTTTCGAGGTGATTGACGCCGGCTGAGAGGGAGAGGACGAGTACGAGGTAGATGAGAGCCACGACCGTCAGGGGCAGCATGGCATCATAGGTGATGGACCGGATGATGTCGCTGCCTTTCGTCAGGTCGACGAGGCCGATATATCCCGCGATGGAGGTCTCTTTGAGCAAGGTGATGAGCTCGTTGCCGATGGCCGGCAGCACGTTCTTGTAAGCTTGTGGGAGGATGATGAGTCGCAACGTCTGTCCATAGCTCAGTCCGAGGCTCCGTCCTGCCTCTGTCTGTCCGCGGTCTATCGACATGATACCGCTTCTCACAACCTCCGCGAGATAAGCCGAGGAGTTGATGCCGAAGGCGACGATGGCCACGAGGACCTTGCTGACATCGACGGAGGCGAAGACGACATAGTAGATGATCAACAGTTGCACCATCGTCGGCGTGCCCCGGATGATGACGAGGTAGAGCTGACAGAGACTGTTGAGAAATTTCATGCGTCCCGTACGCTCATGGGTGGTACGGATGATGGCGATGAGGGAGCCGAAGCAGAGGGAGATGAGGATGGCAAAGAGGGTGATGACGAGGGTGTTGCCGAGACCTTGGAAGAGATAGAGGTAACGTCCCTCGACGAGGAAGTCCTGACGGAACTTCTCCGTAAACGACAGTGACCGTGTCGTCTTCTCCGCGTCCTTGACGATGATGACCTGACGGCAGCGGGAGTAGGGTGCCGTGAACAGCACGTTCTTGCTGCGGTCGGGAGAGACGGTGAGGGCGGCGGCACCGACATCGGCCTTTCCCGTCTGTACGGAGGTGATGACGGCATCGAAGTTCATGTCCTCCACCTGCATCGTCATGCCGAGGACGTCACAGACGGCCTGCATGATATCGATGTCGATGCCGCAGACGCGTCCGTTCTCGTAATATTCATAAGGCGGGAAGGTGGCGTTGGTGGCCACGATGAGGGTGCCGTTGGGATGGGCCGTCTGCCGCGGCTCATAGGCCACGGCGATATGCTGGCGTGTCTGGCGGTCGGCGATACTGTCGAGGATGCCACTGTTGAGGAGCTGCCGCAGGGCTTTGTTGATATCCTCACAAAGGTCCTTGCGCTGACGGGCGACACAGAAGGCATAGTCATCGCTCGAGAAGGCCTGGGGGAGGATGTGGAGGTTGCCGTTGCGCTGCTGGAAGGCACGGGCGGGGAGCTCGTCCTCCACGACACAGTTGATCTTTCCCTGTTCTAGGGCCTGGATGGCATCGGCGGTCTTCGTGAACCGTTCGATGGTGGCATGCCGGCGCTCGAGGGGACTGACTTTCAGATCGGAGGTCGTACCGAGTTGTACGCCGATATGGGCCCTGGCGAGGTCATTGGCCGTACGAATCGTCACCGGTTTCCCGTGGGGGATGAGCAGGTATATAGCCGCCACGATCAGAGCCAGAAGTATGGCAGTGAGGAGGATACAGGACCTCTTGGTTATTCTGTCTTTTATCATACAGTATTGTATATGTGTTATATCTGTTACTCTGTCTTTTCATGTCCCTTCTGTTGCGGAACATAATAAATTATGTCCCTACGGACGGAACAAGATAAATCATGTTCCTACGAAGGCTTTATTTATATCGCAACTCGAGGGTGATGTCCCGGAAGGAGCGGCGGCCCTCGATATAGTCAGCGTAGAGCTCTTCAGCGGGATGGCCGTGGAGGAACTGACAGGCGCCACAGTTGTCACAGTCGGCGATACAGCGGAAGGCATCAATGATATACTGTTCACGCTCTTCACGTGTGGAGGAATGGATATCGGGTGCTGTCATCGTCTCTGTTTTCCCGCAAATTGTTCACTATAGGCACGGTTGATCTCGGCGAGTTCCCGCTTGCCGTCGATATAGTCCTGATAGATGCCGTCGATGGAGCCACCGCCGAGCCAGCAGCTTGAACAATTCTCGCAGCCGCCGGCACCGCAGTTGAGTGACCCGCTGACGATGCGCATGCGTTCCTCGCGCGTCGTATCCTTGATTAAAATACTTTTTCCCATTGTTTTTCAGTCTTTTTGTTGAATCAGTTACAAAGTTACGGAAATATTTAATAGTAAAGAAGAAAAAAAGTAAAGTTTTTCACAGGTTTTCTAATGGCGAATGAGGTAGGGACATGATTTATCATGTTCCGCCCTAATGTGGGTGCTGAGTAGGTGGCCGCCCAGTTGCGGCCCCCCACCCCCAGATACAGGTTAGGACGCCCCCAAGGGGTGCCCCAACGGAGGCAGACGATCCGCACCCGACCAGTTGTTGAAGAGCTCGCAGGAGAACTTCACGCCGAACCCGGTGACG
>JAQXXT010000028.1 GCA_029226205.1 Prevotellaceae bacterium
GTCGGTGTGAGGTATACCACGGCAGATGGCGTAGAGCAGACCGTCAGCGAGGGTGTGGCAGACGACATTCAGGAGATGCTCATCGAACAAGGCTATATCCATCGGGGCAAGCTGACCGAGAAATACTATGCCGACAAAGACAAGGGACAACTCGACTTCGGCGAGTTGGACGATATGAAGGAGGTGATTGTCAACCAGCTTGACAGCGTGTTCGACCCGAAGAAGGCGAAGCCGACCAATGGGCGCAACATCGTGGAAGGACACTTCGACGAGCAGAAGTTCAAAGACGAATTCATGGGCTTGTGGAAGGAGATCAATATCCACAGTTACTACTCCGTACATTTCGACTCGCAGAAGCTCATCGAGAAAGCCATCGAACAACTTGACAAGAGTCTGAATGTGACGGAGATAAGGGTGGTCATCAGTACGGGCAGCCTTGAAAAGATAGAGAGCAAGCAGCAGCTCGAGGAGGGCACCGCCATGAAGCATGGCAAGGACCGCACGGTGCAGGTATATGAGGGCGTGGGCAGTGTGCGCTATGACCTCATCGGACAGCTCGTTGCCAAGACGGGACTGACGCGCCGCACCATCGTCGCCATCCTCCAGGGCATCGACCCGCAGAAGACCTTCCATCAGTTCCAGCTCAACCCCGAGGAGTTTATCATGAAGTCGGCTCGTATCATCAACTCCTGCAAGGCAATGTCGGTCATCGAGCATATCGAGTACAACAAGATGGACGGCACCTACGACAAGACCGTGTTCACCGAGAACACGCTGCGCGGCAAACTGGGCGAGAACGCCATGACATCGAAGAAGAGCCTCTACGACCTTGTCGTGGTGGACTCAAAGGGAGAGATGGATTTCGCCGAGGCTTTGGAGAATCAAGACATGGTGCAGGTCTACACCAAGCTACCCCGTGGCTTCTACATCAATACGCCTATGGGACATTACAATCCCGACTGGGCGGTGGTGTTCAAAGAGGACAGCGGTGTGAAGCATATCTACTTCATCGCCGAGACCAAGGGCTCCATCATTGAGGCTGACCTGCGTGACGTGGAGAAGGCCAAGATAGCCTGTGCCCAGAAGCACTTCCAGAGCATCGGCGCAAGCGACGTGAAGTATGATGTCGTCGATTCGTGGGAGACATTATACAATAAAGTAATGAAATAGCAAAGGATGCCCCCTCGAGTCCGTTCGTACAAATAGAATATGGCAACATACAAGAATAAATACACATGGGTTCCGTTTTTTCATGAAATGGCAGAGAAGCTGTTAGCTTACAAAGACAAGCAAGAGCAGCTTAGAACGCTGGTCCTCAAATCGCTCGACCCAAGTTTCACCAAGCATATCAATTCGAGCAGTAAATTTCCGCCAAAGGATATCGATCCATTTACCATTATGGGCATCATCAACCGCCTGACGCTGACCTCACGGAAATCGGAAGGATGTAAGGTATTCAAGCAGATATTCAAGATGGATACAGCCATTCCCTCAGACTATGAAGGTGTACCCCAGCTGAGTCCGATGAAGTCAGTATTCTATTGGTCTGATATACCTGTAGCTGAGCGAGAGGAGGATATCCAGCATCTTTGGAATTTACTGGACGTGGTAATGAATAACCGCCCCAAAGAAGAGATTGGTGAGGTGTATGATGTCGTCAAAGAACAGAAAGGTATCAGGTTCCGGGCGACAATCGCCTTGTATTGGATCAAGCCCAAGACTTACCTTTCTCTTGACAGTAACAACCGTCAGTTGTTGGAACAATACGGCATATACGTTCAAAACAACATTGACTTTGCCGACTATCTCAATATCATGGATGAGTTGACCACAAAGATGTACAACCGTGAGATTCCTTGTAATGACTTCATTGACTTTACTGCATTAGCCTATGAGAACAGTGGTCTTGTGGCAGAGCCCGATGCCGATGTCTTCGCCAAAGCTCCCCATGACGGCACACAATACTTCTGGCTCAATGTCAGTCCGTCGATATGGGATGTGGACGATTACAATATCGGAGACAAGCAGACTTGCGTGGGAGGATATTCGTGTTCTTAGAACGGGGCTTCCTAGGACTTCCAAAACGGAAGATGAAGATTTAGACCCACGTCTTCTATAATGGGGATGGACAGGCTGCCAAATAGTGATTGCATGTATGTCAGTTAACATTTGTGCAAGCCCCATGCACAAAGTGTGCAGAGGCCTTGCACAACTTGTGCACACTATCTGCACAACTGCTAAATGACTACAAGACTATCTTCTCCACTTGGCTCTCTGACTCTGTTCATCATCGATGCCACTGACATCCAAATCACACATCCTACTTTAATCCGATTTTCGTTTCAGCTTTGTAATTTATAGGCGATAGCTTTCGATTTTTCAAATATTTTTCCTACCTTTGTCCGTGTATAACCAATACGAAAAGATATGAAGATCCGGTATCTTTCCGACCTTCACTTGGAGTTTGCTGCAAACCGCGACTATATCGCCCATCTGCCGAAGCAGACGGTAGGGGATATCCTCGTCATAGCCGGTGATAGCATCTATCTTAGTGATGAGTCTATGGAGAAACTTGATTTCTGGGATTGGGCAGCAGACCATTACGAGCAGGTCTTGCTCATTCCCGGAAATCACGAGTACTATCATCATGGCGATGTTTTGCAACGTGGGGAATCGTGGACCAGGATGATCAGAAGTAACGTAGGATATTATCAGAACAGAGTAGTGACCATCGGTGATACGGATTTCTTTCTGACAACTCTCTGGTCACACATCGATCCACGATATGAGGAATACGTTGCTTACCAGATGAACGATTTCCATCAGATGGAATATGGCGGAGAACGATATACGCCTCTCGACTTCAATCGAGAGCATGAGAAGTGCCTTGACTTTCTCAAGCATTCGATTGCTGAATCACATGCCAGACATAAGGTCGTCGTCACCCACCACGTCCCCACCCGATTTTGTGTTGATCCGTTTTACAGTGAAAGTCCGTTGGAGAGCGCCTTCACGGTAGACCTGACGAACTTCATCATCGAGTCCGACATCGACTATTGGATATACGGTCACTCCCACACCAATATTCAGGCGAAGATTGGCAGCACCCGAATCGTCAGCAACCAGTTGGGATACGCCGCCAACCTTGAGCCGGAACACAATGGCTTCCGTTTCGAGTCGTATGTGGAAGTATGAAGAAAATAGACTCATCTTTTACATTTAGTGCTGAACCCGTTGAAGGTGATACGGTATTGGTTGATTACGGCGACGGCACAAAAGTCAAAAAAGGCACAAAAACCTATTGGGGTTCCAACGCCAGTGTACAAGGGAAACTGCTGGGTGACACCGTGCGTATCTATGGCGCGTTGAAGAGTCTGGATGTGGCCGGTGAGTTACTATCCTCGATACAGAGAATGGTACGGTTAAGTTGACGGATGCCAACAATACCGAAGTGAAGAGCGGTGATAAGGTCAAGAAGAACTCAGTTATCACCCTTGAGGCAGTACCGGCTTCCGGCTACGAGCTCTCTACAGCAAAGGCTAACGGCGTTGATATCGTCAACAACCAGTTTACGGTAACGAAGGCTACGGATGTCCTCGTGAAATTCACGGTAGCTTCCTCTATCAGCCAGACTGAGAGCACGCCTGTTACGGTTGAAGGTGGCCAGCATGAGATCGTCTTCACCACATCTGGAAAGATTCCGGCTGCTGTCTATACGCTTGGCGGTCGACTGATGTTTGAAGGCAATGTCTCTGGCGAGTATGCCGTAAGTGTTCCCGCAGGCGTCTATGTTGTCAAGATTGCTGGTGTGACCAAGAAACTGTTGGTCAAATAAACCAGTTTTCTGACAGCAATCTCTGAAAAGTCTATATAATAAGGGCAGCCATTAGGTTGCCCTTATTTGTTCCACCATAGTTTGATCCATGTATCTGATTGCAACCCTTCTCTGGCCTTTTTTTCGTACTTCTTCTTGCTGTATTTTTATGGAAAAGCAGCCTATTAACTTAAAATTATTTAAAATATTTGGTTGATATTCATTTTGTTCGTACATTTGCTTTCGAAATACAAATGATAAGGTTTTGTTGCGAAAGAGGTAAACCTATAAAACGCTTCAGACCTAACCTAAATTAAAATTAAACTAAACAACAAATGTGGAAATTTTTAGCACCTCCCGCCTTTAAAGAAGAACAGACGGGTCCCGAGGCAGACGCTCGCTATAAGAAATTGCGTCTCCAAGTATTTTTGGGAATTTTCATTGGATATGCCGGCTTCTATATCGTCCGGAAGAACTTCTCCATGGCAATTCCTATGCTGGCACCTTTCGGATTTGAAAAAGGAGAGCTCGGCGTTGTACTGTCGATGAATGCCATTGCCTATGGCTTCTCGAAGTTTATCATGGCCAGTGTTTCTGACCGTAGTAATGCCCGTCGCTTCCTTCCCTTGGGCCTGATTCTCGCCGCGATCTCCATGGCCTTCATGATTGTGCCTATCCAGTGTATTGGCTCTGCACACAAGACACTCGCCATCACCCTGATGGCCGTATTGAACTTCCTAGTTGGTTGGTTCAATGGTATGGGCTGGCCTCCCTGCGGACGCGTCATGACCCATTGGTTCTCCATCAAGGAGCGAGGCACGTGGATGTCGGTATGGAACTGTGCCCATAATGTCGGTGGATCACTCGTAGGCCCGATGTCCGTTTATGGAGCCATGTGGTTTGGCTCTTGGTTCTATGGTGCCGACAGTCAGCGCTATTTCCTTATCGGTACCTATTTGTTCCCTGCAGCGGTAGCAGTGCTCATAGCCCTCATCGCTTACTGTCTTATCCGTGACACGCCACAGTCGTGCGGCCTGCCTTCTATCGAGAAATGGCGTAACGACTATGCTGATACGTATAATGCAAAAGCCGAGGAGGTACTCTCTACCCGTGAGATCTTCCGCACCGTTCTTTCCAACCGTTTCCTTTGGTATATTGCTTTTGCCAATGCCTTTGTCTATATGGTACGTTACGGCTGTCTCGATTGGGCACCGACGATCCTCACTGAGAAAGGAATCAATATCGAGGATGCCGGATGGGCTTATTTCGCTTATGAGCTTGCAGCTATTCCCGGCACGCTGATCTGTGGCTGGCTCTCTGACCATGTATTCCACGGTCGCCGCGCCCTGCCGACGATCCTCTTCATGGCTGTCGTAGCCGTATTCATCTTTGTCTATTGGCAGAACCTCGACAACATCAACATTGTTATCGCTTGCCTTATCGGCATCGGATTCTTTATCTACGGTCCTGTCATGCTTATTGGTGTGCAGGCTCTCGACCTCGCCCCGAAGAATGCCGCCGGAACAGCTGCCGGACTGACCGGTTTCATGGGTTATGTCCTTGGAACGGCACTTCTTGCCAATGTTGTCATCGGTTTCGTCGCTGAGAAAGCAGGATGGGGATGGACCTTTATCCTTCTTATTGGTGCCTGTCTGGTGTCTATCTTCTTCATGGCGCTAACCTATCGTAAAGAACAATACTTAGTAAAGAAATAATAATTATCAACCATCGAATCATTATGAAGAAAAACTATTACCTTTCAGGCTTGCTGGGCATAGCCATGCTCACAGCCTTCTCTTCTTGTTCCGATGAACAGCAGTTCACAAATGAGAACACTGATGCCAAGCGCATCGATGTACAACAGATTTCCCCGGATATGGCAAAGGTCCGTGACTATGTGCCCCTCTATGCCTGTATCGCTCACCGTGGCTCTACCTACTGGGCACCGGAAGAGACGGAGGCAGCATGGCGCTGGGCCCGCAATATGGGTGCCGACTACCTAGAGAGTGATATGCAGGTCACCAAGGATGGTGTCGTACTCGCCAACCATGATGAGAACCTGAAACGTACCACGAATATCGAGGCCGTCTTCTCCGATGAGGTGCCTACGACGCGTAAGGATTTCTACCGCTCTTTCCGTAATGCCGACGGCAGCCAGCATTTCTCTGAGGAGGATATTGAAGGACAGTATCAGCGTGATGTAGCCGACTTCCGCTCCAACTACGCCATGTCCTACTACTATGCTGAGATGCTGATGCTCGATGCCGGTAAATGGTTCAATGACGACACCCCCGAGCTCGGCCGCTCCTCTTTCGCAGCCAAGCACAATGGCAAGGTTGTCTACGACAGCAAGGGAGTGCCTTCCATCCAATACAGCGACGGTCTTTATGTATCCGCTCTTCAGGATCAGATCAACTATGCCATGGGCAACAAGCTCAACCGTGATGCCAGCGGCCGCCGAATCCTTACATATAAGATTAAGGATGAGTATAAGAACATGACACTGAAGGAGATCTATGATGCCGGTAAGGCTGCCGTGAAGTGCGATGATCCCAGTGTTGTGGGCAATAAGGCTAAGAAGTACATGGATTTCGTAGAGTACAGTTTCGGTGACAAGAAAGGCTCCACGGCCTATGTACATGATGATGCCGACAACGGCAACCGTCCGGGTATCTATCCGGAGTTCAAGGAGAGCTGGCTGAACCCGAAGGATATTGAGATCCGTGTTTATAATATCCTTGACGAGTGGGGTTGGAACATCATCACGAAGAAGGAGCCCGAAAGCAATAAGTTCTACGTGAACCACAAGGTCAATGTTGGCAATACCAATGGTAAGGTCATCCTCCAGACCTTCTCCTTCGACGCGTTAAACCGTGCCTATAATGTCTTCAAAGGCCAGATTCCTCTCTGCTATCTCCTTTGGACGAGTACACCGCCCTATGCCACCGATATCGCCTATGACACGCCGACCGGTTATGCCGACTTCATCAAATATGCTGAAGACCATGGTGCTCATATCATCGGTCCGTCTATCGCAGGAGCTCCCAACAACTATCCCGACCTCGATCAGCCATGGGAGGCTTATATGATCCGCAAGTCAGGCATGCTCAACCATCCCTACTCTTTCGACAGCTATGCGCAGATGACAAAATACATGGGATACTATGTCAACTACTATGGTGAGAACGGAACTCAGTTTGATGACCTGCTGAATGTCACCGTACAGCCTACTGCATATACTGCATTCACCACTGCACAGTCTCATCCGGTCTATATGGACGGCTTCTTCACCAACCATTCTGAGATCTCACTGAAATACATGATTGAGAACGGATTCCGCGGAAATGCCAACCTCGACAATCCTTTCCATCCGGGCGAGAAATATGACAACTCACAGGCTCCCGTCACTGTACCCGATGCCAACAACGTCCTCGATAAACTTGGATACTCAAAATAAGGTATTGAACCTACAACTTAAATAGCACACTATTATGAAGAAATATATTCTTTTGCCGGCATTGGCACTTTGTGCCCTCGCCGCACAGGCCCAGGACTTCGACTCCAAGCCTACCGTGACAATCGACAACGAGAAGGAAGATCTGCATTTCACAGTCGGTGCCCGTTTCATGGCAGATGCTGCATACTATCACAGTGACTTCACGCCCCTGCAGTCGGGTGCGTCCATTACGGATGCACGTATCCGTACAAGTTTGACTTATAAGGATTGGTATTTCTATGCTGACTTCGGCTTCGGCGGCGGCAAGTTCTCCCAGAAAAATATCTTCCTGCAGTACAGTCAGGAGGACAAGCAAGGAGGAAGACATGACATCAAAGCCGGTTACTATAATGACCCGGCAGGTTCCATGGCCCGCAACACCTCTTTAGGCAGCTACCACTTCATCTCCCGTGCTGGTGCCTCCAACGCTCTCGGTGAGGGACGTGAGCTCGGTGTAAGTTACAAATACAGTAACCCGACCTTTATGGCTTATCAGGGTGTGTTTACCGAGAACCAGTATAACAAGATCGATGCAGGTTACAACGGCATCGTCCTCGCCGGACGCTATCAGTACCGTCCTATCCACGATGGACAGCAGACCCTTATGGTCGGTGGTAATATCCGTTATCAGCATGTCGGTGGTGGTGTCACGGAAAACAATGTGTTGAAGAAAACCATCACACTCGGACAGTCTCTTGAGACTTATGTCGACGACGACGAACAGTTTGTCAGTTGCTCACTCCCATGGGCAGAGAATGTCGTTGATGCCGGTGCAGAGGCCCTCTACCACAATGAGAAGGTATTCGTGCGTGGTGAGTATCTCTACAAGCATGTATCGAAGAAGCGCGACTCGAAGACCCTCTTCGAGGCTTCCAACAACAACATCGATACTTGGGGTACGCTCGACGCCTGGATGGCTGCCAACCCGTTGCGCAGCAATAATTTCCATGCTGGATATATTGAGGCCGGTTACCTCATCTTCGGTAATCCTTACCAGTTCGACAGCCGTGAGGGCGTACTTAAAGGACTCTCAGGGAAGGCGCTGGAAATCGTTGGTCGTTTCAACTACACCGGTCTGAACGACATCGTTAAAGGTGAGTATTATTCTGCCGGACGTAATCAGTACTATCCTGATGGTTACATGGCCGATTATCCCTATAACTCCAGCAGTGTCGGCGGTGGTGCTATCCGTTCATACACGATTGGTGCCAACTACAGTTTCAACCGTTTCGTACAGGTGATGATCGATTATACCTATCATCGTCTGAGCAAGGACTTCCTGCCTTATGACAAGAATTTCCACACTGTACAGGCCCGTCTCCAGTTTGTCTTCTAGGAAACACAGGATCCATAAAGAATAGAAAAGGATGTATCTTACTTTGGCAGGTGGTCGCACAATAGCGGCTGCCTGCTTTTTTCTATTTTGTACTTTGTCTATCTCTGCATGCTCTCGTTAAGTCCGTCTCCTTGCTCTTAGGCTATAACCATACTGGAGCGCTGATCGACAGAACCATCAGAGGCATCGTCGATAAGATGACTGCAAACAATAAACTGGCACTGAATGAGAATGGCTATGTGACCAAGCAGAATAATGGTGATGCTTCAGCTTCTTTATAATAGTTGCACATTTTTATTAATAAACTTGTGACTTTAAAATAAAGTTATTATCTTTGTGGCAAAGGAAAGAAATATGAATTTTAATCAACTCGATTTTGCTGTATACTGTATCGGTTTATTAGCTTCAAAGCTCAATATGAACCAAACCGATGTATATGACCGGCTAAAGCAGTCGGGCATACTGGGAGGCTATATCGTAAAAGGCTATGATGTGCTTCATACCTTCAGTAGCGATTACATAGCTGACGACCTCATTGATTATATGAAGGAGAAAGGAGTGCTCGCATGATTGTCTATCATTCCTCTTATATGATCATTGATAAGCCGGACGTCTTGCACTCCCGTGAAGCATTAGATTTCGGCAAAGGATTTTATGTTACGGTGCTTCATGAACAGGCCGTTCGTTATGCTGAACGTTTTAAGCTCAGAGGCAGGAAGGCGTATCTTAATATTTACGAACTCAACGATGAGTGGAGAAAAGAAAACATTAAGGTGTTTAGCTCATATGATGAAGAATGGCTCGATTTCATTGCTGCAAATAGGAAGCTGTTGCCGGTAGAACATTTCGATGCTGTAGAAGGTGGTGTTGCTAATGATAAAATCTTCCGAACAGTAGAACTCTATTTTGCAGAAGAGATTTCTAAAGAAGACGCCCTCAAACGCTTGAAATTTGAGAAAACGAGCAGGAAAGACTTCATAGGGCACTGGATTCAGACAAGCCAGAGTTCGTTGTTTTATATGGCCGTCGCCGACTAGGAAAGTCGACGCTAAGGCGCCGTTCGCTCAAGGAAAAAATATTGTCTACGTGCTCTTTCTCAGAGAAAAGCCAAAGTCTCAGGCTGAATGCAACATCATGCTGCCGGAAGATGTAGTCAAAGCACTGCCAAGATAAACTGAGAAAGAAGTAAGATTATTCTGCCAACAGATTGAAGAAACGTCGAATAAGCCCGTCAAGCATCTGACTGAGATTAACTTTGAGAAGTAGGATGTTTCTAAAGTAAAAAGATTCAAGATACTTTCAGACAATATCCATGCCCTACCGCCACAAACTGAGGATGAATAGCGAGCAAACGTTTTTATCATTGGCTTGCAGAATTGAACGGCTTTTGTTACCTTTGCACAAAAATGATGAGTGATACGACATTAATAAAAACAGACAAGTGCTCATGGTGCCAAGAGGGGCACCGGACAATTTATGTGGGCGACAAGCCTCCATCAATGATCATCAATATTTCATCAATATCATCAGTACTGAAAAGATATTCATGAATGGATGCCAAGGCATCGCGTCAATTTTCATCAATATTGGCAGATGGGGCGTCTCCATTAATGATCATTAATGAAACATTAATGGAGACGATACTCGAGGCGAATATTGATGATTATTGAAGAGATGGCTTGCCATCTATGGATGTTTATTATTTCGGCCACTCGCAGTGCCAATGTATTGATGATTTTATTGATGAATATTGATGGAGCCATTCCAACAAATCATATCCGGGGCGCCTTTTATGTTTAATCAGTGTTTGTGGCAAGCTTGTTTGCGCAAACGTTTGAGCATGATTCCGCAGGATTTTCACTGAAAACATTTTGTGTGTTCGGGCACAATGCGTAACTTTGCAGTGTCAAAAGGTTAATAGATTGTTTAGGTTAGTAGTAATAGATTTAGGTTTTTAGTTTTAGATTGTTTTAGGTTTAGGTTATTAGTTTTGGTAAAGATTGTTTCATCATTTAGGATAACACACAAGATTAGGATTTGCGCCGTGAGGCACGAACCTAAAAAAACGGTCAGGAGCACAAGCTCTTGGCCGTTTTTTGTTCAATTACTCCAAAGTAAGTTTACCTTTCATATTGTAGAATTTTCCATCAGGTGCAGCAATGTTGGTCCATACTGTGCCAGTATTGTAGTTCTGCACATGCACTACATTCGATTTCGTGGAGTTCGGCTCCGACCAATAGACCATATAGACATTTGGCGATACCTCAACGACAGCAGTGATGACATTGTCAGTGACACCCTTGTAACCGCCATTCAGTCCGAGGAACGTCATGTGATGGGCATCCTTGAAAGAGTTTCTGAAAGCGAAGGCACCGAAATCGACTTTGAAGCTTCTTCCCACAGCCGGGTAGAGGTCAAAAGTCTTCCACTCAGCCTCACCCTTATAGACTTTTGCACCGAGTGCCAAAGATTCTTCACCGGAAAGATTGGGATAAGCAGCCTTCATTGCTGCGATGACGCCATCACTTCAATGATCATCAATATTCGCCTCGAGTATCGTCTCCATTAATGTTTCATTAATGATCATTAATGGAGACGCCCCATGCCGCTACGATTGATGTTAATTGATGTGATGCCTTGGCATCCATTAATGAGTATCTTTTCAGCGCTGATAATATTGATGATTATTGATGGAGGCTTGTCGCCCACATAAATTATCCGGTGCCTCGCAAAATTGGAAACCCAACGATCTGCTGACTGTTTCTTGCGCAATATGTTTGTTCGGGAAAATTCTGGTTTTAGAACGGAATGGAGCGAAAAACGGACTCGGATCCAATAAATAACGGAGATAATTTTGTAAACAACGTGTTTATAAAATTATCTCCGATAGATACGAGTCGTAAATGACATGTTTACGAGCGAAAAACAGTGGCCGGAAATTGCATTTTTATGAATATCCGGCACGATATTCGTTGTTTTATACGATTATTTATGCAGAATAGGATGAAGAAAATATACTATAATTTTATATCTGTCTGATACATAAATATTTAGCAAAACACCACGAAATTCCCGAATTTACGGTCAATCCTCCGGTCGGTGAGTTTCGTTGCCGAAATGAGCACCGATAACCATGAAATAAAGTGTCAGTCAGAGAAGTCTTTTGCATTCATCCTATCTGCCTCCGTAGGGGCACCCCTTGTGGGCGCCCTAATTACCACGATTCCCTATTAGGACGGCCACAAGGGCCGCGCCCTACGGAGGATCTTTGTTTCCCCAGTTAGGACGGCCACAAGGGCCGCGCCCTACGATGGATCTTTGTTTCCCAGTATAATATTCTTATCGGATGCAAAGATAACCATTTGCTTTGAGACATCAAAAGATATACCCTTTTACCTTTTACTTCTTTACCCTTTTACTTCTCCAAAATATTTCCGCCAATAGAAAGCGAAGAGGGTGCCGACGAAGATACTCGTCAGGAACCAGGAGATCGGATAACAGAACATGAGCTGACGGTAGCCGGGCCAAACGGGAAGGACGGTGAAGATCCATACGAGCCGCAGCACACAGGTACCGAAGATCGTCAACAATGCCGGTTCCAGGGAGTGACCGAAACCTCGCATGGCTGCTGACGGGATCTCATAGGCTGCCGCCGTCCATTGGAAGAGCAAGACCGTGAACATACGCGTCTTGGCATAATGGGCTACGGCTGCATCCGTAGTGAAGAGATGGAGAAGAGGATCGGCGAAACCCAGGAAGGCGAGGTTACCAATGAGACAGGCGGCAGCGCCACCGGCAAGACAGATCCAGAACACCCGTTTACAACGACTGTACTGTTCGGCGCCATAGTTCTGTCCGACGAATGTCACGCAGGCACTGCTGAAAGCGAAGAGCAGGAAATAGCAATAGGCATCAAAGTTCTGCGAGATGGAGGCACCGGCAATGGCGGCGGGACCAAAACTGTTGATCGATGACTGTACGAAGATATTACTGAAGGAGAACACCATACCCTGCAGTCCCGCGGGGATGCCGACATAGAGTATGCGTTTCGTCTCATGGGGATAGAGGCGGATAGCCCGGAGGTTCAGCCGCAACGGACTGTTGTCTTTGCGGAGCAGTCTGACCACGGCGAAGGCACTGAAGGCATACGCGATATCCGTTGCCGTAGCCACACCGGCGACCGTCATGTGCAGTCCGATGACGAAGAAGAGGTTCAACACCGTGTTGATGATTCCCGACACGATGAGGATGTTCAGAGGCCGCCGCGTGTCGCCCTTACTACGGAGGATGGAGGCGCCGAAGTTGTAGATCATGAAGAACGGCGACCCGAGGAAGTAGATCTTCAGGAAAAGGACAGCATCATTGATGATACTCGCCGGTGTCTTCATCGCCGTAAGCATCGGCCGGGCAGCGAGGAGTCCCACGACAAGCAGGAAGAAACCACTGATGATCGCCAGCATGGCCGTCGTGCTCACAGCCTGACGGATACGCCTATTGTCCCGCTGACCGATGAGGTTAGCCAGAAGGACATTGGCGCCAAGGGAGATACCGACGAAGAGGTTGATGAACAAGTTGATCAGAAACGTGTTGGCACCCACCGCCGCCAACGCCTCACTGGAGCCGAAACGGCCCACGACAGCGACATCGATGGTGATGAAGAGCTGTTCGATGATGCTGCTCAGCGCGAAGGGAATGGAATATTTGAGAATCTTGCCCAACAAGGGGCCATGCGTCATATCTACTGATTTGTCCATATTCATTTTCCTATACAAGAATGGTCTGTTATCCGCGTGCAAAGTTACCACTTTTTCGGCGAACCTAAAAGCATTCATTCGTTTTTATCGTAATGAATTGACCTATATCAACATTTTGCATATTTTCCGCATTTTCTACCAAAAATATTTGGTGTGACCGAACACAATGCGTAACTTTGCAGTGTCAAAAGGGTAATAGATTGTTTAGGTTAGTAGTAATAGATTTAGGTTTTTAGTTTTAGGTTTAAGATTGTTTCAGAGATTAAGGTTTTAGTTCAAGGTAAAGATTGTTTCATCATTTGGATAACACAGATTTAGGATTTGCACCGTGAGGCGCGAGCCTAAAAAAACGGTCAGGAGCAACAAGCTCTTGGCCGTTTTTTGTTTATTCACCTTATTAAATTCATCATTTTTAAGGATTGCACAGAAGAAAAAATAGGCCTACCTTTGCAGGCGATTAAAATAATCTATAAACATAGATGAGAAAATGAAAGAAATCGTCAAAAAGTCAGCCTTATTTCTTCTGGCTGCCGCAGCGTCCCTGAATTCTCTCGCCGACAGTTGTCTGAAGGTGGAAGATGCCAATGGCACAGCTACGTATTTCTCGTTGTCCGACAAGCCGGTCATCACCTTCACCACCGACAACCTCGTACTGACGACGAGCAAAGAGACCATCGAGTATCCCATCACGGCCTACCGCTCTTTCTCCTTCGTGGATGAGACGACGGGAATCCGTACCGTCACATCACCGGGTGCCGTCTCCGTCACCATCGGCAACAGCGTGAGTGCTGAAGGGCTGGAAGCCGGCAGCAGCGTCACCATCGTGAGCCTCAGCGGTGAGGTCATCGGCCATGCCACCGTTGACCGTAATGGTCGTGTAGACATTCCTCTCAACGGCCGTACGGGTATATTCATCTTCCACTCTACATCCAGAACATTTAAATTCATCAAGTAAACAGCAATCCTAGTTATGAAAAAGATTTTTACCTCTATATTTGTCGTCCTCTTCGCCTTCACCTGCGCTCACGCACAGACCGTCACCATTCAGAAAACCGACGGTACGAGTGAGACCTTCAAAGCCAGTGAGATCACGAGCATCACGTTCTCTCCCGCCGAGCAGACGGCAGCACAGGCCATCGCCGGTACCTATACCGGTACAGACAGCGTGAATGTCGGCAAGCTGTTCCCTTACAATTCCAGTACGGAAGTGAGCTATCAGGTTATCGCCAATGATGACAACACCGTCAACCTCATCGTTCCCGAAGTCGTCTACAAGGGTACTGTCATGGGCGACCTCACCCTTGGCACCTATACCATCAAGAATATCCCTTACGACGAGAGTCAGCAGGCCTTCGTCAAAGCCTATAAGGATGACAATGTCGTGTTCCATTTCACTTGTGTCGATGCCAATGGCAACAAGACGATAGACAAGGACTACACCTTCGACAAGGATGTCTGCAAGGTCATCATCAGCAAGGCTGCCGACGGCACACTGACGGTTTCCAACACCTATCAGATGGGCACCATGCCCTTTGTCATCTACGGGACGTTCCGTGGAAAGCAGAAATAGAAAAAGACGGGACTGGTAAGACAAAAAATATTCCTACCACCGGATTTTCTTGGTCATCACCAAGGGAATCCGGTTTTTTCGTGCATAAGAGATAATCGGCGCAAAGCCCCCACCCTGCCGTTCGATCTTCCCGACCTCATCAAGCCAGATCTTCACGGGACGGGGAGCATGGAGGATACGACCAACGGCCCACTCAAAGACTTGCTGATCGAAACGGAAATCACCCTGGACTATGGTGCCATGAAAATCTTCCGGCAATGACTCCGCCGTAAGATCAACACGGCGACAGAGCACACGACTCTCCCCCGTGACGATATCCACGAGCGAATAGCCTAAAAGTTCCCCGCCGTTCCGGTCCTTCCGTGACCAGAAGCCGATACCTTCGGGATGGTCATGATAAAGCCGGAGCAGACAAGTGGTCTTGCCTGCTCCGCGTTTGCCTTTGATCACCGTGAAGAGGCCGTCATGGACGATCTCCACATGATGGTCTGTCTCTAATCGATTCATTCTACGGGAGTAACGGTAGCACTGATACACTGCGCCCGCACCTGGAATGTGGCGAGCAGCAGTAAAGACAGGATAATAATTTTCTTCATTCGTTTTGTTTCTTACAAATCGAAGGACAGAGAGCCATACCATGTGCAGCCTCTCTGCGGATATCCGGCAGTATACTCATAAGTCTTGTTGCCAAGATTGAGGACACCGACTTTCACATCCACCTTCCAGAACTTACGAGCCAGACTCATGTCGGAGACACCGAAACCGGCGACATAAGCGGAGCCGTCATTCTGCGCGTAGCTGCGGCTCTGGGCCTGCAGACGATACTGCAGACGAAGTTCCCAGATAGGACGAACCTCTGCGAAGAGGGTGAAACGGCTCTTCGGCGTATAGAGGAAATGGAAGTTGTCGTGGTCCTTATAGTCCTGGTCGATATAGGCATAATTGGCCTTGACAGTGAGGTAACGGTTGTCGTAACCGGCACCGAGCTCAAAGCCACGGTAGTCGGCCTTGCCCTTGTTCTGCATCTGCGTGATGGTAGGATCAGAGGCGTCGACACCGGCCACCTGTGTCATGATATCATTAATCCAGAGATAATAAGCGCTGGCAGACCAGTTGAAGTCGCCGGCCTTTCCCTCATAGTTCAGATCCATATTCCAGGATTTCTCCGTACCGAGGTCCGGATTCGGAATCTGACGGCCGAGCTTATAGGAGTAACGGTCTTTCAGACTGGCGAAACGGGATGTGCGGGCTGCCGTCAGACGGACGTGGTGATTCTCATTGGGATGATAGTCGAGGGCTGCAAGACCATTGACCTGGTTGTCCTTGGAGGTCGGCAGGTTCTCCATGCCATTCTTTGTATAGTTCTCAATCTTATATCCCTTATGACCGAAATAGCCAATGGAACCCGTTGCTGACCACTGAGGATCAAAGCGGTACTCATCTTCAACGACGAAAGAATACATGCCCTCACTCATCTTTGCCTCCGGCTCACCGAGGTTATGACTGCGATGGACATCATTCTTATAGTTCACGCCGAAACGCAGGTCGTTGACAGCGCATGTCGCCCAGTAGAGACCGACATGAGCTCCAAGGGTATAGTCGTTGTAGATACTCTCCCAGGAGCTCTTCTTTTTCTGCGTGCTATAGGTGAAGTCATCGAAGGCATCGAGGGTGTTGTCAAACTTGTCATACCACAGACGGGAAGTCAGTTTGACGGCATCGGAGAGATTTGTCGTGGAATGGAAGTAGAGCTCATCCTTATTCCAGTCCTTGTATCTCCAGAAACGTGTCATGCCGAGACCGAGCGTCGGCGGGATATCCTTCGAGGAACGGATCATGGCGTAGCCGACGACATATTCGTCGGTGACATTCGGCATATATCCGGCCTTGAGGTTCATGTTGAAGTCATGGCTGTGGGTGTGCAGGCGCTTCTTCCCGTCGAGATAAGGATTGTCACTGACGGCACCGGCCTTGTCGGTCACCCGGTAGTCATAGGCATCAGGGATACGGAAATCAGGCTGATAGGAATAGCCGAAGTCGGCCTGGGCATACCATTTTCCCCAACGGCCACCGATGTTCAGGTTCGAGCGCCACAGCGTGTTGACATCGAAATGGACTTCCAGAGGCTTCACCGGCTTGCGGCTGATGAGGTTCACCGTAGGACCGAAAGTGTTACCACCGAGCAACAGAGAAGAGGCGGCCTTGCTGACCTCGATCTTGCTTACACTGCCGACACCGATACGATACAGGTCGATGGTACCGTCGTAGGCGGCTGTCATCGGCACACCATCGATGTAGATAGGGATGAGGTCACTGCTCATGCCACGGAGCATGAAACCGGCCTCGCCACGACCGGAGGCTTCCGTGATCGTGATGCCCGGTACCCAGGAGAGGGCCTCGGAAGCACGGAAGAGATCCGTCTTCTTGATGAAGTTAGCGTTAATGGTGTTGTCCTTGAACTGGTACTGGTTGCCAAAGACATTCACCTCTCCGAGTTTGAAGACGTGTGTGGTGTCCTGAAGCTCATTTTCTGCACATACGGGGAAAGCAATCCCGCAGAGCAGAGAAACAAGGAGTAGTTTTCTTGTCATTGTGATTAAATTTAAAGTGTGTAATACGCTTTTTTTTATTTTTGGTGTTTAAAGGGTCTATAGTCAAGGATATACCTCACGGGCAGGGCGACCATGTGCATGAACTTCGTAAACGGGAAGACGACGAGCATGCAGAAGCCGAGGAAGATATGGATCTTATGTACCACGGTGGCATCGGTGAGGAATGTCCACGCGTTACCTTTCAGGATCACGAGGCCCTGGGCCCAGCGGTCGAGATTCATATAATGCTCAAGATCATGACGGATCGTCTCTGACGTGCCGAGCAGGCCTGTCGTCACCTGCAGGATGACGAGGGCGAGGAAGAACCAGTCACCGAAATGGCTGTTGGCTTTCACGGCCGGATTCGTGGCACGCCGTAGAGCCATCATCACCACACCGGCGAGGGTGATGAGGCCGGCGGCACTACCCATCAGGATGGCAAGCTCACGCTTCTGCTCATTCGTGATAAGCCAGTCGTAAGACCACTCGGGAGCGAGGAGTCCGAAGATATGTCCGAAGAACACCATGATGATACCCACATGGAAGAGGTTGCTGCCGTATTTCAGCAGACTGTCATTACTCAGAAACTGGGTGGAGAAAGCCTGCACCGAGCGCTGGTCCGTTGCCAGATGGTAGATGACGCCGAAGATAAAGGCGGCACCGGCCATATAAGGAAAGAACTGGTAACAAGCCTCGAGTATATAGTCTTGTATGTTCATAACGTTTCGTTTTTTATCGTTTTGACAAACTATTGACGATATCAATCAGCGGCGCATAAGGATGCTTCTCGTCATTAAACTTCCTCTGCATATGCTCCAGCACGCCATGGATATCCTCCATAGCGGCATCGGCATCTTGCTGATGGTCCATATTGGCGACATACTGCAGGTACATCGGCAGATAGTCGGGCAACTCATGCTCATCGGGCATAAGTCCGGCACGCAGATATTCCTCTTTCAGATCCACCATGGCCTGGCCACGGTCCTTGCTCGTGCCATAGACGAAGTCAAAGAGATAGAGATTGCTCTTCGCGTTCGTGTCGAAGAGGGCCGAGTAGTCCGCCTGCCACGACAGCAGGTCGTTGAACCCACGGACATAAGCAAGGAACGTATCCACAGCCTTCTGGTCTTCGGGCGTGAGCAGTCCCCCATCCATGAGCAACGGCTTCACCTCGTTGAGACTGTCCCACAGCGCCTGCGTGGGATAGTCGAGGAGAATGGACAAGATATTATATGTTTTGATCATAACGTCTATATATTGTATAACTCGTGAGAACACTATCTGTCGTAAGAACCTACAGTCCTCCGAAAATATTCTTCCGTGTCCGGCACTCATCGGGGAAGCCCTGCTCCGTACGGTCCTCGAAGGCATGAGGATCACGGTGTTCTGTCTTCGGCGCCGAAGGGATGACGAAACGGTCCTCGTAGTTGGCGATGGCGAGAAGACGGTACATGTCATCATACTGCAAGGCGGTCAGTCCAAGACGACTGTCGACTTCCGGCTGCTCCTCGCCTTCAACGGTCTTCCTCCGCTCATACTCCCGAAGGGCCACAAGACGGGCAAGGGCCATCCTTACGGGAGCCTCATCACCGGCGGTCAACAGGCGGGCCTGATAAGCTACGGGAATACGCATATTGTCGACCTGCGCGAAATAGTCGTCAGAGATGGGCTTCTCCCCTGCCTTCGGACTCTCGGCGGGTACATACCACACCATCGGCAGCGTGCGGTATTCGGGATGGAGCGGGAAAGCGATCTGCCACTCTTTCATCAGCTTATAGGTCGGAGAGCGCTGGGCGGCAAGGATATAGTCGTGACTGATGCCTTGCTGCTCTGCCTCGGCGATAACCTCGGGGTCATTAGGATCGAGAATCATGTCCAACTGTCTGCGATAGAGTTCTTTCGGATCCTCCACGGCAGCGATCTCATCAATATGGCTCTGGTCGACGAGGACGACACCTAGATAACGCATGCGGCCTACACAAGTCTCTGCGCAGACTGTCGGCTGACCATCCTCTATACGCGGATAACAGAAGAGACATTTCTCACTCTTCATGCGCTTGTGATTGAAGTAGATCTTCTTATACGGACAGGCGGAGACACACTGACGCCAGCCACGACAACGGTCCTGGTTGATGAGGACGACGCCGTCGCTCTCCCGCTTATAGATAGCGCCCGACGGACAACTCGGGATACACGCCGGATGCTGACAGTGCTCGCAGAGACGTGGCACATGGAGCATGAAGGTCTTCTCGAACTCCTCGAAGCCATCAGTGTCCATGCCTTTGAGGTCAGGATCACTGCTGCGCTGCCGGAAGGTACCGGCGAGGTCATCCTCCCAGTTAGGACCATCCTTTACCTTATCCATCCGCTTGCCCGTAATCATCGAGAACGGACGGGCGGAAGGCGGCGTGTCCGTGCGCTTCTTGCCTTTCAGCGTGGAGAAGTCGAACGTGAAAGGCTCATAATAGTCTTTTACCTGTGGCAGATAAGGATTGGAAAAGATCTGCGACATGATCTTCGGACGGTTGCCGAGACGCAGCTGCAGTTTGCCGCCTTTCAGTTTCCATCCTCCTTTATATTTATCCTGGTCCTCCCACCGCTTAGGATAACCGGGACCGGGCTTTGTCTCTACATTGTTGAACCACGCATACTCCATTCCTTCCCGTGACGTCCATACATTCTTGCACGTCACGGAGCAGGTATGGCAGCCGATACATTTATCGAGGTTCAAAACCATATTGATTTGGGCTTTGATCTTCATTATTTGAATTTCTTAAACATCATTAATTGAATTACCTGTCAATGGCGGACGGCCACAAGGGCCGCCCCTACATTGTCACCATTTGACGTCCTGGTCTACCTTGCGCAACAACACGAACTCATCGCGGTTGGCGCCGATCGTACCATAGTAGTTCAGACCGAAGGATAACTGGGCATAGCCGCCGATCATATGCGTCGGCTTCGGACAGAGACGGGAGATGGAGTTATGGATGCCACCACGGTGATGCGTCAGCGGAGAGCGCGGCACATTGACCGTACGCCCCTGGTTGTGGAACATATACAACGCTCCCTCGGGGATACGCTGACTGATGCAGGCGCGCGCCATGGCAGAGCCGTTGTCGTTGAGCACCTCCACCCAATCGTTGTCGTTGATACCGAGTTTGGCAGCATCGCGCTCACTCATCCAGATCACGGGACCACCGCGGAAGAGGGTGAGCATGAGGAGGTTGTCATTCCACGATGAGTGGATGGTCCATTTATTGTGCGGCGTCAGCAAATTCAGGGCCAGGGTCTTGTCCGTGATATGCATGCGCTCCTTGAGGTTGTTGATCTCCTTCTTCGCCAATGGCGGTTTGTAGCAGACGAAGTTCTCACCGAAGGCCGTTATCCAAGGATGGTCGAGGTAGAAACTTTGCCTTCCCGTCAGCGTGCGCCAGGGGATGAGATAATGGATATTCGTGTAGTTGGCCGTATACTCCGTATTCTTGTTGTTGATACCCGACCATATTGGAGTTGCCAAACTGAGTCGTGGCTGAACGACAAGATCCTGATAAGTATAATGCGTATCACCAAAGTCATGCGTCAGCGGCTCAGCGAGTTCCTGACCCGTCTGCTTCTCAAGCGACTTCCACGCCCGTCTTGAAGCGGCACCATTACTCGTGGGGTCAAGGGTGAGCACGGCATCGACAGCCTGCTTGACATCACTGATATCGACGAGGCCCTCGGAGACGCCCTTCTCATGGCAGACACCATTCATCTGCTCAAGTTCTTCGTATTCGGGTTTCGACTTCCACGCAATACCTTTACCGCCCATACCCTTATCGCGGATATTTGGACCCAAGCTGCAGAACATCTTATAGATATTCGGATAGTCGCGCTCGATGACAGAGAGCTGACCCATATTCTGTCCGGGAACCGGTATCTCACCCGTGTCTTTCCAGTCGTGGACATAGAGCGGCTCACTGATCTCACCGGCACTGTCGTGGGCGATAGGCTGATACATCAGGTCTTTCTCCTTGCCGAGATGACCGACACAGAGTTCGGAGAACTTCTTTGCCAATGACCGGAAGATATCCCAGTCGGTGCGACTCTCCCACACAGGGTCGACAGCTTTCGAGAAAGGATGGAGGAAGGGGTGCATATCCGTTGAGGAGATATCCTCTTTCTCATACCAGGTGGCGGCGGGAAGGACGATATCCGAATAGATCGACGACTGTGTCATACGGTAGTCGATATTCACGCAGAGGTCGAGCTTACCCGTCGTACCTTTCTCATGCCATTTCTCATATTTAGGCAAAGGCATGCCGCAGGCCTTGAGGTCTTCACCAAGGACATTATTCTGTCCGCCAAGGAGATACTTGATGAAATACTCCATACCCTTGGCCGAGCAACCCACGAGGTTCGCACGCCAGATGAAGAGGTTCTTCGGACTGTTGTCATCGCCGTCGAGATCCTCGCTGGCTAAATGGAGTTTGTCGTCATGCAGCTGCTTGCAGACATAATCCTTCACATCCTCACCCGCTTTCTCAGCATCTTTACAGAGCTGAAGCGAGGAGCGGTCAAACTGTGGCTCCACGGGCAGCCAGCCCATACGCTGACTCTTGATATTACAGTCGAGGAGCGTCAGCCCTTTCCACTTATCTTTATCCGCCGTCGGTGAGAGTTGTTCGTCGACCGTGACCTTCTCATAGCGCCACTGGTCGGAGTGCATATACATATAACTGACGGTGTTCATCTGACGGCTCGGACGATACCAGTCAAGACCAAAGGTCACCTGAGCCCATCCAGCCTGCGGGCGCACCTTCTCCTGTCCGACATAGTGGCTCCAGCCACCGCCATTGACGCCGAGGGTACCACAGAGCATCAGCATGTTGATGGCAGAACGGTAAGTCATGTCGGTGTTATACCACTGGTTGACACCGGCACCGATGATGATCATGCTCTTGCCATGCGTCTTTGCAGCGGTGTCGGCAAAGGCACGGGCCGTGCGGATGACATCCTCTGCAGGCACACCCGTGATCTCTTCCTGCCAATGCGGCGTGTAAGGCTTGTCTTCGTCATAGCTCTGTGCGCAGTTGTCATCGTCCAAGCCACGGTCGATGCCGTAATGGGCCATCATCAGGTCGAAGACATGGGCACAGACGATGTCTCCGTCCTTGCCATGAACAACACGCACAGGTACCTTATGCGTGATGATATCGGGATGGTTCGTCGCTGCAAAATGCGGATTCTTATAATCGGCTCCACCAAAATAAGGGAAGAGGACGGTCACGGGCGAGTTAGGAGTTTGGAGATAGGAGTTAGGAGTTGTGTCACCACTCTCCATTGCAGACAAACAAGGCGTGAAAGGCTTGCCGGTCCGCACATCCTCACATTTCAGATTCCATTTACCTTCATTATTCCACCGACTTCCGATGCTACCATTTGGCAATACGAGCTGACCCGATGTACTGTCAACAGCCACCGGATACCACTCAGCCTTCTTCTCGATACCCATGTTATCTGGCATGTCCTCGGCACGGAGCATCATGTCCATCACATATTGGCCATCACCCGTAGGACGGAGCTTGACGAGATAAGGAAGATCAGTGAACTGACGCACATAATGGTCGAAATAGTCGACCTTCTTATCTTGATAGAACTCTTTCAGGATGACATGGCCCATCGCCATGCCAAGGGCAGAGTCGGTACCCTGCTTCGGCGCCATCCACAGATCAGCGAACTTGCTCGCATCACTGTAGTCGGGAGAGATGACGGCGACCTGCGTGCCTTTGTATCTCACCTGCGTATAGAAAGGAGAGTCGGGAGTACGGGTAACAGGCACATTCGAGCCCCAGAGCATGAGGAAAGAGGAGTTGTACCAGTCGGCACTCTCCGGCACGTCGGTCTGCTCACCCCATATCTGCGGAGAGGCAGGCGGCAGATCACAATAAAAGTCGTAGAAACTCAGCATCACACCACCGAGCATACTGAGGTAACGGGCACCGGAAGCATAGCTGAGCATAGAGAAGGCAGGAATAGGTGTGAAGCCGACAAGGCGGTCCGGGCCATAGCGTTTGATGGTCCAGATATTGGCAGCTGCCATAATCTCAAGGGCTGTATCCCAGTCGAGACGCACGAAGCCACCAAGGCCACGCACATCCTTATATTGTTTCATCTTCGCCTTGTCGGAAGCGATAGAGCCCCAGGCTTCAACAGGGTCTTTATACTCTTTCTTCGCCGCATCCCAGAGGTCGAGGAGCTCCTTGCGGATCATCGGATGCTTGACACGCCCACTGTTATAGAGATACCACGAATAGCTCGCACCACGCGGACAGCCGCGCGGCTCGTGGTTAGGCAGTCCCGGACGCGTGCGGGGATAGTCGGTCTGCTGCATCTCCCACGTCACAATACCTTTCTTGACGAAGATACGCCACGAGCAACTGCCCGTACAATTGACGCCGTGCGTAGACCGCACCTCTTTATCATGCTGCCAACGCGTGCGGTAGAAGTCCTCCCACTCCTCGTTGGTGACATTTTTGCGGTTGACGAAAAATTTCAACTGGTCAAATATGCTCATAGTTGTGATTCTTTCTAATCATTCCAAAATAGTTGATGATAATATTCAGCACAGCAAGGCCAGTGAAGATCAGAAATCCCAATCCATAGCCATGCTCGGGAGAGAGAACGACGACATGCCCCATCAATGGAGGGATCACGAAGCCGCCGAAAGCACCGAGGCCTCCTACCCAACCGTTGGCACCACCTACGCCTTTGCTGACATAGACGGGAACGAGCTTCATCGTAGCACCATTGTTATAACCGAACGCTACGGCGATGACGAGACTGACGACGAAGAGACCGACAGTACCCAACGGCAACGTCATCAAGATACCCGCCACGGCCAAAAGCACGAGAGCACCCATCGACACTTTCTCACCGCCGATCTTATCGGAGAGCTTGCCACCGGGGACACGCAGCAGAGCTGCAAAGATAGAGAAGATAGCTGTCAGCGCACCTGCCATCATCGGGTCGAGACCCATCGCTTTCTTCCAGAAAGTAGGGAACCACGCCGTCAGTGCCATGAAACCACCGAAGGTCGTGAAATAGGTCAACACAAGCATCCACGTCTGTGGCACCTTCGCCGAGACTTTCAGACTCTCTACGGCATTGCCCGTAGGGAAGAGCTCCTGACCACACTGCTCTGCCGCTGCATGCGCCTCTTCCCTTGTCTTCCCGGCTTTCAAGAACTGGAAATAGGGAGGATTACAAGAGAGAAGAGCATAGAGCACGAGTCCAAGAATCATCACGCCCGTCAGCACATGATAGGCGGTGTTGAATCCGAAATTCTTCAGCAGCAGAGGGAGGGCAAACGCGAGGATGCCGGCGGATGTCGTGCCGAGACCGCCATAGACACCGGAAGCAAAGCCCTGGCGCTGCTTACTGTACCAGTAACTTGTCTGGGATACACCGACGGAGAACGTGGCGATACCGAAACCGGCGAGACAGCCCAGGAGCAGGACAATAGGAAACATGCCCTTCAAGCTACCGGGCTGCATGACATCTGTCGTATCAAAGAGAAGACACAGACCTGTCAGACCGATACACGCCATGACAAGGAGGAAGATAAAACCCTTCCTTCCGCCATTGGCATCAACACCGGCACCGAAGGGGATACGCAGTAAGGAACCTGTCAGTGACGGAATAGCCACAAGGAGACCGACCTCCGTAGGACTGAGGTTCATAGCTGCGGCAAGGGTGCTGCTCGTAGGACCGAAGAGGGAAATGGCCATCACACCAAAGAAAAATCCGATGGTAGTGGCCAGGAGGGCGCGCGGTGCGCTTCCCTTTATGGATAAGTTATTGTTCATTCTGTTTTTGGATAATGTTTTGTTCAGTATGTAGTTGATTGATATTGATAGACTCTTGTTCAGAGAGGGTGACATAGCGTGTGCGGATCTTACTGAGAAAATCTCTTACCCGATAATCTCCATGATCCATACAGTCCCTTAATATATATAAGGTGTCACGACGGATGAGAAGGGGAAACTGGTGAGCGCTGATCGCGTCAAGATCCTCTCGTGGTTCAGCGAGGATGCGGCGTAAGGATGCAGTAGTCACAAATGGCATGTCACAGGTCACAAGGAGCAGCCAGGGCTCTGCCGCCGCGGAGAACAAGGACAGAAGTCCTCCCAAAGGCCCACAACCGTTTACGAGATCTTCTACGATTCTGACGCCCTCATGCTGATAAGCAACGGCATTGGCCTTACTGGCACTGATGAGCATCTCGTCACAGAGCGGACGAAGGGTATCGAGCGCATGCTGCAGGAACGTCCTTCCTTGAAGGAGACGACCGAGCTCCGTATCATCATCGGCGGAATAGAGCGCCTTGTTCGAGCCGAAACGAGAACTCCGGCCTCCGGCGAGGACGGCACCCGTCAACCCAGCCATAGTTGCAGAACGGCAGCGACGACGGCCAAGGGGATGGCGAGACGGCGCGTAAAGACCGGACTCCAATTCCAATGGATCCGTGAGTCGAAACGGAACAGCGTCCCCATGATGGCGATGAGCGCTCCCTCCATGAGGATATACAAGGCCGGATGGACGGCGCCCTGAAACGTGTTCGGCATGAAAAGGTCAAGGAGCTTGATGGCAGCAGCCACGACCGCCGTGCCGAAGATTGTCCCGTTGCGCTTGCTCTGGCTGGCTGCCGAGAGCATACAGAAGATGCCGAAAGTATAAAGGATCAAGGATCCTCCTCTGAAATGGACACTGTGGAAAACCCAGCCAAGAGTTGCCTCCACAATTCCCCAGATGGCACCCCAGAAAATCACAGTTAGGATAACGTTAGTCTTCTTTTGCATGATGATTATTTGTTTTTTTGCAAATATAGTGTTTTTCTACCTACTGTTAGGTAACAAATGTGACCTTTCTATGTTAAATAAGATTAACTATACAAGAAACTCAAATCCAACAGAATAAGAGAAAAGCAAATGCGATTGGCATAAATCTTGCATTCTTACAGCAGACAAAACAAAAACGATATGAAGACAAGAATAACCATCAGTCTCACGGAACTGGCCATCACCATTCTCTATATTGCACTCTGTACGGCCTTCAACGGCAGTCTGCCCCACAGTCTGTCGTGTACCTCCTATCTCATCCCCCATGATTATGATTTCTCCATCTATGTCGCCACCGTCGCCATCTTTGCGGCCACGACACTTTTCCAGGGCTGTGAACGGAAAGAGAAGATCATGGTATGGCTGATGATCATCGGACTCATTGATGTCGCCCTGTCACCCCATTACCACACATCAAACACGTTCCTGCATTATTTCGGCGGTATCCTCTGCTGTGTGGCCTCCGTCATCTATGTCTCCCACCGTGCCCCGAAACTCCTCTATCTCTGGATTCCATGTTTCGTTGCCTGCACGATCTATCCCCCGAGTCATATTCTCTTTGAGGAGTTCACCTGTGTCCTTGAGATGGTTATCCTCAACCTTATTCCCCGTTGGGACTTGATGCCACACCACGCCCATTGACCTTTATCATCCTCTTGTATGGGGATCGGATATCTCTATACCCTTGTAACCGTTCTTTCTGCGCAAATGCCGCAGCAGCAACAGAATGGCAGGGACGAGGAAGAGGTCGGCAGCCATCCACGCACATGGGTCGGCATAACAGACGCCGAGGAACTTCAGCGCAGGGACGAGCCATAGCGACACGGCGGTGCGGGCGATCATCTCCATGACACCCGAGAGCATGGAGAGGTTACTGTAGCCGAGGCCCTGAATGCTATAACGGCAGATCGTGAGGATGCCAAGAGACGGATAGAACCACATGGAGATACGCATAAGCATGGCGGCATTGTCTACCACCTCCTGTTCCCCGCTGTTGACGAAGAGCTGCATCATATCTCCGGCAAAAGGCCAGATGATCACGATGGTAAAGAGAAAATAGACAAGCATGATCTTCACGGCGTCCCGCAGTCCCTGATGGATCCGCTTCATATTCCCGGCTCCGATATTCTGTCCACAATAGGTAGCCATGGCGACACCGATATTCTCAAAGACACAGGTGAAGAGGTATTTCACACGTGTAGAGGCGGTGAAACTGGCCACGCAGGCAGTGCCAAGGGCGTTGTTGGCACTCTGTAGCATGATGATGCCGATGGCCGTGATGGAGAACTGCAGGCCCATCGGTACGCCGTTGTTCAAGAGAATGCTCACGCGCTTGTTGTCATACCGTCGCTCGTCACCTTGTGGGATAAGGATCTTCATATAACGAAGGATATACCAGCCACAGAGCATCGTCGCCACGAATTGTGAGAGGAGCGTCGCCAGTCCGGCACCGAAGACGCCGAGATTCATGATGAGGATGAAGAGGATATCGAGGATGATATTGATCAGCGAGGCGATGATGAGAAAATAGAATGGCTGCTTCGAGTTACCGAGGGCACGGATCTGTCCGGCCAACAGGTTATACCCGATCGTGAAGGGGATGGCCAGGAACTGCATGAAAAGGAATGTCCAGGCATCCTCGAAAATATCCTGTGGCGTGTTGACGAGATGGAGGATACGTGTACAGAGAATCGTACTGAGGATGGTAAGGACAACGGCAAGGATCACTCCAATACGCAGAGCGTTGGCGACATACACGCGCATCTTCCTATAGTCCTTGGCACCGAAGGCACGGGCGACAGGGATGGCGAAACCTGCACAGGCGCCGTTGCAGAAACCCATGATCAAGAATGTGATGGATGTCGACGCGCCGACAGCAGCCAGGGCTCCCACGCCAATCCACCGTCCCACGATAGTAGCGTCAATAATCAGATAAAACTGTTGAAGGATATATCCTAAGATCAGCGGTCCGGCGAACTTCAGTATGTCCCTTGCCGGAGAGCCAATCGTCATGTCATTCGTATTTGCCATTTTCGTTTTTGTCTCCTGAAAAGAATCTCGGCTGCAAAATTACGATATTTTTTCGACAACACAAAATACAAGGGAGTTTTAAAAACAAGTCATTTGCAACTCGTATCTATATGAGATAAATTTGTAAACAACATGTTTACAAATCTATCTCTATTGTTTACTGCGCTTAGGAATATATAAGACCTGATTATTGACAGAACAGAATATTTTACTGCAAATTCTGAACATCCTCAACACTCAATCCTGTTGCCTTTACAATCTTATCTATGGGCAAGCCCATTTTTAGAAGATTCTTTGCAGTTTGGACATTTGCCAACATTCGACCTTTCACCAGACCTAACCGCTCTCCCGCTCTCTTGGCAGAATCAAAACCATTCTTAATATCCCGATAAGCATAGACACTCTGTTCGTAAGCCTTTAATTCCATCGGTTTGAACTTTGCTATTTCTGCCGTTTTAAAGAGCTTTTCAAAAACTCTACCTTGCAATTCAACAGGGCGTTCTAAAAGATTAGCCATATTTTTCAGACAGAACAGCCACTTGTCCATCATCGTCTTACACTCATCGAGTTCTTTGTTGAAGTTCGCCAATTCGATATAGATATAAGTCAACTTATCATAGAACACCTCCTTTCGGTTGATATCCATAAGTTTTACTTCCCGGAAAATACCGTTGTCGTCACTCCGCTTATCTTCAGGAAATGTAAAGTTCAAGATTCCAATAGTATACACGGCCTGCAACTCATAGTTCCATTCACCTTTCTTTGCTTGTTCTGTAATAGGAAATGTTGAATAATAGATGGAACGGTCCTTATAAAAGTCTTGAAACACATTCTGCATCTCTACGATGAAACGACTACCGTCATCGGTAGTACAGTAAACGTCGAAAACCGCCTTGCGCTGGTCTTCGTTACTACCGAACTTCTCACTGTTATTGTATTTCAGTTCCACAATTTCCTGTTCTCCATCAAGCACAGCATTGAGGAAACTGATCAACAAGTCACTATTAAACGGTGAGCCAAAGATCCGTTTAAATCCGAAGTCCGTTAATGGATTGATGTATATCTCGCCAGTATGTATCATAGCTTATATCTTTTTTGCAAAGATAACCTTTTTATTTGAACATCACAAAAATTGGACATATTTTTTCAGATAGGAAATAGAAAAAGGGTGCGTTACAATCTCTGCAACAGCACCCTTCGACTATGAAAAAAAATAATTAATGTAAGAAGTCTTTCACCTGACGATAGATATTCTCGCCCGTGAATCCGAGCTTCTCGTCCAACACCTTATAAGGAGCGGAGAAGCCGAAACTCTTCATGCCATAGATGCGGCTCTTCGGACCGATACCAACAAGTCCCTCAAGGGTACAGGGCAGACCGGCCGTGAGACCGAACTTCTTCACCTCATAAGGCAGTAC
>JAQXXT010000029.1 GCA_029226205.1 Prevotellaceae bacterium
GGGATGTTTTTCATTGGCGCATTAATCCGTCGTGCCGACGGCGGACGGCCACAAGGGCCGCACCCTGCAAGTGGATCATTAAAATCCATCACTACGCGAAGCGTAAATCCGTGAGAATCCTTGAAATCTCTCTCGCGAAGCGAGTAGTTTAAAATAGGTTTTTATCTTGTTTTTTCATGTTTTCTTCTTAAAATCTCATCCACGGATAAATATCATTTTTTTAAAAACTATGCCTAACGGCAAGAGATCTGAAGGATTTTTACGGATTTTACGCTTCGCTCTTCCAGATTTCAATGATCGTTGCCCTCTGTTTTTGTCCTATCTGTTACTCTGTCTTTATTTTTGTGGGCAACGGAACATGATGAATCATGTCCCTACTTTTTTTCTTGTTTTTTTTCTCTATCTCATCCTTTTTTCTTATTTTTGCAAGTAAGAAAAAATAACGCCTATGAATATCGATCATTTGAAAGAAGTGTTGGAAAATGAAGACGGACTGTCGCGGACATTGGGGATGACGTTCATCTCCACGCCCGAGGAGAACACGCTGAAGGCGACGATGCCCGTCGACGACCGTACGAAACAGGTGTTCGGCTTCCTCAGTGGCGGTGCCTCCCTGGCGCTGGCCGAGAACCTCGCCGGTGTAGGCTCCGTGGCCCTCTGTCCCGGTAAGATCTGCGTGGGAATCAATGTCAGTGGCAACCATATCAAGGCCATGCCCTATGGCGGCACGGTGACGGCCTACGGCACGCTGCGTCATAAGGGCCGCACGCTCCATCAGTGGCAGGTGGACCTGTATAATGACGACCATGACCTCATCTCCACGGTGATGGTGACGAATTATGTTGTCCGTGGAGAAGCCCCGAAGAAAGAGACGCCGAAGAAGAAATGAGTAATACCGTTCTCTATCGTCTGCCCCATCGTGACCATTATGTCAGGCTCGTACAGCATGACGGCCGTCCCGAACATGTCGCCGGTGTCGCCGACCTCAGTGGGAAGAGTGGCTTCGTCTTTGCCCCCTTCGTGGTCAACAAGGACTGTCCGCTGCTCCTTCTCCATCCCGATGAACGGAGCGAGGAAAGCGTCGAGGAGGGCAGCCACAAGGGACAGCCCCTACCGGGCGGCCACAAGGGACGGCCCCTACCGGGCAGCCACAAGGGACGGCCCCTACCGGGCGGCCACGAGGGACGCGTCGATGATGCGGGCGGCCACGAGATGTGCGTCGATGATGGCGAGTATAGCGACTATGCCATTGACTATGCCAATTTCCATGCCCATCTCGAGGACGGAGAGTTTCAGAAGATCGTCCTCGCCCGTCGCAGCCGTGTAGCCCTTGCCCCCGGCACCGATGCCGAGGCGCTGTTCTTCCGAGCCTGCCGGCTCTATCCCCGCCTCTTCATCGCCCTCGTGGAGATGGAGGATGCCGGCACATGGCTCATGGCCACGCCGGAGGTGCTGTTGGAAGGTGACGGAATGGAATGGCACACGATGGCCCTGGCCGGAACGATGCGCCTCGAGGGAGAAGCGCTGAAGACGGAAGGGGAGTTCACCACGTGGTCGGCGAAGAATATCCAGGAACAGCGGTATGTGGCGACATATATCACGCAGTGCCTCGAACAGTTCACGGATACGTTCCGTGAGGAGGGACCGCGGACGATGCGTGCCGCCGATCTCGTCCATCTGCGCAGTGATTTCTTCTTCACCCTCTCCGACGACCGTCATCTCGGTGATGTCCTCAACCGCCTCCATCCCACGCCCGCCGTCTGTGGTCTGCCGAAGGCGGCGACGCAGGCCTTCATCCTGGCCAACGAGCATGCGCCGCGGCGTTACTACAGTGGCTTCCTCGGTCCCCTCAATCCCCATGAGGAGACCCATCTCTTTGTCTCCCTGCGTTGTATGGAGCTCCATCAGGATCATGCCGACCTCTATGCCGGTGGTGGCCTGATCACCGACAGCCGTCTGGCCAGTGAGTGGCAGGAGACGGAGAACAAGCTCGGAACCATGAGGAGGGTTTTGGTCCCTTTGCAGGGGCCGTCCCTTGTGGCGGCCCGTCGGCGGAACGCCGAATGACCAACGTTTTCATTCGGGGAATGCCGTACCGGCATCGGGCCGCAATATTCCCGGTTAGGGCGCCCACAAGGGGTGCCCCTACGGTGGAATTAGGGCGCCCACAAGGGGTGCCCCTACGGTGATAAAAAATATACGAAAAAATGTATTCAAACAAGAAAAATGTCAATATCCTCACGGCGGTGCTCGTGAAAGGCGGCATCCGTGATGCCGTGGTCTGTCCCGGCAGCCGTAACGCCCCTATCGTCAACAATCTCAATGAGACGAAACAGATCCGCTGTCATGCCGTCACCGACGAACGCAGCGCGGGTTTCTATGCCCTCGGCATCGCCCAGGCCACGGCCCGTCCCGTCGTCGTCTGTGTCACCTCGGGCACGGCACTGCTGAACCTCCTCCCCGCTGTCGCCGAGGCCCGTTACCAGCACCAGAGCATCATCGTCGTCTCCGCCGACCGTCCGCAGCAGTGGATCGACCAGCTCGACGGACAGACCATCGTACAGCCCGGTGCCCTCGGCCGTTTCGTCCGTAAGAGTGTCTCGCTCCCCGAGCCCGTCGATGCCGAAGGAGAGTGGTACTGCAACCGCCTCGTCAACGAGGCCCTGCTCGCCGCCACCCATCACGGCAAGGCCCCCGTACACATCAACGTGCCCATCTCCGGTGACCTCTCTGAGTTTACGGAGAAGAAGCTCCCCGATGTCCGTCTCATCACCCGTTGGGAGAATAACGATGTCAGCAGTGCCGCCATGGATCATTTCATGGAGACCTTCACGAAGGCGAAGCGTCCGATGATCGTCATCGGTCATATGGCCCCGAACTCCTTCGACACCATCTTCCACGACATCAACGAACAGCCGGGCCTCGTATGGATCACGGAGGCTACGGCCCCGTCGCCGTTCTTCGGTGAACAGATCGACGCTGCCCTCGACAATATCGAGGCGGGTGGGGAAGAGAATATCGAGAGTTTCCTGCCCGATACCATATTATATATCGGTGGTGCCCTGATCAGCAACCGTCTGAAGGCCTTCCTGCGTCGTGCGAAGGATGCCCGTACGTTCGTCGTCAACGAGGATGGCGCCGTCACCGATACCTTCTGTCATCTGACGGATATCATCGAGTGTGACCCCGTCGACTTCCTCCGCTCCTTCCTCCATAAGATCCCGTCGAAATTCCGTAATGAGTTTATGGAACGGTGGGAGGAGAAGATCTGGGCGGCCAAGGAACAGACCTATGCCGAGATAGCGGCCCAGAAGAGCAAGTGGCGCCCTGACACCGTCCTCATGCGACTGAACGTGGAACTGAACCTCCACGGCCAGGAGGGTATCCGTGTGCAGGCGGCCAACAGCATGCCCGTGCGACTCTGTAATCGGAATATCAACCATGTCGTATGGTGCAACCGTGGTATCAACGGCATCGACGGTTCACTGTCGACGGCTGCCGGTATGGCACTGGCGTCGGAGAACCGCGTGCTCTGTATCATCGGTGACCTGAGTTTCTTCTACGACGAGAACGCGTTGTGGAACAAGGAACTCGGTGGCAACTTCCGTGTCCTGCTGCTCAACAACGGAGGGGGAGAGATCTTCTCCAAGTTCGACGGACTGAAGGACAGTCCCGCCCGTCCGATGGTCATGGGCCGTCATAAGACGAGTGCTGAGGGAATCTGCAAACAGAACAACTGTCTGTATTTCTCCGCCCGTAACCTCAAGGAGTATGAGGCGGTGCTGCCGCAGCTCCTGGCCTCGAGTTCCGAGAAGCCCGTGGTGCTGGAAGTGTTCATATAGGAAGCCTCACCCACCGTAGGGTGCGGCTAGGTAGGGTTAGGGGCCGTCCTAACACCCACCGTAGGGTGCGGCCCTTGTGGCCGTCCTAACGGGGAATTGTGGGAATTAGGGCGCCCACAAGGGGTGCCCCTACGGCGGATCAATAATAATAAAAACAAAACAAAATATTATGCCAAGAGAATGGAAAAAAATAGAGGGTTTCGACTTTAAGGAGATCCTCTTTGAAGAGTACAACCACATCGCGAAGATCACGATCAACCGACCGCGTTACCGCAATGCCTTCACGCCGCTGACGGTATGGGAGATGAGCCAGGCCTTCTCCTATTGTCGTGAGAGCCTCGACGTCCGTGTCGTCATCCTCACGGGAGCCGGCGACAAGGCCTTCTGCTCCGGCGGTGACATGCATGTCAAAGGCCGTGGCGGATATGTCGGCAAGGACGGCGTGCCACGCCTCAATGTCCTCGACGTACAGATGCAGATCCGCCGGCTGCCGAAACCCGTCATCGCCATGGTCAACGGTTATGCCATCGGTGGCGGTCATGTGCTGCATATCATGTGCGACCTCACGATAGCTTCGGAGAACGCCATCTTCGGACAGACAGGTCCGAAAGTGGGCAGTTTCGATGCCGGTTTCGGTGCCTCCTATCTCGCCCGGATGGTGGGGCAAAAGAAAGCCCGTGAGATCTGGTATCTCTGCAAACAGTATACGGCCAAGGAGGCCGAGGAGATGGGTATGGTCAACAAGGTCGTGCCGTTTGACAAGCTCGAGGACACCTGTGTGGAGTGGGCCGAGACGATGATGGAGCGGTCACCACTGGCCCTGCGCATGATGAAGGCGGGCTTCAACGCCGAACTCGACGGGCAGGCCGGTATCCAGGAACTCGCCGGTGATGCCACGATGCTCTATTATACCCTTGATGAGGCCCAGGAGGGTGGCCGTGCCTTCCTCGAGAAGCGCAAGCCCGACTTCGACAAATATCCTAAGTTCCCTTGATCAGGCCTCTCCCAACCCTCCCCCAAGGGGAGGGCCTTTCATTACCGCCGATAGCGTTGGCGCCAATGTATTGGTGAAATATTGATGGGGCAAGAAACCAGGTTTTTATCTTGTTTTTCCCGGTTTTCTTTTCAACAAAAACATAAAATACAAAAATAAAACATTCCCGGTATTTTTTTTGAAGAAAACCATAAAAACCAGATAAAAACCGGCTACGCTATTCGCTACGCGTTCCGTGGCAACGGACTCCACGGACGAGGTCCCCGAAGGGGGCAACCATTGGGCATCAGACTCCACGGACTGCCACGGACGAGGTCCCCGAAGGGGGGCAACATGATTAACCCCGGGTACCCGTGCCATCCTTCCGCCGCTATAGAAGCCTCTCCTCAATCCCTCCACCATAGGGAGGGGCTATTACGGGTCCCCGGGGTTAACGATGTTGGCACCCTTCGGGGACCTTGCTGCGCCGGATATGTGGCATGTGAACATGATAAACAAGAGACGGAGTTCCCCAACAAAAAGACAACGTTACTGTCAAGTTTCAATCCACGCACCCCGTGTGGGGTGCGACTCGTCATCACTCAGGACGACTATGACGCCCTCGTGTTTCAATCCACGCACCCCGTGTGGGGTGCGACCCATGAACCAGCGTCCTCGCAATACCCGCGTCATCGTTTCAATCCACGCACCCCGTGTGGGGTGCGACATCACCTACGCTGCGTTGATCGCAACATGG
>JAQXXT010000030.1 GCA_029226205.1 Prevotellaceae bacterium
TGCGGCCCTTGTGGCCGTCCTAACCGGGAACAATGGGCGGACATGATTCATCATGTTCCGCACAAACGTGGAATTAGGACGGCCACAAGGGCCGCACCCTACGGTGGATCGGAGCATGATAAATCATGTCCCTACAAATTACCCATAAATAGGAAATAGCCGATGGCGGCAAGGAAGAGCACGGCGATGATGATCCGGAACAGACAGACCGTGATCTTCTTGAATAGCCAGATGCCGATGATCAACAGCACCAGGGCAATGATGTAATTGGTGAAATCAGACATAATCGTAAGGGATTTAGAGGGCTTTCTTGAAATTTGACGGTATCGGGGTCTCAAACTCCAGGGGCTGATGCGTCACGGGATGATAGAAACACAGACGGTAGGCATGGAGACACAGCCGGCCACAAGGATCATCACCATTACCATATTTAATATCGCCACAGACGGGATGCCCCATATCCGCCGTATGCACGCGGATCTGATTCTTACGCCCCGTCTCCAAGCGGAACTCCACGAGACTATGATCAACACTTCTTTTGAGAACATGATAATGCGTCACGGCATATTTGCCGCCATTATCCACGGGTGACGAATAAGTGATATACGCCTTGTTATCCTTCAGCCAGTTGGCTACCGTCCCCTCATCATCCACCATCTCTCCCGAGACGAGGGCAACATAACGGCGGTCGAAGACCGTATGATGCCAGTCCTCCTCCAGCGCCAGCGCCGTGTCCTTGTCCTTGGCATAGATCATCAGCCCCGACGTGTCACGGTCCAGGCGGTGCACGACATGCGCCTGACAGTTCTGCCGCGTGGCATGGAAATACTCGTCGAGCACGGTCTTGCAGTTCAGCGTCGAATGGCCGGCCGCCATACTCAGGATGCCCTCCCGCTTGTCGATGACGACGAGCCAACGGTCCTCATAAACGATCTTCAGCCAACGGCTCTTCCACGTCACGCGGTTGCGCTTCGTCTTCGAGACGCTGACCTTCATGCCCGGCTTCAGCGGATAGTCGTATTTCGTCACCGTCTTGCCGTTGACACGGATGCCACGGCCCTGGAGCGTCGCCTTCACCTTCGTGCGGCTCTCCCCTTTCAAGGTCTCCAGGAGCCACTCCAGCAGCGGCGCCTCATGGTCCACACGGTAATGGGCATAGTCGCCCTGACTCATCTTGCCTGGTTGATGCATTGTCATATTTCTTATTTTTTGATGCAAAGTTACAATATATTTGACAAATGCACAAATGTTCCTTAGGTCATTTCAGAAAAAAATCGTACCTTTGCACGCAAATAATGATCAGATAAGTATTTAAGAAAATGATTACAGTAACGAATCTCGCAATCCAGTTCGGAAAAAGAGTCCTCTATAAGGATGTGAACCTGAAATTCACCCATGGTAATATCTATGGCATCATCGGTGCCAACGGCGCCGGCAAGTCCACCCTCCTCAGAGCCATCAGCGGCGACCTCGAGCCCAACAAGGGCAGCGTGGAGCTCGGCCCCGGCGAGCGCCTCTCCGTCCTGGAGCAGGATCACTTCAAATACGACCAGTACCGCGTCATCGACACCGTCCTCATGGGTCACCAGCCCCTGTGGCAGAACATGAAGGAGCGTGAGGCCCTCTACAGCAAGCCGGAGATGACGGAGGAGGACGGCAACCGCGCCGCTGACCTCGAGCTCAAGTTCGCCGAGATGAACGGCTGGGAGGCGGAGAGCAATGCCGCGCAGCTGCTTCAGAACCTCGGCGTGAAGGAGAGCCAGCATGAGAAACTCATGAGTGAGCTCAGCAACAACGAGAAGGTGCGCGTCATGCTCGCCAAGGCCCTCTTCGGCAATCCCGAGAACCTCCTCCTCGATGAGCCGACCAACGACCTCGACCTCGACACCGTGGAATGGCTGGAGGAATATCTCGGTGAGGTGGAGCAGACCGTCCTCGTCGTCAGCCACGACCGTCACTTCCTCGATGCCGTCTCCACGCAGACGGTGGATATCGACTACGGTAAGGTGACGATGTTCGCCGGCAACTACTCCTTCTGGTACGAGAGCTCCCAGCTCGCCCTGCGTCAGGCCCAGAACCAGCGCATGAAGGCTGAGGAGAAGAAAAAACAGTTGGAGGAGTTCATCCGCCGCTTCTCTGCCAATGTCGCCAAGAGCAAGCAGACCACGAGCCGTAAGAAGATGCTCGCCAAACTGAATGTTGAGGAGATCAAGCCCTCCAGCCGTAAATATCCCGGTATCATCTTCCAGATGGACCGTGAGCCCGGAAACCAGATCCTTGAAGTCAAGGACCTCAAAGCGGTCGATGAGGACGGCACCGTGCTCTTCGATCATGTCAACTTCACGATAGAGAAAGGTCAGAAAGTAGTCTTCCTCTCCCATAACCCGAAGGCCATGACGGCACTCTTCGAGATCATCAACGGCAACCGCAAGGCCGATGCCGGCGAGTATAAGTGGGGCGTGACGATCACCACCGCCTACCTGCCCCTCGACAACACGAAGTTCTTCCAGAGTGACAAGAACCTCGTGGAGTGGCTCTCCCAGTACGGCCCGGGCAATGAGGTGGCCATGAAAGGCTATCTCGGTCGTATGCTCTTCTCCGGCGAGGAGGTCCTGAAGAAGGTCAATGTCCTCTCCGGTGGTGAGAAAATGCGCTGTATGATTGCCCGCATGCAACTGCAGAATGCCAACTGCCTCATCCTCGACACGCCGACGAACCACCTCGACCTCGAGAGTATCCAGGCCTTCAACAACAACCTCGTCTCCTTCAAGGGCATCGTCCTCTTCTCCAGTCATGACCATGAGTTCATCCAGACGGTCGCCAACCGTATCATCGAGCTCACCCCCAAGGGTACCATCGACAAGCTCATGGACTATGATGACTATATCTACGATGAGCAGATCAAGGCCCAGAAGGAACAAATGTACAACTAAAGTAATGGATAACGGCCATCGCCCGTTGGCATAAAGTTTGCATCTCTTTGGGCAAAAATAAAAATTTGCAATCATGTCTGAAAAAGAAAAGAAAAATATCAATGTCGAGGACGGCGATCAGAAAAATGCCGCCAAGGAACAGCAGAACCAGGTGAATACTGACAAAAAGGCAGACACCGAGAACAAGAAAGCAGAGGATGCTAAAGATAAAAAAGAGGAGAAGGACCAGAAGGCCGCCGATCCTCTGGCAGAGGCACAGCAGCAGATCACTGAGCTCAAGGACAAATATCTGCGCTCCGTCGCTGAGTTTGACAACTACCGCAAGCGTACGCTGAAAGAGAAGGCCGACCTCATCCTCAACGGCGGTGAGAAGACCATCAAGGCCATCCTCCCCGTCGTCGATGACTTCGAGCGTGCCCTCGCCAACGACAAAGATAAGGACGGCAAGGCCCTCCGGGAGGGTATGGAACTCATCCTGCGGAAGTTTGAGAAGACCCTCGAGAGTCTCGGCGTCAAGAAGATTGATACGAAGGATAAAGATTTCAATACGGAGAACATGGAAGCCGTGGCTATGGTCCCGGGAATGGGCGATGACAAGAAAGGAAAAGTCATCGACTGTGTCCTCACGGGCTATACCCTCAACGATAAGGTGATCCGCCACGCCAAAGTGGCAGTAGGTCAGTAATCTTTCCGGCTCAACCCTTTTCCCCATTCATATTATGGCTCAGAAACGAGATTATTATGAGGTCCTTGGCGTGGCCAAGGACGCGTCAGCAGACGAGATCAAGCGGGCATACCGTAAGCTCGCCATCAAATATCACCCCGACCGTAACCCCGGCGACAAGGAAGCCGAGGAGAAATTCAAAGAGGCCGCGGAGGCTTATGATGTCCTCCACGACCCGCAGAAGCGTCAGCAATACGACCAGTTCGGCTTCGACGGTCCTCAGGGCGGCTTCGGCGGTTTCAGCGGCAGCATGGACATGGATGATATCTTCTCCATGTTCGGTGACATCTTCGGTGGCCACAGCGGCTTCGGAGGTTTCGGCGGCTTCGGTGGCGGCGGCTTCGGCGGCGGTCATGCCAAGCCACAGTTCCGCGGCAGTGACCTCCGTCTGACGGTACACCTCACGCTCCAGGAGATCGCCACGGGCGTGACGAAGAAGTTCAAAGTTAAGAAAGACGTACAGTGTCCTACCTGTCATGGTACGGGAGCTGAGGGTGGCGCGGAGCCACAGACCTGTCCCACGTGCCACGGCACAGGCGTGACGGTGAAGACCGTCCGTACGATGCTCGGTATGATGCAGACCCAGACGACCTGTCCCACCTGTCATGGTGAGGGCACCGTCATCACCCATAAGTGTAAGGACTGCGGCGGCGAGGGTGTCGTCAAAGGCGAAGAGGTCGTCGAGATCCATATCCCCGCCGGTGTCGCCGAAGGGATGGTCGTCAATGTCCCCGGAAAGGGTAATGCCGGCCGCCATAACGGCGTCAATGGTAATATCCAGGTCATCGTAAAGGAGGAGCCGAACGACACGTTCATCCGTAACGGTCAGGATCTGTATTATAACCTTATCCTTGATCTTCCCACGGCAGTCCTCGGCGGCGAGGTGGACATTCCCCTCATCGACGGTACGAAGATCAAACAGAAGATCGAGCCCGGCACACAACCCGGCAAGCAGTTCCGCCTCCGTGGCAAGGGCCTCCCCGCCGTACAGGGTTACGGCAGTGGCAAGGGCGACATCATCGTCCGTACCACTGTCTATATCCCCAAGACACTGACGAAGGAAGAGAAGGCTGCCATCGAAGTCTTCCGCGGCTCCGACAGCAGCAAGGCCTCGTCAACGGAGAAGAAGTCCATCTTCGACCATATCAAGAACCTGTTCTCGTAACAAGGGAATAATATTATTCATTCATGAATTACCAAGAGACAGTACAATATCTATTCAATAGCACCCCTGTTTTCGAACATGTGGGTGCTTCTGCGTATAAGGAAGGACTGGAGAACACGAAAGCCCTCGACGAGCATTTCGGACATCCCCACACCCATTTCCTCTCCATCCATGTGGCCGGGACAAACGGCAAGGGCTCTTGCTCGCATACCCTCGCCTCCATCCTTCAGGCCGACGGATATAAAGTGGGACTGTATACCTCTCCCCATCTCGTCGATTTCCGGGAGCGCATACGTGTCAACGGCGAGTGCATCCCCGAGGATTATGTCGTCAACTTCGTGGAACGGGAGAAAGACTTCTTTGAACCGCTCCACCCCTCTTTCTTTGAACTCACGACGGCGTTAGCGTTCAAATATTTCGCCGACCAGCATGTCGACATCGCCGTCATCGAGGTGGGCCTCGGCGGACGACTCGACTGCACGAATATCATCCGGCCGATCCTCTCCGTCATCACCAACATCAGTTTCGACCATACACAGTTCCTTGGTAACACGCTCGGGAAGATCGCCTATGAGAAAGCCGGCATCATCAAGGAGCGCGTGCCCGTCGTCATCGGCGAGGCCGTGCCCGAGACCCGTATCGTCTTTGAGTCAAAGGCGCAGGAGATGGATGCCACGATCGTCTTCGCAGAAGACCTGCCGCTGATCATCTCCGCCGATGCCGCGAAGGATGGCGGCCGCAACTACCAGACGCGCTATTTCGGTCCGATACACAGTGAGCTCGGCGGGATCTATCAGGATAAGAACACGAACACGATCCTCACCGCCTGTCAGATACTATATAATAAAGGTGTAATCCGCAATGCCGCCAATATCGCGAAAGGTTTCGCCACCGTCTGTGAGGCGACAGGTCTCCAGGGACGCTGGCAGAGACTGCAGGATGAGCCGACGGTCATCTGCGACACGGGACATAACGTCGGCGGATGGCAGTATCTCTCCAAGCAGATCGCCGAACAGCCTTGCAAGACACGCCGCATCGTCTTCGGCATGGTCGATGACAAGGATATTGACCATGTCATGGCGATGATGCCTACCGATGCCGTCTTCTACTGGGTACAGCCGGCCTGCAAGCGGGCCTTCAGCGTCGATAAGGTCAAGGAGACGGCAGAGCGCCACGGTCTCCACGGCACCCCCTATCCTACCGTCATGGCAGGTTATGAGGCAGCGCTGAAAGAGGCTGACAAGGATGATTTCATCTTCGTCGGTGGCTCTTCCTACGTCGTCGCCGACCTCCTTTCCGGGTTGCAATAATCCCGGCGTTCGTCATAATTAGAAAAAATTAACGTCCACTGAATGTAAATTCAGTGGATTTTTTTTGTCAAAGTCATGGATTTTTCGTTACTTTGCAGTAAATAACGAAACACTATTGCAAAGTAACTAAAAACAAACGAATATGAGCACAACAGAAACTGAAAATCTGTGTGGCCTGAAAAGAGAGGATTTCCAGACCACGGTAGAAGGCAAGAAGACCGACCTCTACATCCTCAAAAACAAGAAAGGCCACGAGGTAGCCTTTACGAATTTCGGCGGCGCCCTCGTAGCCATTATGGTCCCTGACAAGGACGGCAACTTTGGTAATGTCGTCATGGGACATGATAATATCAATGATGTCATCAACTCTCCCGAGCCCTATCTGAGCCGTCTCATCGGCCGTTATGGCAACCGTATCGCCAAAGGTACTTTCACCCTCCACGGCAAGGAGTATCATCTCGCCACCAATGACGGACCGAATCATCTCCATGGCGGTAAGAAAGGCTATAATGTCCGTGTATGGGATGTCACCCGCATGAATGACCAGGCCTGCGTGCTCAAGCTCACAAGTCCGTATGGTGAGGAAGGCTTCACCGGTGAGCTGGAGATCTGGGTGGCCTACACCTTCACGGATGATGATGAGTTCATCATCAAATACCAGGCTACGACGAACAAGAAGACCATTATCAACCTTACGAATCATGCCTTCTTCGCCCTCGCCGGTATCGCCAATCCCACACCGACAATCGACAATGTCATCTGCCAGCTCAATGCCGACTACTATCTGCCCATCGATCCCGTCTCCATCCCCACGGGCGAGATTCTGAAAGTGGAAGGCACGCCGTTTGACTTCCGGAAACCGATGGCTTTCGGCGACCATATCAACGACACCGACAACGAGCAGATCAAGAACGGCAGCGGCTACGATCATAACTTTGTGCTCAACAAGAAGGAAGAGGGCGAGCTCTCGCATGCCGCACATCTCCTCGAGCCCGTCAGCGGCCGTACCCTCGACGTCTTCACGACAGAGCCGGGCCTGCAACTCTATACGGGCAACTTCCTCGCCGGTATCAAAGGCACCCATGGCGCTACCTATCCGCGCCGCTCCGCCGTCTGCCTGGAGGCACAGCACTTCCCCGACACGCCGAACCATCCGTATTTCCCCTCCGTGGAACTGAATCCCGGTGAGACCTACACACAGAAGACCATCTACCAGTTCGGCGTAGAAAAATAATCCATCCCACCGTAGGGTGCGGCCCTTGTGGCCGTCCTAACCGGGAATCATCCCACCGTAGGGTGCGGCCCTTGTGGCCGTCCTAAACCCCACCGTAAACATTAGGGCGCCCACAAGGGGTGCCCCTACGGCGGATAACACTTCTGAAACATCATTTCAACATTCACAATCAAAATGGAAAATCAAAACAAACAGCATGGGACCGTCGTCGCCATTATCACGATGATGTTTCTCTATGCGATGATCTCATTCGTCACTAACCTCGCAGCTCCGATCGGCGTGGTTTGGAAAAATCAGCCCGAGATCGGCGGCAGCAACCTTCTGGGTATGATGGGTAACTTCATGAACTTCTTCGCTTATCTCTTCATGGGTATCCCCGCCGGCAAGTTACTGACAAAAATCGGATATAAGAAAACAGCATTGCTGGGTATCGGCGTCGGCTTCGTGGGCGTCCTCATCCAGTTCCTCTCCGGTTTCCCCACAGGAATGACGGGATTCTACGTGTATCTCCTCGGCGCCTTCATCTCCGGCTTCTCCGTATGTCTGCTCAACACCGTCGTCAACCCGATGCTGAACCTCCTCGGTGGCGGTGGTAACCGTGGTAACCAGTTGAACCTCATCGGTGGTACGCTGAACTCCCTCTCCGGTACGCTGACGCCTATGTTCGTCGGCGCCCTCATCGGTACCGTCACCTCCAGCACAAAGATGGCTGACGTGAACCTCGTGCTCTACATCGCCCTCGCTGTCTTCGCCGCCGCCTTCATCGTGCTCTCCTTCATTCCTATCCAGGATCCGGAGATGGGCAAGACGACTGCCGATACGGTCTTTGAGCACAGCCCCTGGAGCTTCCGCCATTTCGTCCTCGGCGTCATCGCCATCTTCGTCTATGTCGGTGTCGAGGTCGGTATCCCCGGAACATTGAATTTCTATATCTCAGATACCTCCGCCAAAGGCGCAGGACTTGTCGCTAACGCCGCTGCCATCGGTGGCTTCGTCGCCGGTACCTACTGGCTGCTGATGCTCGTCGGCCGTTTCGTCGCCGGATTCATCGCCGACAAGATCTCCTCCCGTACGATGATGCTTACGAACACCTCCGTGGCCGTCATCTTCATCCTCATCGCCATGTTCACGCCGAAAGAGGTGACGACAACGATGCCGTTGTTCACCGGCTCTTCCTTCGCCATGACAACCGTACCGATGAGTGCCCTCTTCCTCGTGCTCTGTGGTCTCTGCACTTCCATCATGTGGGCGTCTATCTTCAACCTCGCTACGGAAGGCCTCGGCAAGTATACCGCTCAGGCTTCGGGTATCTTCATGATGATGGTCGTCGGTGGTGGTGTCCTGCCGCTGATCCAGAACTACATCGCTGACCACGCCGGATACATGATCAGCTATATCGTTCCGCTCATCGCTATCATCTACATGTTCCTCTATGCCCTCGTTGGCAGCAAGAATGTCAACAAGGATATTCCTGTAGATTAACCAGCATCCACTACACTTCAAACCCATTAAAACAACAAACTATGTTAGATATCGAATTTGTAAGAAGTCGCTTCATCAAGCACTTCGACGGTAAGACCGGTAATTTATATATGGCTCCGGGACGTATCAACCTCATCGGTGAGCATACCGACTACAACGGCGGATATGTCTTCCCCGGCGCTGTCGACAAGGGTATCCTTGCTGAGGTACGTCCCAACGGCACGAATACAGTCATGTGCTACTCCATCGATCTCAAGGACCGTGTGGAGTTTAAGGTTGACGATCCGAAAGGTCCCCATGCCACATGGGCCCGTTTCATCTATGGTATGATTCAGGAGTTCCGCGGCCTCGGCGTCGACGTGAGAGGTTTCAACATCGCTTTCGCCGGTGATGTGCCTCTGGGTGCCGGCATGAGCAGCAGCGCCGCTATGGAGAGCTGTTTCGGCACGGCCCTCAACGACCTCTTCGCCGACAACAAGATCTCGAAGTGGGACATCGTCCTCGCCGGTCAGGCTACCGAGCATAAGTATATCGGTGTCAACTGTGGTATCATGGATCAGTTCGCCTCCGTCTTCGGACAGAAAGGCAAGCTCATGCGCCTCGACTGCCGCAGCCGTGAGTTCGAATATTTCCCCTTCGAGCCGAAGGGCTTCAAGCTCGTCCTTGTCAACTCCAAGGTCAAGCACGAGCTCGCCGGTTCTCCTTACAACGACCGTCGCAACTCCTGCGAGCATGTCGTGAAGGTCATCGCCGCCAAACATCCAGAGGGGCATTTCGAGACCCTGCGTGACTGCACATGGGAACAGCTCGATGAGGTCCGCCAGGAAGTTGGTGAGGAAGACTACAAGCGTGCCCACTTCGTCCTCGGTGAGAAAGACCGTGTCCTCGCTGTCTGCGACGCCCTCGAGAAGGGTGACTACGAGACGGTAGGCAAGAAGATGTATGAGACCCATGAGGGACTGAGCAAGGAGTATGAGGTCTCCTGCGAGGAGCTCGATTACCTGAATGATATCGCCAAGGAAGATGGCGTCACGGGTAGTCGTATCATGGGTGGCGGCTTCGGCGGCTGCACCATCAACCTCGTCAAGGATGAACTCTACGATAAGTTCATCGAGGATGCCAAGACGAAATTCGCCGCCAAATACGGCCATGCGCCCGAGGTCTATCCCGTCGTCATCAGCGATGGTGCCAAGAAAATAGGCTAAAGCCGTAGGGACATGATTCATCATGTTCCGCCCTCTAAAGACAGGGTAACAGATTAAACTCATTTCATGTTTAATCTGTTACTCTGTCTTTTTTATTCCCCAACTATCTCATAAAACAATAGGTTTTTATTGAAAACATCGTTCAAAATTTGTCTCTTTCAAGAAAAAGCCGTATATTTGTGGTGTAATTGCACACCCCAACCGAGTATAACGCATCACACTAAACAAAATGAACGATATCAAACTTATGAATCGTGCAGCCGATAACATCCGTATCCTGGCTGCTTCAATGGTAGAGAAAGCCAAGTCCGGCCACCCCGGTGGGGCTATGGGCGGCGCTGACTTTATCAATGTCCTCTTCTCGGAATATCTCATCTATGATCCTGCCGATCCCTTCTGGACAGGCCGTGACCGTTTCTATCTTGATCCCGGCCACATGAGCCCGATGCTCTATGGCGCGCTGACCCTCCAGGGACGTTTCACACTCGATGACATCCAGCAGTTCCGCCAGTGGGGCTCCGTCTGTCCCGGTCATCCCGAGCGTGATGTCGCACATGGCATCGAGAACTCCTCCGGTCCACTGGGACAAGGACATGCCATTGCTGCCGGCGCTGCCGTAGCAGAGAAATTCCTTGAGGCGCGTCTCGGACATACCGTCATGCAGCATCGGATCTTCTGCTATATCTCCGATGGTGCCGTAGAGGAAGAGATCTCCCAGGGCGTGGGCCGCATCGCCGGCACGCTGGGCCTCGACAACCTCGTCATGTTCTATGATGCCAATGATATCCAGCTCTCTACAGAGACGAAGGTCGTCACTGATGAGGACACCGCAGCGAAATACCGTGCATGGCATTGGAATGTCATTGAGATTGATGGTAATGATGTCGCGCAGATCCGTAAGGCCCTTGATGCCGGTATCGCTGAGAAAGAGCGTCCGACAATGATCATCGGTCATACCGTGATGGGTAAGGGTGCCCGCAAGGCTGACGGCAGCAGCTATGAGCGTAACGTGAAGACCCACGGCGCTCCTCTCGGTGATGGTGCTTATGTCAATACGATCAAAAACCTCGGTGGTGATCCTGAGAATCCGTTCGTTATCTTTGATGATGTGAAGAAACTCTATGCTGACCGCCGCGAGGAACTCACGAAGATCGTCGCTGCCCGCTGCAGTGCCGAAGCGCAGTGGGCGAAAGAGAATCCCGAGAAGAAAGCCCTCATGGATACCTGGTTCTCCGAGAAGGCTCCGAAGGTCGACTGGAGCAAGGTGGAACTGAAGCCTGACGCTGCTACGCGTGCCGCTTCCTCTGCCTGTCTGAAAGTGCTGGCCCAGCAAGTGCCGAATATGATCTGCGCCTCGGCAGACCTCTGCAACTCTGATAAGACCGACGGCTTTCTGAAAGAGACCCACGAACTGAGAAAGGGTGATTTCTCAGGCGCCTTCTTCCAGGCTGGTGTCAGCGAGCTGACGATGGCAGACATGTGTATCGGTATGATGCTCCACGGTGGTGTCATCGCCGCCATGGGTACGTTCTTCGTCTTCTCCGATTATATGAAACCCGCCATCCGTCTTGCTGCCCTCATGGGCGTTCCCGTGAAGTTTATCTGGACGCATGACGCCTTCCGTGTCGGTGAGGATGGTCCTACCCACGAGCCCGTGGAACAGGAGGCTCAGATCCGTCTCATGGAGAAGCTGCAGAACCACAAAGGTCAGGACAGCGTCCGCGTCTTCCGTCCCGCCGATGTCTATGAGGCAAAGGTCTGCTGGGAGATGGCCATGGAGAATATGGACACGCCGACAGCACTGATCTTCTCCCGTCAGGGCATCCCCTGTCTGCCGGAAGGCAATGACTACGAGCAGGCCCGCAAGGGTGCTTATATCGTCAAAGGCAGTGATGAGAATCCTGATGTTATCCTCGTCGCCAGCGGCTCTGAGGTCTCTACCCTCGAAGCCGGTACAGAGGCGCTCCGTCATGACGGCATCCGTGTACGCGTCGTCAGCGCTCCCTCCGAGGGCCTCTTCCGTCGTCAGCCGAAAGAATACCAGGAGAGCGTACTGCCGAAGAATGCCAAGATCTTCGGTCTCACTGCCGGCCTGCCTGTCACCCTTGAAGGCCTCGTCGGTGCCAACGGCAAGGTCTATGGCATGAAGAGTTTCGGATTCTCCGCTCCTTACAAGGTGCTCGATGAGAAACTCGGATATACCGGTGACAATGTATACAAACAAGTAAAAGAATTCTTAGCAGAAGCATAAACTCTTCCGCTCATGACCCCGGACAGCCGGGTGTCATGAGCGGATTTATTATTAACCTTTTAAAAAGCAAGCTTATGGAAGTAAAGACAGTAGGTATCGCCTGCGACCACGCAGGATTCCCCCTCAAGCAGTTCGTCCTTCAGTATCTCGAGAAGAAGGGCTATCCTTACAAGGACTTTGGTACATATAGTGACGAGAGTGTTGACTATCCCGATTTCGCTCATCCCCTGGCAGAAGCCATCGAGAGTGGTGAGGTCTATCCCGGCATCGCCATCTGCGGCAGTGGTGAGGGAATGGTCATGACCCTGAACAAACATCAGGGTGTCCGTGCCGGCCTCGCATGGTGCAAGGACATCGCTGAGCTCATCCGCCAGCATAACGACGCAAACTGCCTCGTGCTGCCCGGACGGTTCATCGACAACAAGACTGCCGAGCAGATTCTCGACGAGTTCTTCACGGCATCCTTCGAGGGTGGCCGTCATGAGCGCCGTGTGAAGAAAATTCCTATTCAGAAATAAGACAATGGACTATAAATGTTGAACGCCTCGCTCTTCACAGAGCGGGGCGTCCATCGTTTAAGGTATTAGTCCATCTTAAGGTAAAAAGATTGTATTCAGGATAACTGTTGCAAAGATAAGAATTTTTTGCCAATGGTGCAATTTTTTTCGCATGTTTAAAAACATATATTTTGGAAATTCGAGCAATTTCTTGTACCTTTGCACCATAATTGGAAAAAAACATATTTGACTATGTCGAAAGAAGAATTAGAAACTCCGAAAGAAGAGAAGAAAAGCTTGAGCTTCGTGGAACAACTCGTCGAGGAAGATCTCGCCGAAGGTAAGAACGGTGGACGTATCCAGACCCGTTTCCCCCCCGAGCCGAACGGCTATCTCCATATCGGTCACGCCAAGGCTATCTGTATGGACTTCGGTGTTGCCGAGAAATATCATGGTGTCTGCAACCTCCGTTTTGATGACACCAACCCGAGTAAAGAGAATAACGAGTATGTGGAGAATATCCTCCATGATATCCAGTGGCTCGGCTTCAAATGGGGACATATCTACTATGCCTCCGATTACTTCCAGAAGCTGTGGGACTTTGCCATCTGGATGATTGAGAACGGTCACGCCTATGTCGATGAGCAGACGGCAGAGCAGATCGCCGAGCAGAAGGGAACACCGACAACACCGGGAACGCCGTCACCCTATCGTGACCGTCCCGTAGAAGAGAACCTCCGTCTGTTCCGTCAGATGAATACCCCGGAAGCTGTTGAGGGAAGTATGGTACTGCGTGCCAAACTGGATATGGCCAACGATAACATGCACTTCCGTGATCCGATCATCTATCGTATCATTCAGACGCCGCATCATCGTACGGGCACAAAATGGCACTGCTATCCGATGTATGACTTCGCACATGGACAGAGCGACTATTTCGAGGGTGTCACCCACTCCATCTGTACGCTGGAGTTCGTTCCTCACCGCCCGCTGTACAATAAGTTCATTGACTTCCTTAAGGAGTATGATGGTACGGCCGACAACCTCAACGACAACCGTCCGCGACAGATCGAGTTCAACCGTCTGAACCTCACCTACACGGTGATGTCCAAGCGTAAGCTCCATACCCTCGTCGACGAGCACCTCGTAAGAGGCTGGGATGATCCTCGTATGCCGACCCTCTGTGGTATGCGCCGTCGTGGCTACTCTCCTGAGAGTATCCGTAACTTCATTGATTCCATCGGTTATACGAAGTTCGACGCCCTCAACGATATGGCTCTCCTTGAGGCTGCCGTCCGTGAGGATCTGAACAAGCGTGCCACACGTGTCAGCGCCGTCCTCGATCCTGTGAAACTCGTCATTACGAACTATCCTGAGGGTCAGACCGAAGAGATGGAAGCTATCAACAATCCCGAAGACGAGAACGCCGGAAGCCATAAGATCACGTTCTCCCGCAACCTGTGGATTGAGCGCGCCGACTTCATGGAAGACGCTCCGAAGAAGTTCTTCCGTATGACGCCGGGTAAGGAAGTCCGTCTGAAGAATGCCTATATCGTGAAATGTACGGGTTGCACGAAGGATGCCGACGGCAAGATCACGGAGATCCAGGCCGAATACGACCCGACATCGAAGAGCGGTATGGAAGGGGCCAACCGTAAGGTCAAGGGAACGCTCCACTGGGTCAGCTGCGACCACTGCGTGAAGAGTGAGGTGCGTGTCTACGACCGTCTCTTCAATGTAGAGAATCCCTCCGCTGACGAGCGTGACTTCCGTGAGCTCCTCAACCCCGACTCTATGAAGGTCTACGACAACTGCTATGTGGAGAACTTCGCCGCTACGAAGAAGCCCGGTGAATATCTGCAGTTCCAGCGCATCGGTTACTTCATGGCCGATCCCGATGGCAGTGCCGAGCATCCGGTATTCAACAAGACCGTTGGTCTGAAAGATACCTGGGCAAAACAACAGAAGAAATAATTATCATTTCTCCCCTCCCTCCCGTTATCGCCAGGGAGGGGATTTTAAGTTATGGGAATATTATCAACATTATTGCAGAACCTGAATTACTATACGGTATTCATCCTTATGCTACTGGAGAGTACCGTCATTCCGGTTCCCTCAGAGTTTGTCGTCTCCCCCGCCGCCTATCATGCCGCCGCCGGAAACCTCGATGTCTGGCTGATCATCCTCGTGGCTACCCTTGGCGCTGACGTGGGAGCAAGTATCAACTACGCTGCCGGACATTACCTCGGCAGACCAATCATCTACCGCTTCGCCAACAGCCGGTGGGGGCATCTGTGTATGCTCAACCAAGAGAAAGTGGAGAAGAGTGAGAAATATTTCTACAACCACGGCGCCGTGGCGACACTCACCGGACGTCTCATCCCTGGTATCCGCCATCTGATCTCTATCCCCGCCGGCATGAGTAAGATGCACTACGGATATTTTATCCTCTATACAACCATCGGTGCGGGATGCTGGAACTGTATCCTTGCCGCCCTCGGCTGGTATCTTCATTCTGTCGTCCCCGAGTCACAGCTCAACGACAAGATTGCCGAGTATGCAGAATACATCAAGATGTTCATCATCCTCGCCGTTGTCATCGCCGTCCTCTATTATGTCGTCCGCTGGTATATCCGCAGACAACGGAAAATCTATGACTAATAGATAATGGAGAATAGATAATGGAGAATATAAAAAAGGCCATCTGCACTACGGCGGATGACCTTTTTTTGTTGTTTTACTATTCTTAAAAAACGCTCTGTTTTTTCAATAAATTATATTCTCAGTTCCTTGAGAATCTCTGCCATGCGCTCCTTTGTCTTGATCGTCGTAGGAACGAGGGGCAGACGGAGGACATTCTCGATGAAGCCCATATCGTTGAGCAGGGCCTTCGCGCCGGCAGGATTGCCATCGACGAACAGGAGCTTATAGAGTTCGGTGAACATGTGATGGATCTTACGGGCCGGCTCATACTCGCCCTTGAACTCCAGGCGGATCATACGACTGAACTCCTTCGGCAGGGCATTGCCGATGACAGAGATCACACCAGCGGCACCACTGGCAATCATCGAGAAGGTCAGGGCATCATCTCCACTGATGACATCAAAATTATCGGGCTTGTTCTTGATAATCTCATCGACCTGCTCCAGAGAGCCACTGGCCTCTTTCACAGCAACGATATTCGGGAAGTCCTTCGCCAGACGGACCGTTGTCTCCGCCTTCATATTCACGCCTGTACGTCCGGGAACATTATAAAGGACGATCGGCAGTGGACTGACGGCAGCGATAGCCTTGAAATGCTGATAGAGACCTTCCTGAGACGGCTTATTATAATAAGGACAGATACTCAGGATACCATCGATCCCGGACCAGTCCGTCGACTTGATCTCATCGATGACGGCACGGGTGTTGTTGCCGCCACAGTATTTCAGGATTTTGATACGGCCATGGTTGACCTCTTTCACGAGGTCTGTGATCTTGTCTTTCTCCTCACGCGTCAGACAAGGAGCTTCTCCTGTCGTCGCAAGGATACAGAGAAAGTCTGCACCGTTGTCAATCTGGTATTCAACAAGTCGCTTGAGGGCTTGATAGTCTACTTCGCCATCCTGAGTGAACGGGGTAATCAGGGCGATACCGAGTCCTTTAAAAATATTCTGCATAATCAAGTCGTAATTATATTTCGAATTCCGCAGCAAAATTACAATTTTTCTTTCACATTGCAAAAAGATACGGCTTCTTTTTTCTATCGTTTATATTTTTTCCTTACAAATCAGTAAAATCCAGTTGCTCCAAACGCTTTCTGAGCACGTCTGCATCCCGCCGACGAACAGCGAGAACGATGCTGCAAGTATTGTCAAACTGCTGACTGACGATACGCAAGTTCATGTCTTTGACGAGTCGCATGACACCATTCATCATGGGATAAGAGAAATGATAAGTCACCTGCTCTTCTATCGTCCGCTGCTCCGTCTTCGCGTCATCAAGAGCGGCAGCGGCAGCCGTACGATAGGCTACAATCAAGCCTCCCGTCCCGAGGTTCACGCCGCCATAATACCTGACGACGACAACGAGGACATCCGTCAACTCACGGGAGTTGATCTGTCCGAGGATGGGCTTGCCGGCTGTTGACGACGGCTCTCCGTCATCATTGGCACGGAACTCCTGTCGGTCGGGCCCGAGCATATAAGCATAACAGACATGCCGGGCATCATAATATTTCTTTCGATAGTCCGCCAAGAGACTCTTCACCTCTTCAACGGACGACACATGATGGGCGAAAGCTAGGAACTTACTCCTTTTCTCGGAGTAAGTCCCCTCGCCACGTTTCTCTTCTGAGATTGTGAGATACTGATCTAAATCCATTATTAATCCAAGAGATGCACTACCAGTCCGCTGCGCAGCTTGGGTTCAAACCACGTAGCTTTCGGCGGCATAATTTTTCCACTGTCGGCGATCGCCATAATCTGCTGCATCGTGACAGGATAGAGTGCCAAGGCCCAGCGCATCTCACCACTGTCGACACGACGCTTCAACTCTTCGAGTCCGCGAAGGCCTCCAACGAAATCTATACGGTCGTCACTACGCAGGTCCTTGATACCCATGAGTTCGTCAAGGATCAGCCGACTGGAGATATCAACATCGAGTACACCGATAGGATCCTGGTCATCATACGTGCCTTCCCGCGCCGTAAGGGAATACCAGCAACCATCGAGATAAAGGGAGAACTCATGCAGCCGGGCAGGCTTATAGATTTCCGTTCCTTTTTGTTCTACGATAAAGTTCTTCTCCAGCGCTTTCAGGAACTGCTGTGCCGTCATGCCGTTAAGGTCTCGAACGACACGGTTGTAATCAAGAATCATCAACTGGCTGGCCGGGAAACAGACCGCCATGAAATAGTTGTATTCTTCCTTTCCCGTATGATGAGGATTACGCCGGGCACGCTCAGCACCCACACGGGCGGCAGCGGCACTGCGGTGATGACCATCGGCAATATAGAGTGCCGGCATCTTCGCAAACTCCTTCGTAATCGTCTGCAGATCCCCGGGATCACTGATCACCCAGAACTGATGGCGGAAACCATCCTGCGGAGCGATAAAGTCATACTCCGGTTGCTTGGTAGCATAACGGGCGATAAGAGCATCGAGAACAGGATCATCGGGATAAGCGAAGAAAGCCGGACCGGTGTTGGCATCACAGGCCTCCACCTGACGCATACGGTCCTCTTCTTTACTCTTCCGCGTCAGCTCATGCTTCTTAATGACACCATGAAGGTAATCATCTACGGAAGCGGCAACGACAAGACCATACTGTGTCTTTCCTCCCATCGTCTGGGCGTAAAGGTAATAATGTTCTTCCTTGTCTTGTACAAGCCAGCCTCGACGGATAAAATCACGGAAGGTGGCGGCACCATTCTCGTAGACACGCGGATCATTCTCCGCAATCTTCTCAGGAAAATTAATTTCGGGTTTGATAACATGGTAGAAACTCATGGCGTTATCGCCGGCTTCTGCCCGTGCTTCTTCGGAGTCTAATACATCATAAGGGCGACACTCCACTTTCTCCACTAACTCTCGTGGGGGTCTGAGGCCCTTGAAAGGTTTAATCGTAGCCATAGATATAAGTTTTTATTAAAAGTAAAGAAGTCATCTAAACGTAAAGAAGTAAAGAGGTAAAAAAGTAAAAACAGAGCAGATTCCCATGAGATCACCTACCCTAAGTTTACTTTTTTACTCCTTTACTTTCTTACCTTAAATTATTTGTTTACCTGGAACTTCGTACAGCCGTCCTTGAAGAAGGCATTGATCTGACGGGCTGCTGCCATACCGGCATTCGTATTTGCCTCAGCAGTCTGGGCACCCATCTTCTTCGGAGTAGAGAAATAACGGCCTTCGAACTGCTTGAACTCTGCGTCAGCATCAGGCTTGATATCCGTGATATATTTCAGATCAGGACGATCCTGAAGCAGCTTAATCAGCTCCGGCTCATTGATGACTTCCTTACGGGCTGTATTGATGAGGATACCGCCCTTCTCCAACTGGTTGACCGTCTTGTAGTTGATGCTCTCCTTCGTCTCCGGCGTAGCGGGGATATGGAGAGAGACAATATCACAAGTCTTGAAGAGGTCATCCTGACTCTTGACAGCGTGAACTCCAGCCTCCTCAATGACATTGGCAGGACAATAGGCATCGTAAGCGTAGACATCCATGCCAAAGCCCTTGGCGATGCGGGCGACATTACGACCGACATTACCGAAAGCGAGGATACCGAGTTTCTTTCCCTTCAGCTCTGTTCCGGCCTTACCATTATAGAAGTTACGGACGGTATAGACGAGGAGACCGAAGACAAGTTCAGCGACGGCGTTGGCATTCTGACCCGGCGTATTCTCAACAACGATATTCTTCTCCTTGGCATAAGCGGTATCGATGGAGTCATAACCGGCACCGGCACGGACCACGATCTTCAACTGCGGAGCAGCGTCGATGACGGCACGGTCGATTTTGTCGGAACGGACAATCATAGCGTCGACATCCTTCACAGCAGCCTGCAGGGCTGCCTGATCAGCATATTTCTCCAAGACGACGACCTCATGGCCGGCAGCCTGGAGCTCTTTCTTGATCCCTTCCAAAGCGGCGGGAGCAAACGGCTTAACAGTAGCTACTAATACTTTCATCTTTCGTTGGTTTTAAATGTATTGGTGGCCGCCAATTTCGCGGCCACACATCCTTATAAGGAAATTAGTGCTGGGCCTCGAAGTCCTTCATGCACTGAACGAGAGCGTTGACACCCTCGAGAGTCTGTGCGTTATAGCAGGAAGCACGGAAGCCACCGACACTACGATGTCCCTTGATACCTACCATACCACGCTCCGTAGCGAAGTCGAGGAACGGCTTCTCAAGATCCTTATACTCATCGTTCATCACGAAGCAGAGGTTCATGACGGAACGGTCCTCCTCAGCGACAGTGCCACGGAAGAGCTTGTTGCGGTCGATCTCGTCATAGACGATACGGGCACGCTCATGGGCACGACGGTCCATCTCTTTCACGCCACCCTCTTTCTTGCACCAACGCATCGTCTCAAGAAGAGAATAGATAGGAACGACAGGCGGCGTATTGAACATAGAGCCCTTCTCGACATGCGTACGATAGTCGATCATCGTCGGCAGGTCACGGCCACTCTTTCCAAGTTCGTCATCCTTGACGATAATAACGGTGACACCGGCCATAGCCATATTCTTCTGTGCGCCAGCATAGATAGCCTTATACTTAGAGACATCCACAGGACGGCTCATGATATCGGAACTCATATCAGCGATCAAAGGAACAGGAGAGTCGATATCCTTGCGAAGCTCCGTACCGAAGATGGTATTGTTCGTACAGATATGGAGGTAGTCGAGGTCTGTGGGGATCGTATATCCCTTAGGCAGATGGGTATAGTTGTCATCAGCCGAAGAAGCAACCTCTACGACTTCACCAAAATGCTTAGCTTCCTTCATGGCTTTCTTAGCCCACGTACCGGAGTTGACATAACCGGCCTTCTTGATCAGGAAGTTGGCAGGGATCTGCATGAACTGGAGTGAAGCACCACCACCAAGGAAGATGACGGAATAGCCTTCAGGGATATCGAGCAATTCCTTGATCAGCGCTACTGCCTCGTCGACAACGGGCTGGAAGTCTTTGGCACGGTGAGAGATCTCCATAAGGGAAAGACCACTACCATTGAAATCCAAAATCTGCTTAGCCGTATTCTCAATGACTTCACGGGGAAGCATTGAAGGACCTGCGTTAAAGTTGTACTTCTTCATCTGAATGTTTATTTAAAGGTTTTACTTGAAAGATTCTGCTGCGAAATTACACATTTTTCGAGAATTGTGCAAATATTTCTGCAATTATTTACGTTATTAGCACGTTTTCAACCAATTCATTATTGATTTCTCGTATAATTATTTATTTTTCGTAATAAAGCTCGTTTCGGAAGCCTCAGCAAGAATGAACTTAATTGATCTCCTCAACGACCGTTTTAATACCTTTGATCTTCTCGCCCTGTACTTGTCGGAGCAGCGCATGCAAACGCGGACGACTGACGGCGGCATAGCAGTAACGGTCCTTGACATCGATGCGTCCGATCTCCGATCCTTTCAGTCCGCCTTTCTTACAAAGGAAACCGAGGATATCGCCTTTAGAGATCTTATCCTTCTTTCCCTTACCGATATATACGGTAGCCATCTTCGGAGCCGTCGGCTTACGGTCAGATGGCTGTTCCTCGAGCGCAAAGTCCTCGACAGCAGCGTCTACATACTCGGGGATCTGCTCGTCAGCGGAGAGAATGAAGAAGGTATTACCTGTCGCCTGCCAACGGGCCGTACGTCCCACACGGTGGATATAACCATCCTCACTCTCGGGGAGATGATAATGGATGATATGGTCTACCGAAGGAATATCAAGGCCACGACTGGCCAGATCAGTAGCTACAAGGACATTGGCGGAGCCGTTGGAGAACTTATACAAGGCTTGTTCACGGGCTTTCTGATCGAGACCGCCGTGGAAGGCAGAAGTGGTGAAGCCTGCCTCACGGAGGAAGTTGTCGACGCGCTCGACACTCTCCCGGTAGTTAAGAAACACGATACTGCTCTCCTCTCCAAAACTCAGGAGGAGGTTACGCAGCGTGCCCAACTTATCTTTCTCGGGAGAATGGACGGCATAGACGGTGACACGATCAGGGACTTGTTCCTCATGGTCGAGGAAGTCCACACGAACCATATCATTCTTTCCACGGAGATGAAGAAATGACGGAATTTCCTCAGCATCCGTGGCACTGAGAAGGATATGCCGGTCCACCCGATAGAGTTTGTTGATCAACTCGTGCATCTCGTCCAGAAAGCCCATCTCCAGACATTTGTCAAACTCATCAATGATGAGATAGCGCACATGATCGGCAGAGAGATTACCTTTGTCAAGATGATCATTGAGACGGCCCGGCGTACCAAAAACAAGCTGGGGACGGACATCACGAAGCACACGATGCTCCTCCATCGTCGGACGACCGCCATAGACGGCCATCGCACGCAGTCCCGTGCCCATATCCTTGAAGACGGTAGCACTCTGCAGCGCCAACTCTCGTCCCGGGGTGACGACGACAGCCTGCGGCAGTTCATCGTCAGCGTCGAGAAGCTGCGACAATGGCAAGAGATAAGCCAGCGTCTTTCCCGAGCCTGTCGGCGAGAGAACGACAACATCCTTTCCGGTATGCAGGATGGCATGGATAGCCTCCTCCTGCATGCTGTTGGGCGTGATCTTTAGTTTGTCTATAATCTGATTGATGTCTGACTGCATAATTACACCTTATTATATATGTTGTTAAGGATAGGACGGCCACAAGGGCCGCCCCTACGGTGGGAGAACGGAACATGATAAATCATGTCCCTACGAATTATTTAATACCGCGTTGGTTGAGGGCCTCACTGTACTTCTTCGCGTTCTGCAGATGCTCCTCATACGTACGGGCGAAGACATGCGTTCCACTGAAGTCAGAGTTAGCACACATATAGAGATAATCGTGATGAACATGATTCAACACGGCATCGATACCGGCAACGGTAGGGATACGGATAGGCCCTGGGGGCAGTCCGGGATTCTTATAGGTGTTATAAGGACTGTTGATGAACAGCAGATTCTGATAAATACGTTTCAAGTCAAAGCGATGCCATGCGAACTTGATCGTCGGGTCAGCCTGCAACGGCATACCATCGGGATATTTGGCACTGCGGAGCATAAGACGGTTATAATACATGCCGGCGATCATCGGCTTCTCGTGGTCGTTGGCCGTCTCCTCATCAACGATACTGGCGAGCGTCGTCACCTCCTCAGGAGAGAGATGCATGGCACGGGCCTTCTCCGTGCGGTTGAAATTCCAGAACTTCTTATTCTCCACCTTCATACGGTCGAGGAACTTCGAGATAGATGTGTTCCAATAGATATCATAGGTATTCGGGATGAAGAGACAGTAGATCGTCGCCGTGTCATAACCGAGGCGCTGACACGTAGCCTCACTCGTCAGAGAGTCATAGAGTTCCTCCTCATCGATCATCAGCTTACTACTGACGGCAGCGGCGAGATCACCGAGCGTACGACAGCTAGGGATCGTCAGATCCACCGGCTCCTGTTGTCCGTTACGGAAATGGCGGAAGATGACGAGGGCACCCTGTCCGTCCTTGATGGCATAACGTCCCGTACGGATATGATCGGCATAGTCGAAATGGCGGGCCAGCGTCTTAAAGGCGTGATAGCTATGCTCCGTGGCATAGTGGCGCACCTTGGCATAGACGGAGTCGATATTGTCGTCAGGGTCGATATATACGTACACCGTATGTTTCTCTTTGGAGAAATCACTGAAGAAATAGAAATATCCCCATCCGAGGATAAAGAGCAGGCAGGCCACGACGGCACCCACCCAAATCTTTGCATTACGTTTCATTTTATTTTACTAAATTTCTATTGCAAGCTAAATTATTCTATATTCATAGGATCATTGTTTCATTGCGAGATCCCTCATCGCATACATCTGTTGTTGTGAGATATGATAGATGTCGAGCAACCGGCGGTCATCATGGAAGATCTTCGTCAGCGTGAAACCCTTTTCCCTATCTTCATAATCGTCAACCGTTCCCTTTACGGCCTCAAGATAACGACGGAAGAGATTGGCAGCCTCATGATAACGGCCTTCAAACCAGAACGTATAGGCATAATTGGCAATATCCTCTGCATCCTTATGTCCCAGTTGAAACAGGCGGTCATAGGTCTTGCGAGCCTCATCGACTTTCTGTGCGTGCAGGAGCACCCATGCCAGTTCACTGATGATCTTCGGCTGATTCTCATGTTCGAAATCAAGCTGGTAGAGTAGCTGCAGGGCATCCTCATATTTTCCCATCTCCATCTCCGTGATAGCCAGATTGAGCGTATAATGCCATTTCTCCGGATACCACTCCGTGAGACGGCGGTAACAGTCGTTGGCTTTCGGCCAGTTCTGAAGATCAAATGACACCTCGCCAAGCAACTTGTAGATGTCATGATTCTCCGGCGACAAAGCCTCAGCAGCAATGAGATTATCGTAAGCCACGCCATCTTCTTCGAGGGCATGGAGGCAATAGCCGTAAGCCAGGTGGAAATCGGTGGGATCCAACATACTCTCCCAACTCTCCAGAACCTTTGCGGCGATGTCATACTCATGATGTTTCAACAGGAAACTGATGAACGGCATGACTTGTGACTTCAATGGTGTCTCCGCAAACACAGGGAAACAGAAAATCACCTTATTGCCTATCTCCTTCTCATTATCGGTATGATACAGGAAGGGATTCACAAAATCCTGCTTATTGGAATAAAGCTGGAAGAAGCGATAGAGGTCCTGCAGATAACTGCGGCGCAGATATGCCCCACTCCGCCAGTCGACATCAGCCATCGCGCCCATCATCGGAAGTTCAGCATGGAGCACCAGCTCTCTCACCTCTTTCGGCAACCGGTCAAAGACGGAAGACATCGCCAGGGAGAAACTATATTTGTCACTGTCACAGAAGGGCCCGAGCGAGTCAAGATTCTTCAGGAACATGCTCTGCCCTACTTTCTCACGAACACCCTTCAACTCCGGATGCTCTATATAATAAGGTACAAACCAGTTGCTCAAGGTATAGAAGAAACCGAAACGCTTCATCTGTGAGAAACCACCGAAATAGATATCGCGGCCCTCCTTTTCCATAGAGGAAATCTTACTCATGGCCTGTTCCATGGCTTCCATCTTCTCATCAGCAGCCTCGGGATGGAGGATATCCTCCAACTCATCATCCTCTTTCTCTTTCACACCGGTAGGCGTCACTTGGAACTGCGCATTCTTCATCATTCCCGGCATGATATCCTTTTGAATCTGTTCCGTGTCCCGTCCTGCCGTAACACAGAAATAATATTGCTCCTGGAAGTAGAGCAGTTCCGTGGGAAGGTCAGGATCTTGAAAGAGTTCCTTGATACGCACTCTGACTGCCGAGTCGAAATTGTTATTCATCAGATACAGGGCAAAGAGCCAGCCGACGAAGGCACGCTGGCGCAGGGCCTCATCCGTCGCTTTCTCATAGACAACGGTCAGCGTGAGCCATTTGCGGACATCGAAACAGTTCATACAGGCAAGCATGAGCGCACTGACGAGCAGACAGGCGTCACGGCTGTCAATGGTCGGGGATACCAACAACTGCTCATAGAAATTCTTCTCATCATCATCCCACTGCGGACTGACGAGAATATGATCGAAAAGCAACGACAACTGATGCTGATGCTTCGTATAAATCTCCTCTGCTTTCGCCTCCCGACTCTCGGGACTCTCCAGTTCGAGCATGGCGACGTCGGCGACGAAATCCTCCAGGGAGTGACGTACACTCTCCGGACGGAAATAGATATGGACCACACGCTCATGAGCCTGACGGAATGACGCGTTCTCATGAATCAACACCTGAAGATAGAAAGAAGAAGCCACACGGGCACCACGCTGACAGAACGAGTCATACAACTTCTCTCGGTCAGGATCCTTCACGCCTTTCTCCATATAGTCAAGGAGCAGCTGATAGTCCTGACGGATGGCCGCAATCTCCCCGTCATCATGGAGATAGGTGTATTTCGACTTCCATTTCTCCAGATCTTCCAGACCTCGCCAGAGATCTTTCTCAAAGACGAAGGGGTTTCTCATTTGATAGATATCCATCTCCATAACTTACTGTGCTCGTTTGATATCTGCCGGCTCGGGAGGTACGGCATAGTTAAACTCAATCCTCGGCAAGGCTTTCACCGTCTGGATGTCGGCCTTACAATATTTCTGTATGATGGCTCCGTAATGCTGCAAGCCATGACACGTGATACTGTCGACAGCCTGGTTGTAGGCCTTGATCATCAGCTTCAACTGCTTACGACGTGTGGCATCCATCTTCGACTTCCGGAAAGCGAAGACACCCCAGTGTAGATCCTGCTTTCTACTGTCGAGAAGCAATGTACTACCCATCAGGCGGGCTGTCGTAGCTTGCGGCTCCGTGAGCAGCATTGCATCCATCTCATTATTCTGCAACATCTTCAGGCGCACGAGGACATCATTCACCGTAATCTTATAGACATCATATCTCGGACGGCCGAGCGTGATGGCGATGGAAGCCAAACGGTCGGTGGCAGAGAAGGGCGCGATGGCCACCATCTTGTCACTGAGCTGCTTAAGTTCATGGATTCGGGCCGTGCGGTTAGCCAACAGCTGCCAATAGGTATTGGTAGCGATGGGATATTCGAGGGCGATGCCCTCATGGCGCAGGCGCTCGGCACGCACGAGATCCGTGATGGTCCCTTCTACACGGCCGCGGATGAGGGCGGTGTCACAGTCCATCTGCGCCGTGAAAGGCTTCAGATGGACTGTGACGCCGGCAGCCTTGAAGAGACTGTCGTCCTGGGCGATGAACAAGGGCAGACAGTCCAGTGTCGGCAACACACCAATCTTCAATGATGCACTGTCGATGCTGTCCTGCTGACGCCGCTCAGCCTTCGTGAGGCGCCGCTTCTGGTCGTAGCTCTGACCACAGGCGGCGAGCGTCATGACGAGGATGACGAAATAGAGGATTTTCTTCATTGACTGCAAAAGTAATATTTTATTTTGTCATTCGGAAAGAAATTTGTAATTTTGTGCACTTACTTCAGAAAAAATCAGGTATGGCAAAAGATAAAATCGTGTATGTCTGTTCCAACTGTGGTCAGGAATCGCAGAAATGGCTCGGGAAATGTCCGAGCTGTGGACAGTGGAACACTTTTAAGGAATTACGCGTTGCCAACGACAGCGGATCAGCGGCAGCCCGCAATGCGGCCCTCAATGTCCGTCACGGCGGTGCCGCAGCCCTCTTCGGTGGAATATCGTCGAATGAGGCACGGCCGCAACGGCTGCGCGACATCTCCACACAGGACCTGCCACGCCTCGATCTCCATGACGCGGAGTTCAACCGCGTTCTCGGTGGCGGCCTCGTCCCGGGAAGTATCACCTTGCTCGGCGGTGAGCCGGGCATCGGCAAGAGTACGCTGACATTGCAGACTATTCTCCATCTCCCCGATCTTCAAGTGCTCTATGTCAGTGGTGAGGAGAGCGCCCATCAGATCAAGCTGCGCGCCAACCGCCTATGCCCCGATCAGGGTGAGAACATATCGATTCTCTGTGAGACAAGTCTGGAAAAGATCTTCACGCAGATAGAAGCCGTGAAGCCGCAGCTTGTCGTCATCGACTCCATCCAGACGATCTCCACGGAGGCTGTGGAGACAAGTCCCGGCAGCGTCTCTCAGGTGCGTGAGTGTGCCGCCTCACTGCTGCGCTTCGCGAAGACGAGCGGTATCCCCGTGATCCTCATCGGACATATTAATAAGGAGGGAACACTCGCCGGTCCGAAAATCCTCGAACATATCGTCGATACCGTTATCCAGTTTGAGGGCGACAAACATTATATGTACCGTATTCTTCGGAGTATCAAGAACCGCTTCGGCTCGACGTCGGAACTGGGAATCTATGAGATGGAACAGAACGGACTGCGACAAGTGACGAATCCGTCGGAGCTGTTGCTCTCTGAGGAACATGACGGTCTCAGCGGTGTTGCCATCACGGCAGCCATTGAGGGTGTACGGCCTTTCCTCGTGGAGACACAAGCCCTCGTCTCCTCTGCCGCCTACGGCACGCCACAGCGCGTAGCCACAGGCTTCGACCAGCGCCGGTTGAACATGCTGCTGGCCGTATTGGAGAAACGTGTAGGCTTCAAGCTCATGCAGAAAGACGTGTTTCTCAATATTGCCGGTGGCCTTCATGTCACTGACCTCGGCATGGATCTCAGCGTCATCGCCGCCGTTCTCTCCAGCAATGTCGACACGGCGATCGAAGCAGGCTGGTGCATGGCAGGAGAAGTGGGACTGAGCGGTGAGGTCCGCCCTGTAAGCCGTATCGAACAACGGATAGCCGAGGCAGAGAAACTCGGTTTTACGCATATTATCATTCCCAAATATAATCTCCGTGGCGTTGACACCCATCGCTACAAGATAGAGATCCACAGTGTCAGGAAAGTGGAGGAAGCTCTCCGCCTGCTCTTCGGATAAAAACAAACAAAAATCAAATGGAAATCAAGAAAGCTGCTTTCACCCTCTCCGCGCCGCGTGAGAGTATGTGTCCCAAGGACAACAAGCCCGAGTTTGCCTTCATCGGTCGTTCCAATGTCGGCAAGTCGAGTCTCATCAATATGCTCTGCAACAACAAGAAGTTGGCAAAGACTTCAGCCACACCGGGTAAGACCTTGTTGATCAATCATTTTATCATCAACAACGAATGGTATCTCGTAGACCTTCCAGGCTATGGCTTCGCCAAACGCAGTAAGTCGGTGCAACAGAAACTGGAACAGATGATCACGGGGTATATCCTCCAGCGTGAGCAACTCGTGAATGTCTTCGTCCTCATCGATATCCGCCATGAGCAACAGAAGATCGACCGCGAGTTCGTTGACTGGCTCGGCGAGAGCAGCGTGCCCTTCTCCATCATCTTCACGAAAGCCGACAAGCTCGGTCGCGTGAAAGCACAGGAGAATGCCAAGCGATGGATGGACGCCCTCAAAGACCGTTGGGAGACGCTCCCACCCTATTTCATCACGTCGTCAGAGAAAAAGACTGGTAGAGATGAGGTACTGGATTATATTGATAGCATTCTAAAAAAATTATAGAATACAGTTTTGAAGTAGGAATAGGATCGATCATATTTCTACTTCAAAAATTCACCTACCATAAATATACTATACTGGTTGTAGGTGGCCGCCATGTTGCGGCCACGCACCCGCATTGATCGGAACAAAAGTAATCTTGTCATTACATATTCCCCATCTTCATTGCGTGGCCGCAACATGGCGGCCACCCACAAAAGGATCAATGAATAAGTGAATGGCACTTCTGAAAATATCTATGTCATTTACGAAAATATCTCAGTGAGATAAAATTTTATCTCACTGAGATATTTTCGTAAACAACGTGTTTATTTTCACAAACAAGGTGAACGTTATGGGATCACTTTGTAACGGATGCGGAACTCATGTTTCTCCTCGTTCCAGTTGGTACCGAGGAGGACGAATTTACCAATCTGAGAAGTGGAACGGACATGCTTACCGATACAAGGACAGACATCATAATCGCCGATACGGACGAGGCGGACCATCTCACTGGCATTGCCCGGGAGACGGTCGAGGCTGACCTCCGGCGGCACATGATTCCGGTCTACAAACTCGTAGCTGACCGTCATATCCTCATCGATGAGGCGGTTCATCTCCGTCTCTATCGCCTTCTCTTCCTGCCGTGTGGGCTTATGGTCGAGCCGATAGGTGATCTTGCTCTTTCGCCGCTCGATATGGGCATTACGGCTGCGCTCGCAACCGAACATGCGCATCATGAGCTGGTTGAGCAGATGCTCAGCAGTATGGGCAGGCGGAAATTCATCTTTGTTGTGCTCATTGAGCACGAGACCTTTATCAACCATTCTGACATTGAATTTATAAATTCTCGCTCCATAGGGAGGCAGGGTTGCCGGGAACTGACCGTCATGAACGAGGCGCACGAAGGCGGAATCGCCCGTGAGGAGGTCGGCGGCAGCAACATTCTTCTGCGGGATATGGAGCATCTCGAAAGCATGGGCCGGAATCGTCACAAGCACGTTGTTCTCCTCTCCTGAGAAGTTGACGACGACAAGCATCACCTCGTCACCATATTTCCGCAGGAAGGCATAATGCTTACGCGGATCGAAATGGGGAGAGGCGGGATTGACATACATCAGATCGAAGAACTCACCCTCACTGAATGCCTTCTCGTGGATGGACATGTTCAACAGGTTGTGATAAGTCACAGCCAGGCTCTTGCCCTGCGGCGTCATCTTCGAGATACCATGATAGGCAAAACGCAAGGTCTCGGGCGACCAATAGTCGAAGATCGTCGTACGACCGTCGCGTCCGCTGAACCCTTCCTCGTCCATTCCGCGCTCACCATATTCCTGTCCGTTGTAGAGCATGAAAGGATTGTTACGCATGAGAATGGAGACGACAGCACCGGGGATGGCTTTCTCAGGATCTCCGGCGAAGAAATCAGAGGCGATACGTTGCTCGTCATGATTCTCCAAGAAGTAGAGCATATGCTGGTTCACGGGATCCGTCTGCTGCCACTGATAGGTGATGCTCGCTGCCGGACGCTGACCGCAGATGATGCCACGGATACAGTCGTACATGCCCACCTTATCATAGAGATAATCGAAGCCGGAAGCGATATAACTACCGTAAGCTCCCGTATCATACATCTCTCCGATGAAGATAATGTTCGGGTAACGGCTCTTCACGATCTTAATGGCATAATTCCAAAACGCCGTCGGCACCATGAAGCACATGTCACAACGGAAACCGTCTACACCTTTCGATGCCCAGTAGAGCAGGATATCCACCATCTTTCCCCACAGATTGGGGATAGGATCGAAATGATAGCTGCGGCCACCGGCATCACAGTAATCGACACCGTAGTTCAGTTTGATGGTCTCATACCAGTCATTCCGTGTGGGACAGGCATCGAAACGGTCATTACCCGTTGCCTTCGCGGGAATCTCACGATAGGCACCAAGAGTCGGATCAACGGAGTCAGGCGTCACACCGATACCATCAAGGTTCAGTGGCGCTCCTCCACAATAATAGAAGTTGTTCTGTGGGGAGAAATTCATGTGCGGATCATCATCCTCTCCGATATCCCGTACGCCCTGAGGCTTACAGATGGACTTATACTCTCGTCCCACATGATTGGGAACGAAATCCATCAACACCTTCATATCGGCCTCATGGGTACGTTGGATCAGTGCCTCCCACTCTGCCTTTCGTGAATCGACATCAACGGCCAGATCGGGGTCGACATCGTAATAGTCGACGATGGCATAAGGACTGCCGGCCTTTCCCTTCACAACCTCGGGATGCTGACGGGGAATGCCATACTGGCTGTAGTCTGTCTGTGTGGCATGACGGATAACACCGGTATACCAGATATGCGTGAAGCCCATCTGATGGATATGCGCCAGAGCACGCTCGTCATAATTGACAAACTTTCCACTGCCGTTCTCTGCCAATGTGCCATCTTTCTTACAGGTGGGGTTGGTATTATTGAACAGGCGGGGGAAAGTTTGATAGATGGTGATCTTCGACATTATTCAATACCGTGAGCACTAACCGTCTTATCGATACGACCAATCATACCGCGCAGGGCCTTACCCGGACCGCACTCGATGAACTCCGTAGCGCCGTCAGCAATCATATGCTGTACGCTGGCTGTCCAACGGACGGAAGAAGTAAGCTGAGCGATGAGGTTGGACTTGATCTGCTCAGGATCAGTATGGGGCTTAGCGTCGACATTCTGATAGACGGGGCACTTCGGTGCATGGAATGTCGTAGCCTCGATAGCGGCCTGGAGCTCATCCTTGGCAGGCTGCATGAGAGGAGAATGGAAAGCACCACCAACCTTCAGCGGCAGGGCACGCTTGGCACCGGCAGCCTTCAACAGCTCACAAGCCTTGTTGATGGCATCGACAGTACCGGAGATAACGAGCTGACCGGGACAGTTATAGTTGGCGGGAACGACAACATCCTTGTCGTTGCTGACCTCATGGCAGACTTCCTCGACCTTCTCATCAGGAAGGGCAATGATGGCAGCCATCGTACCGGGATTCTTCTCGCAGGCCTTCTGCATGGCGTTGGCACGGGCGGCAACGAGCTTCAAACCATCCTCGAAGCTCAATGCGCCACTGGCTACGAGTGCAGAGAACTCGCCGAGGGAATGACCGGCAACCATATCGGGCTTGAAGGCATCGCCGAGACAGAGAGCGGAGATGACACTGTGAAGGAATACAGCGGGCTGCGTGACCTTCGTCTCCTTCAACTGCTCGTCAGTGCCGGCGAACATGATCTCGGAAATCTTGAAACCGAGGATCTCATCTGCCTCATCGAAGAGCTTCTTTGCCAATGGATACTTATCGTACAGGTCCTTACCCATACCTACGAACTGAGAACCCTGACCAGGGAATACAAATGCTTTCATTTTCAGTTATTTCTTTTGAATATTCAATTATTTTCTACCAAGTTGCAAAATTACAAAAAAATATTGGAGGGAGAAAATATATAAAAATAAAAAAGCAAAAAATCCCGGCCGTCGCGTAGACAACCGGGAAAATCATATAGATATGCTTTACAGTGCAATTATTATTCTGCAGCGGGAGCAGCCTCCTCAGCAGCCTCAGCCTTAGGAGCCTCAGCAGCCTCTGCGGGAGCAGCAGCCTCAGCCTCTGCCTTAGGAGCTTCCTCAGCAGGAGCGTTCTCTGCAACGACCTGTACGGGAACCTTCACCTCGACCTCCTTGAAGAAGTGTACGGTAGCCTCGTAGTTACCAACCTTCTTGATGTCGTGCATGGTGATGATCTTACGATCGATGTCGAAGCCCTTCTTCTTCAGCTCGTCAGCAACGGTAGCCTTGTTGACAGAACCGTAGGTAACACCGGTAGCGCTGACCTTGGCGGGGATCACGAGGACAACGTCCTTGATAGCCTCTGCCTTCTTCTCTGCCTCAGCCTTCAGAGCTGCGATCTTGGCAGCCTGCTGCTTCAGGTTCTCAGCGAGCTGCTTGCGGGCAGCAGCACTGGCGATAACACCCTTACCGGTAGGAATGAGATAGTTGCGGCCGTAGCCGTTCTTTACATTTACAATATCGTTCTTGTATCCAAGTCCGATGATATCTTCTTTCAGTATAATTTCCATTCTGTATCCTCCTCTTTAATTATTTCATCAAATCGGCTACATAAGGAAGAAGAGCGATCTGACGGGCACGCTTCACAGCCTGTGCCACACGACGCTGATACTTCAGTGATGTACCTGTGATACGACGGGGAAGGATCTTACCCTGCTCGTTCAAGAATTTCTTCAGGAACTCAGGATCCTTATAATCGATATACTTGATACCGCTCTTCTTGAAACGGCAATACTTCTTCTTCTTGGTGTCGATAGAAGGAGCGTTGAGATAACGAATTTCTGATTTATTGTCTGCCATGATTAAGCCTCCTTGTTAGCGTATTTCTTCATTCTCTTCTCGGCATAGGCTACAGCATACTTGTCAAGCTTGACTGTCATGTAGCGGATGACCTTCTCATCGCGACGGAAGCCCGTCTCGAGCGTGTTAACGAGTGTGGGCTCGCCCTTGAACTGCAGCAGGCAGTAGAAGCCTGTTGATTTCTTCTGGATGGCATAAGCCATCTTTTTCAGACCCCAGGCCTCTTCATTCACGATCTCTGCACCATTGTCGGTGAGCAGCTTCTTGAACTTAGCGACCGTTTCCTTCATCTGTGCATCAGACAAAACGGGAGTCAAAATGAAAACGGTTTCGTATTGATTCATACTACTGATAAAATGTTTAAATAATTAATTTGCATGCATTTTACAAAATGCGGGTGCAAAAGTACGACTTTTTTCTTGATTGACCAAATTTATTTTGTACTTTTGCAGGCATGGAACAAGAAAAAAACAAAAAAACAGCCTCCGTACGTGTTCAGAAGCTGTTTTCATGCCTTCGTAACGTCCTCAGGACTTGTGGACGAAAGATTGTGAAAGGATGGCTCGGAGAGATCATCGCCGGGCTCATCCTACTCATTATCTATGCCTTTCTGCCACTCACGCTGGCCATGATGAAAGGAAATATCCTTCTCTTCCTTGGCCTCTTCCTGATCCTTCTGGGTACAGGTGCGTGGTACGCAAAACAGAAACACCAAATGACTCTGTAGGTGGCCGCCATGTTGCGGCCACGCAAGCTTTATATTATTCCTCGTCTGGATTTATTTTATTCCTCGTCGGGAACGATGAGCTTGTAACCCTTGCCGTGGATGTTGATGATCTCAATCTGCGGGTCATCCTTCAGATGCTTACGCAGTTTCGTGATATACACGTCCATGGAACGGGCATTGAAGTAATTGTCGTCGATCCAGATCGTCTTCAGCGCGAAGTCACGCTGCAGAATCTCGTTGGCATGGGCGCAGAGCAGGGCGAGGAGCTCATTCTCCTTCGTCGTCAGCTTCGTCTGCTTGTCACCGATCGTGAGCAACTGCTTCTGGGTATCGAACTCGAAGCGGCCGATCTTGTAATGCGTTGACTCCTTGTTCTTCTTGCCACGGACACGGCGAAGGATAGCCTCAATACGGAACACGAGCTCCTCCATGGAAAACGGCTTCGTGATATAGTCGTCAGCACCGATCTTGAAGCCTTCGAGGATATCCTCCTTCAGCGTCTTCGCCGTCAGGAAGATGATAGGGATGTCGGCATTGACCTGACGGATCTCCTGTGCCAGCGTGAAGCCGTCCTTCTTCGGCATCATCACATCGAGGACACAGATATCAAACTTGTCTTTCGTGAACTCACGATAACCTACCTCACCATCGGGGCAGAGGACAGCCTGAAAGCCTTTGGCCTGCAGGTACTCACGAAGTAACATGCCGAGGTTCTCATCATCCTCGCAAAGCAGGATCTTTACCTTGTTGTTGTTCTCTTCCATAATTTCTTCTTGTTTAATGTATTTATTTCTTGTTTATTCGTCTTTTACAAATGGCAGCTTCACCGTGAATGTCGTACCCTGTCCGTAGACACTGTCGACATGGATGTCACCGTCATGAAGGTCTACCATTTTCTTTACATACGCCAGACCGAGTCCGAAGCCTTTAACGTCATGGACATTACCGGTATGCACGCGATAGAACTTCTCGAAGATCTTCTTCAGGTTATCCTTCTTGATGCCCTGACCGGTATCACGGACCGAGAAGCATACCTTATCGCCTTCATTCCATGTGCGCAGATAGATGTCGAGCTTCTCTTCCGGCTTACGGTACTTTACGGCATTGTCGAGGAGGTTGAAGATGACATTCTGGAAATGCATCTCATCGACAAAGATCGTTGAGTCGACAGCCTCGATCTCCGTATAGACCTTGCCACCTGTATGTTCCACACGCAGCGTGATGGAATGGGCGGCCTGCTCGATCATCTCATTGAGGTCACACTCCTTCTTCTTCAACACGGCCTTCTTGCGGTCGTACATGCTCATCTGCAATACTTTCTCCACAAGGAAGCGCAGACGCTTCGACTCATCGAAGATAACACCGCCGAGATGGGTCATCATCGCCTCATTCTTCGTGATACTCTTGTCGTTGAGCATCTGGGCAGCGAGGGAGATGGATGCTATCGGGGTCTTCAACTCATGCGTCATATTGTTGATGAAGTCATTCTTGATCTCCGTATACCGTTTACTGCGGAAGATGACGACAATGGTGAAGATGAAGGTCACGAGAAGGATCAGCGTGAACACCACACTCGGTATCATGAACCGCACAGAAGAGAAGATATAGCTGTTCATGTCGGGGAAATGGATGCGGACAACGCCCATCTTCGACTGAGGATCATTGCGGAAGAGCAACTGACTGTAGCTGTACTCCTCGCCATCACTCGTATAGTCGGGACAACGATATACCTCGCGGCCATCCTGCGTAGAGACAGTAAAATGATACGGGATATTGATACCGTTGTTCATCAACTCTGCCTTCAAGTCCTGGTCGAGGAGCTTGAAGTTGATACGTTCCTTCAGTGGCTTGTCGGAAGCGGAATAAAGAATGGAATAAACCACTTCATCAAGAAGAGCCTTCTGATAGACATAACGGTTCTTCACGATCTCCTGCAGCGATTTCTGCGTGTCGTCGATGGAGTTCTTGTCATTCTTCAGAATCATCGCCTTCGGCATCGTCGACGGCTTCGTGGCAATGGTCTTCAACTCAAAAGAGGAATAGACCGTTCCGTCCTTTCCCGTCACGGAATACTGATGGGAGCGCTGGACCGTTCCGTCATTGGCCTGGCCGCTGCGCGTGCCGACAGAATCGGTGACATGCGACCGCCGCTCGGTCTCATTGATGTCCTTCTCCAGATAGCGGAGAGTCTCGTTGAGCTCCAGGTTGCGCGAAGCCTGATAGAGGGCGCGGTTGACTGATTCGTCAAACTGTTCCTTCTTCATGTTTGCCATCTCGCGGATATAGGATAACTGCATAAACAGCAAACCAAGGAAGGACACGCCCATAATGATGGATATGGTCCAAATGGTTCTCTTCTTCATGTGGGCAAAGGTATGGATTTTTTATCACAGTTAACAATAAAACGTTAATAAAATCCCCGTCATTTGCCAAAATTAACAAACAACGGGGATTATAATTATAAATAGGAATCTATTCTATAGCGAGCTATTGTTTTCTATAGCGAGCTATTGTTAGCCTATTCATCTTTCGCTGTCTCTGCCTCATGCTCCGCAATCAGTTTCTGCTGCAGATCATTCGGCACAAGCTCGTAGCTGGAGAACTTCGTCGTGAAACTGGCGCGGCCACCCGTGATGGAGCTCAGAGCGATACTGTAAGACGAAAGTTCCTTCAAAGGAATGCGAGCCTGCAGCTTCTGATAGCCAGCCTCGCTGTCCATACCCATGATCAACGCACGGCGACCTTGCAGGTCACTCATCACATCACCGAGATAATCATCAGGAACATAGACCTCCAAGTCATAGATAGGCTCCAGAATCTTCGGACCGGCCTGTTTGAAGGCGTCGGAGAAGGCATGACGGGCTGCGAGCATGAACGAGAGTTCGTTACTGTCTACAGGATGCATCTTGCCGTCATAGACAACGACACGGACATCACGGGCATAGCAACCGGTCAGCGGGCCATGTTCCATACAGTCCATAATACCCTTAAGGATGGCGGGCATGAAACGGGCATCGATAGCGCCACCGACGACGGAGTTGATGAAGACGAGCTTGCCGCCCCACTCCAGGTCAATTTCCTCCTTGCCCTTCATCGTCACCTTATATTCCTGACCATTGAAGGTGTAGCTCGTAGGATCAGGCATGCCCTCTGCGTAAGGCTCTACAATCAGATGAACCTCACCGAACTGACCGGCGCCACCACTCTGCTTCTTATGACGGTACTCTGCCTTGGCCTTCTTCGTTATAGTCTCACGATAAGGAATCTTCGGCTCTTCAAAGACAACATTCAACTTCTCATTATTTTCCAGACGCCACTTCAGCGTACGCAGATGGAACTCTCCCTGACCATGAACAATCGTCTGCTTGAGTTCTTTCGAATTCTCTACGACCCATGTGGGATCTTCCTGACGCATCTTCAACAACGCAGCCATGAGTTTCTCCGTGTCCTGACTGTTGACGGCACGGATAGCACGGGAGTATTTCGAACGAGGGTATTTGATAAAGTCATAATGCCAGTCGAGATCCTTCTGATTCAGCGCATTACCTGTCTTGACATCTTTCAGTTTGACCGTACATCCGAGATCGCCGGCATTAAGCTGTTCTACGGGGATACGGTTGGCACCGGCACAGACAAAGAGCTGACCAAGACGCTCACGACTGCCACGGTCGACATTGACAAGATCATCACCGGCTTTCACATGACCGCTCATGACCTTGAAATAGGATACTTCACCGATATGCGGCTCCATACCGGTCTTGAAGAAATACAGACTCTCCGGACCGTTGCTGTCTGGCGTTATCTCCTCACCACGCGTATCGTGAATCTTCGGCATCTCTGAGACAAACGGTACAACATTACCGAGGAACTCCATCAGACGGCGCACACCCATGTCCTTTCCGGCACAAACACAGAACAACGGGAAGATAGAACGGGTGACAAGGCCCTTACGGATTCCCTCACGCATCTCATCCTCCGTGAGCGTCTCACTCTCAAAGAACTTCTCCATCAGCGTGTCGTCATTTTCCGCAGCTGCCTCCACAAGAGTCTTATGGAGTTCCATGGCCTTATCCATCTCCTCCTCGGGGATATCCTCGATTGTCGGCGTGCCGCCTTCCGGCTTCCACGTGTATTTCTTCATCAACAGCACATCAATGAGACTATGGAAGTTGGGGCCTGTCTCCAGAGGATACTGGATCTGCACACATTTCGATCCGTAGATGTCCTTCATTGAGGCTACAATGGCATCAAAGTCACACTTCTCACTATCCAACTGGTTCACCAGGAATATCACCGGCTTCTTCAACTTATCCGTATAACGGAAGATGTTCTGCGTGCCTACCTCCGGACCATACTGGCCGTTGATGGTCACAAGGGCGAGGTCCGTGACATTCAGTGACGTGATGGCGCCACCGATGAAGTCATCAGATCCCGGACAGTCGATGATGTTCAACTTCTTGTTGTTCCACTCCACATGAAGAACGGTCGGGAAGACGGAATAGCCGTACTCCAACTCTACGGGGAAATAGTCACTCACCGTGTTCTTCGCCTCGATAGAGCCACGACGTTTGATGACACCAGCTTCATACAGCATACTCTCGGCAAGGGTGGTCTTGCCGCTTCCCGCACTGCCAACGAGTGCGATGTTTTTGATTTCGTTAGTCTGATATACCCTCATATCGTATAGATTTTAAGTGAATAGATTTTAGTTTTACGACGGCTAAATTACATTTTTTTCTTCAAAACACCAAAGAAATTTTCGGAAAATTAGTAATTTTGCAGAAAATTAGTGGAAAATCATGGCTGGACTCTATATCCATATCCCTTTTTGCGCAAGTAGATGCATCTATTGCGGCTTCTACAGCACCGTTCATCCGGAGCTGCAGGACTGCTATGTTGATGCCCTTTGCCGCGAGATGGATATGGCTTTGGACTCTTCATGGGGTTTGCCCGACGATACACAGCCAACAACGATCTATCTGGGTGGCGGCACGCCGTCTATGCTCTCCGTGAAGAATCTTGAGCGGATCATCTCCTATATATATAATAAGGTGTACCCTCATGCCAAGATAGAGGAACAGACCATCGAATGTAACCCCGATGATATCACGCCTGATTTCGCACACGCGCTCCATGACCTCGGCTTCAACCGCGTAAGCCTCGGCATCCAGAGTTTCAATGATGAGCGTCTCCGTTTCCTCCATCGTCGTCACAGTGCAGAGGAAGCCATCACGGCTGTTCAACAGCTACGGGCTGCAGGATTCAACAACATATCCATAGATCTCATGTTCGGTTTCCCAAATGAAAGCCTCATGGACTGGGAAGAGGATCTTTGGACAGCACTTGCCCTCAATCCACAGCATATCTCAGCCTACTCGCTGATGATCGAAGAAGGCACCCCACTCTACCGCCTTCGGGAAAAAGGAAAGATCCATTATCTCGATGAAGAGACAAGTCGGGCTATGTATGACAAACTCATCGATCTTCTCACGGCCGCCGGATACGAGCATTATGAACTGAGTAACTTCGCCCGGCCTGGTTTCCGCAGCCGCCATAACAGCAACTACTGGAACGAGACGCCGTATCTCGGTCTCGGCGCTGCTGCACATAGCTACGACAGACGACGCAGGTGGTGGAATGTTGCCGATATCAAGAGATATATTGACGGCATCAACAACCATATTCCTGTGCGGGGAAGTGAAGTACTCGACCTCAGCACACGTTATGATGACCTCATCACGACAGCCTTGCGCACAAAGGAAGGAATAGACCTTCACAAGATGCAAGAAGAATATGGCGATGAGCTTTATCACTATCTCATGAATGAATCTAGGAAAGAGATAGACCGTGGACTCATGCAGTTCACCGATGGTCACCTCTCTCTGACAAGGAAAGGACTTTATATCTCCGATGATATCATGTCCAACCTCATGCATGTGTAGGGACTGGATTCTTCATGTTCCGCGTAAGCCCTAGATTCTTCATGTTCCATTCTATAAAATAAATAAGGTAAAAAGAAATATGCAAAATCAGTTTTCAAGAACCCAACTCCTCATCGGCCGCGCTGCCATCGACACGCTGGCCGGTTCCCGTGTTGCTATCTTTGGTATCGGCGGTGTTGGTGGATATGTCGTGGAAGTTCTGGCACGCTCGGGTGTCGGTGAGATGGATCTCTTCGATGACGACCGTGTCTGTCTGACGAATGTCAACCGGCAAATCCTCGCCACCATCTCTACGGTAGGTCAGCATAAAGTTGATGTCGCCGAGAAACGGATCCACGACATCAACCCACGGTGTATCGTTCATAAATATCAGATGTTCTACCTCCCTACAAATGCCGATCAGATTGATCTCAGCGTTTATGACTATGTTGTAGACTGCATCGATACCGTCAGTGCCAAACTCGAACTTGTACGCCGATGCCATGAGCTGAAAATACCCATCATCTCTTGTATGGGGGCAGCCAACAAGATGGACGCTACGGCATTCCAAGTCTGTGACATCAACAAGACTCGCATGGATCCATTGGCGAAAGTCATGAGAAAGAAACTTCGGAAACTGCACATCAACCACCTCAAGGTGGTATACAGTCCCGAAGAGCCGCTGGAGCCGATTGACGATGCCGATATCTCCTGCCGGTTCCATTGTATCTGTCCGAATAAGGACATGCGGAAATGTACAGACCGACGGAATATCCCCGCCAGCAATGCCTTCGTGCCTGCCGCCGCAGGACTCATCGTCGGTGGTGAAGTGGTGAAAGATCTCATCGCCGCCGCTCATACCTTCCGCATCATGCCCGACGAGCTCGCCGACAATCCCTACGCCCAGAAAGCGAAAGAGAAAGCCGACGAACATCTGAGGAAATTCCGGGAACTGCGCTTGAAGGCTCAGAACTCGTAACCGAAATTGATGAAGAAATTCATATGGTCGGTCTTGTTGGAATAGCCGAGTGTGGCACCAACAGGACCGAACATCGTTTTATAATAATATGCCACCTGGTAACCGAGCATCGGCGCATAACGCAATAAATCATTTGCCTCTGAGGCATGCTGGGCTCCAACAACCCGCAACAAAATGTAGTTGTTCGTTGTCAGATGTTCCTGCGCCTCTACTTGTAGAGCAATAATATGGCGGTCTGTATATTCTACATGACCTATACCAACAAACGGCAATTGTTGCTCTACATAATGCCGGAACCATTGTCCGCCGATAAGATTCTGGCGAACATAAGGGATCTCTGAACCAAAGAGCATACGGCCATAGAGCATAGGACGGATGGCCAGACGTCGTGTCAACGGGAAAGACATCCGCCAGTTCGCCGTCAACTCACTGAAACCCTTATGTCCGTTATATTTCACAAAGTTATCCGTGAAATATCCATAATCTGCCTGAAAGCGGGCTCCTCGTTCCGGGAAGATCCAGTCATTCTCTGAGTTATAATGCAGATTGGCATGATAACTAAAATAATGATCATTATGCAACGTCGGCACTACTGGCTCTTCATTCATCTTCTGACCCGATACAAGCATGTTGTGATAGTTGTAATAATCCCAACGTGCCGTGACATCCAATGTCAGATTACGAATACCAATACCAAGCAGACTCAGTGCCGCCTGATGATGATGATACGTGATATTATAGTCTTTGTTGCCTGAAAGATAGATATCCATATCGTTATACTTATAAGTATAGCCGAGTTGTATCTTCAACTTCCTCCCCGGACTCCATACTGCCTGAAGACTTGTTGTAAACCGCTTACCTAAACGAAACGTAGCATCCAAACTCAAAGGAAGTTTAGACATCTGATAGAGACCATCAACTTGCAAGGCCGCCATCTCTTCTGTATCAAAACGAGCACCGACACTCGTCGTAATAAGATCGTGTGACGGGTGGGAATCCTTATTCTTATTGGTAAAGTCTAAAGGCTTGTCAGCTTCAGGATTAAGGGAAGGACGATGGATAATCGTATCTCCCGTTGACATAAGTCGTTTATGTAAGGCAATAAGTGCTCCCCACTGCTCCATCGCAGCCTCCTGTCCCCGACGAATGAGGGTATCGATGGCATTTTCCGTAAAACTGGCTGCATTATACCCCTTCGTGTCCACACGGATAGGAATATCTGTGATAGCGAGATTCTCATCATACTTGTTCTTACAATTCACATCCACGATCTGCCCGATAACTCCCATCCCATTGCTAAGATCATCAGCGGTCTTTGGCGGACCTTGCACAGTGACACCAATAATGATGTCTGCACCCATTGCCTTCGCCAGATCTGCAGGATAATTATTCCGCAGTCCTCCGTCGACAAGGACTTTATCGCCTTTCCGAATAGGCGTGAAGAAACCAGGGATAGACATACTTGCCCGCATGGCTTCCGCAAGACTGCCACTATGGAAATCATACTCGGTATTATCTACTATGTTCGTCGCTACACAGGCAAAAGGTATGGGGAGTTTGGAAAAATCCATAGAATCAGTGTATCCGGCTGTCAACTGTCGAAAGAGTTTCATAAGGTTCTTGCCACTGACAATGCCTCCAGTGATACCTAAAGTGGGCTTTTTGCCCATAGAGAAAGTCTTGGAATAGAAATAGGTATTCTGATGCTCACGACCCGCAAGATTCTGTGAATAGAAGTCCTCCTTATCAGAGAGCAGAAATGGCCAGTTCTGCCCGCGCACGAGAGAGTCTAATTTCTGTGCGCTCCATCCTACACTATACAATCCGCCTATTATACTGCCCATAGATGTACCCGTGACAATATCTATAGGGATTCCGGCACGCTCGATAACCTCCAACGCGCCGATATGAGCCATACCTTTCGCTCCACCGCCGGAAAGGACAACGGCAACCTTCGGACGATGAGAGTCAGCAGAAATAGGCTGGACGATACCAAAAAGCAGAAGTAGAAAAAGCAGGAAGAAAATATTCTTCCTGCTCCTATTATCAAAATTCTGTTGATCTGTCATATATCTATCGGTCTTCTATGGGCACATACTCACGTGGCTTGAGGATATTCTTATATGCCGGACGAATAATACGACGGCCTTCGAAGTTCAACTCCTCAATACGATGCGCCGTCCAACCTACGATACGCGCCATAGCGAAAATAGGCGTGTAGATTTCCTGCGGCAGCCCGATCATCTCATAGATGAAACCACTGTAGAAGTCAAGGTTTGCACAGATCGGCTTTTTGGTATGCCGGAAAGCGGATACACATTTGATACCCTCTTTCTCTAACAGCGTCAGGAAGTTATACTCCTTCTCACGTCCTTTCTCCTTAGCCAGCAGACCGGCGAGTTTCTTCAACTCCACAGCACGCGGATCACTCATCGTATAAACGGCGTGTCCGATGCCATAGATCAATCCTGTCTTGTCGTAGGCTTCTTTGTTTAACATACGATTCAAGTAGGTATCAATCTCATCAACATTCGTCCAGTCCTTGATCTGTTCCTTCAGATGATGGAACATATTGACAACCTTGATATTGGCACCACCATGGAGCGGACCTTTCAGTGAACCGATACCTGCAGCGATAGAAGAGTAGGTATCCGTACGTGTGGAAGAAGTGACACGCACCGTGAAGGTAGAGTTGTTACCACCACCATGTTCTGCTTGAATAATCAGTAGCAAGTCCAGTGTACGAGCATCGAGTTCTGTGTATGGACCTTCCTTCAACATATAAAGGAAGTTCTCGGCGATGCCAAGATCCTCACGCGGATGGATGATATTCAGACTCTGCCCCTGAACAGTATGACGATAGATATTATAAGCATAGGCTACGATGGTCGGGAACTTCGCAATGAGTTCTACACTCTGGCGCATCAAGTTATCACGGGAGATATCATCGGGATTAGGATCGAAGGTATACATCTCCAGCACACAACGGGCCAGGATATTCATGATGTTACTTCCTTCCAGATCGATGATATGCACGATGGTACGATGGTCGAGCGGCATATTGTCATTGAGAAGTTCCTTGAAAGCATCGAGCTCCTCTTTGTCAGGTAACTTTCCGGAAAGGAGGAGATAGGCAATCTCCTCAAAGCCGAAACGTTTCTCCTTCAGCAAGGGACTGACGAGGTCGTCGAGCTCATAGCCACGATAGAAGAGTTTTCCGGGACAAGGCTGGAGGGTACCGTCAGCAGCACGCTCATAACCGACAACATTACCGATATTCGTCAATCCTACAAGAACACCACTGCCGTCCTCATTACGAAGGCCACGCTTTACGCCATATTTCTGGAAAGCCTCGCGAGGAATCTTACAAGAGTTCTTGACTTCGTCACTCAGCTTATAAATCAAATATTCCTTTTTCATACGCTCTTATTTTTTTAATGTATTCAGGGCACTGCCAGCTTTGAACCAGCCGATCTGTGTCTCATTATAGGTATGGGATACTTCGAAACGGTCCTCTGTACCATCAGCATGACGGTCAACAACAGTAAGTGTCTTACCAGGCTCAAAATGTTGGAGGCCGATGACGGAGAGACGGTCATCCTCCTTGACTTTGTCATAGTCGTCCTTATTCATAAATGTCAAGGCAAGCATACCCTGCTTCTTCAGATTCGTCTCATGGATACGGGCAAAACTCTTAGCGAGGATTACTTTCACATTGAGGAAGCGAGGCTCCATAGCGGCATGTTCACGGCTACTGCCCTCACCGTAGTTGTCCTCTGCAACAACAACAGACCCCATACCGTGAGCCTTATAGTCTTTCGCAGCAGAGCTAACCTCTTTATATTGACCATCCAACTGATCTTTCACCTTGTTGGATTCACCATTGAAGGCATTGACAGCACCCATGAGGAGGTTATTGGATATATTCTCCAAATGGCCACGGAAACGGAGCCATGGGCCAGCCATAGAGATATGATCTGTCGTACACTTACCCTTCGTCTTAATAAGCAGAGGCATATCTTCAAAATCCTTTCCATCCCAAGGAGCAAAGGGTTCGAGCTTCTGCAGACGCTCTGAGTCAGGACGGATAACGATTTCTATTTTCGACGGATCGGCAACGTTCTCAACAGGCTGTACATCGACATGATCGAAGCCCTTCGGAGGAAAATCGAAGCCGGTAGGCTCATCGAGTTTCGCTGCATTACCGTTGACATCAGTAAGGGTGTCTACAGCAGGATTAAAATCAAGCCGACCGGCAATAGCCAGAGCTGTTGTCATCTCCGGACTGCCGATAAAGGCAAAAGTATTCGGGTTTCCATCAGCACGACGCCGGAAGTTACGGTTGAACGAAGTGACTATGGCATTCTTACGTGTATTGTCATCGGTATGACGTTTCCACTGACCAATACAAGGACCGCAGGCGTTGGCCATGATTAACGCACCAATCCGACGGAAATCTTCCAGTATCCCGTCACGCTCTGCCGTACGACGGATCTGCTCTGAGCCAGGGTTGATAATCAACTGCCCCTTCACAGGAATATGTTTCTCATATGCCTGGCGCGCCACACTGGCTGCACGCGCGAGATCCTGATAACTACTGTTCGTACAGCTACCGACAAGCCCCACTTCTACCGTCATCGGATAATCATTGGCAGGACCCTTGGCCTTCATCTGAGAGATAGGCGTAGCAGCATCCGGAGTGAAAGGACCATTCAGATGCGGTTCAATCTTATTAAGGTCAATCTCCAATACCTGGTCGAAATAAGTTGCCGGATCAGCATAGACCTCTGCATCAGCCTGCAGATCTGCGGCATGCTGACGGGCCATGACTGCGACCTCTTCCCTACCCGTCTTACACAGATACTCATCAGCATTGCGATCAAAGGGGAAGATGGAACACGTAGCACCCAACTCGGCTCCCATATTACAGATCGTAGCCTTACCGGTTGTAGTGATACTGTCGAGTCCATCACCGAAATATTCCAAAATGGCATTCGTACCACCTTTCACTGTAAGTTGACCGAGGATCTCTAGAATAACATCCTTCGGAGCAGCCCAGCCCGTAAGATGGCCTGTAAGATGTACACCGATCAACTTCGGCACTTTCAACTCCCATGGCTGCCCAGTGAGTACATCAACGGCATCGGCACCACCAACACCAACAGCTACCATACCCAGTCCTCCGGCATTCGGCGTATGCGAATCAGTACCCACCATCATTCCTCCGGGGAAGGCGTAATTTTCCAAAACTACCTGATGGATAATACCGGCACCTGGACCCCAAAAGCCAATATGATATTTACGACTGACTGAATGAAGAAAGTCATAGACTTCCTTATTTGTCATTGCTGCAGTCTGAAGGTCCTTCTCTGCACCTACATCTGCGCGAATCAAATGATCACAATGTACAGTAGCTGGTACTGCGACACGATCCTTGCCTGCATTCATGAACTGCAAGAGGGCCATCTGTGCTGTAGCATCCTGCATGGCAACACGATTCGGCCTGAAATCGGCATACTCCTCTCCGCGCTGATAAGGTCGGAGATCACGCGCTGAATACAAATGAGTGAAGAGAACCTTCTCAGCATACGTCAACGGTCGCTGAAAAGAATCTCGTACCTGTGCCACTTTCCCTGCAAAACTGGCATAAAAGCCACGAATCATGTCTACATCAAATACCATAATTATATCTATTTAGTGTTCTCTTGTGCTATCTAATAACAATTTCACGCACAAAGATACGAAAATATTTTGATATTAAACAAAAAGATAGAATATTTTTGCAGATAAATGCAAAAATTACGTGCAAAAGTAATGATAATGGTATGAATATGCAAAAATACATATAAACAAGGAAGTATAAACACGAAAAAACCTCGGAGATATTGCTATCTTCGAGGCTTTTCTTATTTTTAAAGAAAAGAGGGCAGCTACCTACTCTCCCGCATTGCATTGCAGTACCATCGGCGCAAGCGGGCTTAACTTCTCTGTTCGGAATGGGAAGAGGTGGGACACCGCCGCAATAACCACCCAAATGGGGTTGACGTATCTTGACAAGCA
>JAQXXT010000031.1 GCA_029226205.1 Prevotellaceae bacterium
CCGCGATAAAGGCGGTGAGTGGGCCAAGGGCCGTGCTACCTGTGGTGCTGCCGCCGGTTTCTATGCCCGTGCTCTCATGCAGCGCCATAAGTACAGTGAGGCTCTGGTTATCCTGAAGGATATCATCAACAAGAAATATGGTACTTATAAGCTGATGGCCAACTACGGTGATAACTTCCGTGAGGGCGCCCAGTACGAGAATAATGACGAGAGTCTCTTCGAGGTACAGTTCCTCGACTACGGTTCACAGGGTACTGATGATGAGTGGACGCCGGTTAACACCAGTAAGAATGCCACGCAGGGCTCTGCCGTAGAGAGTAACTATTGTCCCGGCGACTTCGGTGGCTGGGCCGACCTCAGCGCCACACCGTGGCTCTATCGCCTATTCAAGGAAGAGAAGACCACTGACGGCCACCTTGATCCCCGTCTCTACTGGACGCTCGGCACTTACGAGGCTGATTGGGATACAAAGGCCCACGGCACACTTGGCAATGTCGCTTATCAGAAGACCATAACGGCCAATGACACCCTCCGTACGAACAATATCAATGGTGGTATCCCTATTGCCAAATGGACGAACATGCGTACAGGACTCTATTCTTCCGTCACCACCGGTCTGCACGATGGTATTAACCTGCGCCTGATGCGTTACTCTGATGTCCTCCTCCGTGCCGCCGAGTGCGAGAACGAGGTCAACGGTCCTGACCAGCAGGCTATCGACTGGATCAACCAGGTTCGTGAGCGTGCCCATCTCGCTGATCTGAAGCTCTCCGACTTCCCGACGAAGGACAAACTCTTCGAGCAGATTGCCAACGTAGAGCGTCCAAAGGAGTTCGGCTGCGAGTATGGCCGTGGCTTTGATCTTCTGCGCTGGGGCTTCTTCTACAGCAGTGACCGTCGTCAGCAGCTCAAGGAACATGAGACTGTTCGTATCACCAATAAGCGTAATATGGTGATGCTGCCTGTCAGCTATGCTGATATCAAGACCGACAAGACGCTGAAGTGTTCTTTCGATACTTATGTTCCCGGCCACGAGTTCATTCCTATCCAGGTGACACTGACAAACAAGAACCCCTATCTCACCGGTAACTCCGCTAACAACTCCACGGACAACACCGAGTATTTCAAGGCCAACGGCTGGACGATCCATCCCGTGGTTAACTTATCCAAATAACTCAAATTGTATCTACAATGAAAAGACTCAAGAATATCGTCCTCGCCTGTTGCACGGCAGCCGCTGGCCTGCTGGCACTGACGAGCTGCGAGGGCAGCGACCTCTATGATGTCGACTCCCCCGATTGGATCAACGCCAAGATCGATTCCATCAATAATGCCAACAAGCCGCACGAGGATGTCCTCGTCGGTATGCAGGAAGATGTGTATACGGTTGGCAAGACCGACTTCACGTCCGGCTTCTGGACAGCGTTCTCTAAGTATTACGTCGTCCCCGATGGTCAGAAATGGAATGCTGTCTTCAATCTCAACTTGAATCCTTCTGACAACGTCTACTTTAAGAACTTCGCCCTCATCATCACGAATGACTACGACCGTAGTAACACAGCCGATTATGAGGAGTATGGCGCCTTCCGTTTCGACGCTACGGGTGACAGTGCCAAATACAATTCCCAGTGGGGAAAGCATCTGTGGTTCAAGTATACGAAGAGCACGCTGCTGCTCTCTCCTGACGGCGACAACAAGGATGCTAACGTTCAGAAGCTCGGTGGTAAGGTAACGCTGACCGTTGACCGCTCGCGCAAGGATACCTTCTTCATTAAGATTACCAATGGTTCTGTGACGAAGACCTATACGCAGCCGTTCAAGCTGGCCAACCTCAATAAGGATGCCACTGATACGAATATCCGCTGCTTCCTCGTGCCGGAAGGCTCTTACATCGACTTCCTCCAGACGAATATCGATCCTATCGGCGGCCGTACGTCTGCCAAGGATAAGAACCCGGTATCCATGGTGCTGAACAATGTGCCTGCCGAAGTCGATCTCGGTACCGATCTCAACAAGGCAATGGAGAATGTCTCCGCTACCGTCACTTATGAAGAAGGAGTAACGAAGACAGTACCGGCTTCCGAGCTCTATTTCTCAGCCATCAACGATATGAATGTCGCCGGTGAGAAGACGCTGACCGTTATCTACAACAAGACGTTCAAGGGCGAGAATGCTTCCAAGCCGATTGTCGCTTACGCCAAGTTCAATGTCGTACAAGGCATTAAGAGTATCCAGGTCACGACGCAGCCAACGCATAAGACCTATTATTATTATACGTCTCCGGCAACGGAAGGCATCCAGGACCGTACGATGGCGTTCGATCCTGCGGGCATGGTCGTCAAGGCTACCTATAATAATGGAGAGACGGGCGTTATCGACAACAGTAAACTGAAGTTCTCTGCAGTTCCCGCTTCCGCCGGTACGAAGGCCGTAACGATCACTACCGAGAATGGCAAGACCGCAAAGGTCGCCGTTACTGTCAAGGCTTCTTCCTGCACGGCTGTCACGCCGACGCCGACAGAGCTGGGAAGTACTGACAACACGACGGACTGGTGGAAGGTCTTCACGAATGATATGAAGGTTCCTGCCGGAGAGACGAAGAGCGTTACTTTCACGAACTATGCCGGTACGAGTAACTGGAACAACTTCGTGGTTATCCTTCGCAACAGCGCATTGGCAGAGTATGGTGTTGTCCGTGCCGACAACTACGGTTGGGGCAATGGCTACGCTGCCGCCCGTCTGAGTGGCGGTCAGAGTGACTGGGCTTCCTGGCTCGCTGCCATGAACGGCTCTAAGGTTACCGTTTATGTCACTAACTGTAATAACGGTGCCTGTGATGTTCAGGCTGTCATGCACGGAACAGACGGCAAGACTTACTATCAGTATTACCTCGGTGTTAATACTGTTGATCCGAGTGATCTGAACTTCGCCTTCACCGTTGACCATTGTCACCTTGTCTTTGGAAACAGTGCTGCCAAGCGGCATTATATCCATCGTAGATAAATCTCCCACCGTAGGGGCGGCCCTTGTGGCCGTCCTTTGGGGGCTGCGCCTTCCTTGCGCTTGCAAAGCGCAAGCACATAACGGCAGGCCCTACGGAGGACAAACGAAAACCATTCAACAAATATATGAAACAGAAAATATTACTCACCACTTGCGGACTGCTGTTGGCAGGACTGTCGACTGTCGCTGCCGCCGATAAGACGCGCGTCAGCTACAGCGAGGTCAGCGTCCATGATCCGTCTATCGTCGCCGACGGCAGTACCTATTATATCTTTGGCTCCCATCTCGCTGCAGCCAAGTCCACGGATATGTTGAACTGGACGGCTTTCGGTGGTGGAGAGACCAACAACTGTACGCTCTTTGCCAATCCCGCCGGGAAACAGGTCGGTTATGCCGATGCCTATAACTCCCAGGCTGTGAAGAGCGTGAAGAACTACAAAGGCGAGACCGTTACCTTTGGTAATTTCAATGCTCACGACTGGCAGTATACCGGTTCAACGATTCAAGGCAATCAGTGGGCTCCCGATGTTGTCAAAGACCGTAAGACGGGGAAATACCTGATGTATATGTCTGTCAACGGTGACAAATGGGCCAGTGTCATTGTCTGTTTGGCCGCTGATAAGATAGAAGGCCCGTACGTTTATCAAGGTCCGGTTGTCTTCTCCGGTTTCCAGGGTCGCTATGCGCATGTCGGCTTTACAAAGACCGATGACTGGAAACATACAGACTTGGCTATAGCTACCGGAGCTACCTCTTTGCCAGAGCGTTATAACACGAATGCCTGGGGATCGTATTGGCCGAACTGCATCGATCCCTGTGTCTTCTATGACGAGAACGGCGTGCTGCGCATGACTTACGGCTCGTGGTCCGGCGGTATCTGGGAGATACAGCTCGATGAGGCTACGGGACTTCGTGACTACACCCATACCTATATCTATCAGGTTAATGGGAAAGACGCTACGGAAGGCGCTGCCAATGCCAACACGACCAGTGATCCCTATTTCGGCAAGAAGATCGCCGGCGGTTACTATGTATCCGGCGAAGGCTCCTTCGTCCGTCATATCGGCGACTACTATTACCTCTTCCTCAGCTATGGCGGCTTGAATCCCAATGCCGGTTATGTCATGCGTGTCTTCCGCAGCGAGAATCCCGAGGGGCCGTTTGTTGATGGTCAGGATGTGAGTGCCGTATACAGTAGTTATCAGCTCAACTATGGCAATAAGTCCGCAACAAACCGTGGCATGAAACTCATGGGCGCCTACAGTGGCTGGGGCTCGATGACGACGGGCGAGCGTGCGCAAGGCCATAACAGTGTTTACGTCGATGGCGACGGCGATGCTTTCCTGGTCTATCATACGAAATTCGATGACGGCACCTACGGCCATCAGGTACGCGTGCATCCTCTCTTTGTCAATGAGGATGGCTGGCTTGTGGCAGCGCCGTTCCGCTATACAGGAAAACAAACTACACAACATCAAATAGAGAACCAGCGCCTCTTCACCGCTGATGAGCTTGCGGGAACGTATCAGCTCCTCATGCATCCCTACCAGCAGAGTTGTGCTTATAATGATAAGGTTGACGCGTCCTGGAGCCAGTCGCACGAGCAGAAGCCGCAAACCGTGACGCTCGCTGCCGATGGTACGATCACCGGCGATGTCAGTGGCTCGTGGAGCTACAGTCAGGACGGAAAGTCGTATATCACGCTGACCCTCGATGGCTGGGATTATAAAGGTGTGACGATTGTCCAGAATGTTGATGGCTACAAGGATGATCCCGCGACATGTATCACCGCCACGAGTTTTGACGGTGTCCCCGTATGGCTCTATAAGGAAGGCGCCACCACCGCTATCCGTTCCATCTCTTCGGAAGCTGCCAAGGCAAAAGAAAACATATATAACCTCGCCGGTCAGCGTGTGGATAAGGGCTATCGCGGTATTGTTATCCGCAATGGCAAGAAAATTTGCTTGTAACCTTGATCCACATGCAGGGGCCGTCCCTTGTGGCGGCCCGATGCCGGTATGGCATTCCATATGTTGGACATAATCAATAATATCCCTACACCGAGGATTCATTCGGCGTAACCGCCGACGGGCCGCCACAAGGGACGGCCCCTGCAATGGGCGGTATGCGTAATGAATGGATGAAGAATATCACCTGCTTTTAAGTTATTAGATGTATTTGTTGAAATGGTTTCTCATGGCAGCAGGCAGTCTCTGTGCTGCCGCTGCCATGGCTTTTTATCCCCCTCATAATCTCGTCGTGGACACGCCGATGGTCCATGACCCCGTGATGGCTGAGGAGAATGGTGTTTACTATATCTATGCTACGGGTCACGGCATTGCCTCCATGACGTCTACCGACCGGCAACACTGGCACGTGGATACTACCGGCGTCTTGTCGGGCCGTATCCCCGCATGGACGCATGACTCCGTACCGGGCTTCGAAACTCATATCTGGGCACCCGATATCCTTCGCTGGCACGGCCGTTGGTATATGGCCTATAGCTGTTCGACCTTCGGGAAGAATACTTCCGCTATCGGACTGTTGTCTAATGACGCGTTGTCTCATCGCAGCCAGTGGAACGACGAAGGTTGTATCATTACTTCCAAGGCCGGTCGTGATAATTGGAATGCCATCGATCCCAACTTCGTCATTGACGAAAAGGATCAGCCGTGGCTCGTCTTCGGCTCTTTCTGGGACGGTATTCAGATGGTGAAACTTGACCGCACGCTCCATGTCGCCAAAGGTCAGAAGCCTGTGACGGTTGCACGCCGCTATGCTTTAGGTTGTAAGGATACTGTTCCAAATCCCACGTCGAAGTTTGCCGGTCCTAACGCTATCGAGGCGCCATTCATCTTCCATCATGACGGCTGGTATTATCTCTTCGTCAGTTGGGATTACTGTTGCCGTGGAACAGAGAGCAACTACCGCGTGGTCGTAGGACGGAGCCGTCAGGTCACGGGACCGTATGTTGACGACCGTGGACGACGGATGCTCGAAGGTGGCGGCATGGCCGTGATCCGCGGCGACGGGAAAGTCTATGAGGCGGCTGGTCATTGTGCAGTCTGTCATACGCCAGAAGGCGATATCTTCCTCTGTCATGGCTACAGTATTCCGCAACATGGTGCGCCGCTGCTCATCCAGCGTTGCATCACGTGGAAGAACGGCTGGCCGGTTTTAGAAGTAAAAAAGTAAAGAAGTAAAAAAGTAAAGAAGTAAACGTAAAAATGATGAAACATATCCTATTTTCTACGCTCCTCCTTGCTGCTCTGTCAGCACCGGCGGAGGCGCAAGTATCCGTAAACGTTGACGCGTCGCAGCCCGTGCATGCCGTGTCGCCAAACCTCTATGGTATTTTCTTCGAAGATATCAACCATGCCGCCGACGGCGGTCTCTATGCCGAGCTGATCCGTAACCGTTCTTTTGAGGACGACGCGAAGACGGCCTCCTCATGGACAATCAACGGCGCAAAGAGTCAGCTTGTCAAGAGTGGCTTGCTCAACAAGGCACAGGGCCAGGCGCTGCAGTTGCAGGTCAGCAAGAACGCCACACTGACGAATGACGGCTTCTGGGGGATCAATGCCGTACAGGGCCGCAGCTATCGTTTGTCGATGTGGACGAAAGGCAAGTATAAAGGAACGATAACGGCCCGCCTCGTCTCTGCCGACGGCAAGAAGGTCTATGCCGAGGCTCCTGTTGCCGGTACTGTCCGTGGCTCATGGGCGAAACAGACTGCCGAACTGAAAGCCAACGCCAATGATCCGAAGGCGAAGTTCCAGCTTTTGCTGAATGGCAAGGGCACGCTGACGCTCGATGTCGTGAGTCTCTTCCCGCCGACATTCAAAGGCCGTGCGAATGGTCTGCGCCCCGATCTTGCGCAGATGCTCGACGACCTCCATCCGAAATTCCTCCGTTTCCCCGGTGGCTGTTTCGTAGAAGGACAAGAGCGCCCCGAGAATGCTTTCCACTGGGAGAAGACCGTTGGTCCCATCGAGAGTCGTCCCGGACATCAGAATGTCAACTGGCGTTACCGTACGAGTGATGGTATGGGCTTCGATGAATATCTGCAACTGGCCGAGGACATTGGCGCCAAGCCTCTTTATGTCGTCAATGTCGGTATCTGGCATGGTGGTTTCACGCCTGTCGACAGTATCCAGCCGTGGATCGACGAGTGTATGAATGCCCTGGAGTATGCCAATGGCCCCGTGACCAGTAAATACGGTGCCCTGCGTGCGAAGAACGGTCATCCGCAACCGTATAACATCGAGTACGTCGAGATCGGCAACGAGAACAATCAGCCGAATGTGGAGTTCCAGAGTGACCACTACTATGCGCGTTATAAGAAGTTCCGTGACGCCATTCTTGCCAAATATCCGAAGATGCATCTCATCGGTGATGTTGAGGCCTGGGGCAATGACCATCCCGTATGGGACAGCCGGGAACCGGTGGAGCTCATCGATGAACATTATTACCGTAATCCCGCATGGTTTACGAAGGAGTTCCATCACTACGACAGTTATGACCGTACGAAACATGGTGTCTATGTCGGTGAGTATGCTGTCACGCAAGGCTTCGGCAATATGGGCTCCCTTGACGCTGCCCTTGGCGAGGCCGTCTATATGATGGGATTGGAGAATAACAGTGATGTGGTACGCATGGCTTCCTATGCCCCGATCTTCGCCAATCTGAACAACCGCATGTGGGCGCCCGACATGATCCAGTTTACGAGTGACCGCGCTTTCGGTACACCTTCTTATTATATACAGAAGATGATGGCGGACCATGTCGGCGACGAGGTCTTGAAAGTAGAGACGAAGAATCCCTATACCTACGAGCAGTCCGCACGCGTGAAGCCCGATACTTGTCAGGTTGGTGTCGGCACATGGGCTACCCAGGCATCTTTCAAGGATGCTTCGCTCACCGATGGTACGAAGATGCTGCAGGGAGAGACGATGCAGAAGACCGATCTCAAGGGACAATGGACGGTCAATGACGGTGTTGTCTCTCAGACTTCGAACGATGAGAGTTGTATCCGCCTGGATCCTGTCCGTTTCGTAAGTAACCGTTATCATTATCACGTCAAAGCGCGTAAGGATGGCGGCAATGAAGGTTTCCTGATCCTTTTCAACTATGTTGATCCGCAGAACTACTGCTGGCTGAATATCGGCGGTTGGGGAAATACGCAGAACGGTATCGAGCAGATTATCCGTGGCGGAAAAGGCCAGGTGGCAACGGCGCCCGGACACGTGGAGAATGGCCGCTGGTATGACATCGACCTCGATGTCGACGGTGACAGTGTCACGGCCTCTCTCGACGGCAAGCAGATCTTTGCCACAAAACTGCCTGCGAACACCCTTCCCGGTGTCTTCGCCACAGCGACAAAAGACAGTAAGACCGGTCGTGTCATCGTGAAGATCGCCAATACGAGTAAGGAGAATACGACGGTTGATCTCTCGCTCAACGGTATCCGTCCGACATCAGCCGTATTGACACGCCTCTCTGCCCGCAGTGGTGAGGAAGAGAATGATATTGATCATCCGACGAACGTGTCGCCGCAGACTTCCAACATTCCGGTGGAAGCCTTGAAAGCGCTGGAGATCCCCGGGACATCCATGAATATCATTGTATTGGGTAAGTAATTCCTTATATACATAACGCCCGGACATCGTCTTCGAACGTGTCCTTGTTTTTCGCCCTCGCCTTCATGGCTGAGCGGTAGTTATAAACGGTCCTTGGGGTACAGAAGAGCAGGTTGGCAATCTCACTGCTCTCCTGTACACCGAGGCGGATAAGGGCGAAGATCCGCAGCTCCGTCGTCATGTTGCCTGACTTCAGTTGAAACTCATTGCCGGGTACGAGCAACTTGTTGAACTCCTCAATGAACGTAGGGTAGAGGTCGAGAAAGGCCTTGTCGAAACCATTGAGGAACGTCGCGGCATCCTCGTCGGACAAGCGGGTAGAGGTGATGGTACTCAGTAAGTCATTGATCTGATTGACTTTGATCTTCCGTTGTACGAACTTCTGATAACTGTTGAGTCGGTCGATATATTTCGAGCAGAGATCAATATACAGTTTAGCGAGGTTCTCACGGCGGTTGTTGATGTCAATCAGTTTGTCGTTACGCTCCGTGAGCTCGTCATTTACCTCCTGCAGTTCGGCGTTGAGGTTGACGAGTTGTTCATTCTGATGGGCAATCTCCTTTTTTCGCTTCGACAGTAACCCATATTGTCTTACGATGAAGCCGATGGCGATGATCAGTGCGCCAAGGAGAAAGAAACAGACGGAGAGGGTCAGCAGGAGATTCTGCTTCTGTCCCTTCACCTGCTCAATGAATTTCGTCGCGATCTCAGGCGATTTTCCCGTGTTGTTGATGATGCGCAGTCGGTTGTTGAAGAATTTCGCGTCCTCTATTGACACACTCGTATAGGTCACGGCCCGTTGGATGTCTCCGTTGGTTGTAAACAGCAACAGCGCCAGTTTATAAAGGGAGAGATTCTCCTTGATCGGCGTCCGTACATCGGTGATCGCCGTCTGGAGCAAATAGTATTCGTATTTTTCGGGCTCGCCGAGCTTCCGGTAGCAACCGGCCATGGCGAAACAGGCGGTGGAGAAGAGACGGGGCTCAGCGACATGGGCGGCCATCACTTTGTCGTAATAAGATATGGCCATACGGTAGTTGCGTTTAATGTACAGCTCATATTCTCCCATCAGATAGTTATAATCATAGGGACGACTCTTGGCCAGTGCCAGTGTCCGTTGCAGATATTCCAGTTTCTTGGCCCAGTAAATATTGTGATAGTCACTGTTAGAGGTATAGTCAGCCCAGTATGTATAAAGCCAGTAAAAGGTTAGATTATACTCATAATCCAGTTCCGGATCGATCTTTTCCTTTCCGAGCTTGTCGAGGATGGCATAGCCTTCATAGTATAGTCCTGCCGCAGCGAGAAGGGCTGCCTGATGAATCGTGTTCAACTGGATATAGTATCTGTTGTGCGCTTTTTCAGCCAGTCGCAAGCCTCTCTTGACCGTTACCATGGCCGAGTCGAAACGGAAATACCGGTATTCGTCATAGATGTCATCATAGATACTGAGTCTTTCTCCGGCGGATCTCGCGGCAGAAATAGTCTTCTTCATTTCTGCGATATGCCGCTCCTTCGCATGGGTATAGTAGGCCCTCTGTGCCACGACGCTGTCCAATTGCGAATACAGTCTCGCATTGTCGGCCATGGCAGTGGACGAAACCAATGAGAAAAGGATGATTCCAACTATTTTCTTCATAACATACTACCTCTAGCTGTATTTTTGTTTATGTGTGCCGGATAACTGTTTGTGCCGGTCATACAGATTCTCTCACTTTCAATTGTTATGCAAAATTACGAAATAATATTCGAAAAATCTCTTCCTTAACTCAGTTTTTTAATAATATTTTTATAAAAATGTTTCAGGTGAGTAGAAAGGAAATTCATTGAAAAAATCTTACAAAACACGGGATTTCATCCATGTACTTATATGGTTTTTGATGAATTTATAAAGTTCTTATTATTAGAATGTTATAGAATTATCATGGGGTATCAAATGTACCGAAAATGTACTTAAGCCTCGGAATGATTAATTATTGTCGTATCTTTGCACACGAAACATAGACATCGATTGCAAAAGGGTAATACGAAAGTTGTTTAAAGGTAATCGTTTGAGAACTGGCACCATCACTTTGTAGCTCTCCTAGAAGAAAAATGTTAGCACATGAACAAACAGCTTATTTCATCTAAACTGGTGCCAGACGTGCCCACCGGAAGTCGTTTCGGTGGGCTTTTTATTTCCCTGCTTATTTGTCGACGAAATGCCATTCGTTTTTAGGGCCTCAAAATTCGGATATTTTTTAGCGAAAGTATATCGGGCTAGAAATACGTGAATCTCAGACGATTTTGTATCTCGCTGATAGTTAGCTGATTGTGCTTTCAGGCGATTTTATCTTGTATAAATATGTGCATAAAACAGCATATTTAGGCTCGGAAAATGATAATTATGCGGGAATAACGATGGTATTTAGGGGTAGTAAACAACGTTCAGAGATGATTATCTCTGTTGGATAGAAAATTATCTTAGTTATTTAGCGTGCTCCGTTCGTTGTATTTCGATTTTTCGCCGTTTCCCGGACGGTTTTTTCTCTAGTTTGGAAGTGTTAAATGTCAAGAAAAACGAAAAATCACGATTTTCCGAGGGATTTTCGTGGATGATCACATTGATTTGTATGGACGGAATGACACCGGTTTCATTCCTTTGCAGGGTGCGGCCCTTGTGGCCGTCCGCCGTCGGTACGACGGATTTATGGGAAATGATTCCCGTACATCCGACCTGTCGGTCGGCGGACGGCCACAAGGACCGCACCCTGCAAAATGGATCGTTTTTTCCACAAGGACCACATTCTGCAATTGGATCGCCGACGAGGGAGGATCTTAATTAATGGTGGATTTTTTCGATCTTCAGCACCTGGTCACAGTATTGCGTGACGGCCATACGATGGGTGATGAAGATGACGGTCTTGTCGTGACGCGAGAGGATATTCTCCAGCAACTGCTTCTCCGTCTCGGGATCGAGGGCACTCGTCGCCTCGTCGAAGACAAGAATGCTGCTGCCGGGCCGCTCGAGCTCTTCCGACGGATAGGCGCGGAGGAGGCTGCGTGCGATGGCGATGCGCTGTGCCTGACCCTCGCTGAGGCCGCCGCCCTGTTCGCTGCAGACGGTGTCAAGGCCGTTGGGCAGTTCGAACACGAAGTCGGCACAACTGATATGCAGTGCCGTCTTCATCTCTTCCTCTGTCGCATCGAGTTTTCCGAGCAACAGATTATCCCGGATCGTTCCACTGAGCAATGTATTTCCCTGCGGCACATACACGAAGTTGCAACGGTGCAGCGGCGATAAAGTCTGCGCAAAAGGATGGCTTTTTGAAAGCCCCTCCCCTTGGGGGAGGGGTTGGGGAGAGGCTTTCCCTTCATATATCTCAATCTTTCCCTCTTTCGGCTTGATGAGTGCCAGCAACAGACGGATGAGCGTCGTCTTTCCCGCTCCCGTCTCACCGAGGACCGCCGTACAAGTACCTGGGCGGAAATCGAAAGAAAGGTTGTCGATCACTTTTCCATCAGCTTTATCGTAGGCATAGCTCACGTGGGAGAGACGGAGGCCGCACGGTGCCGGCACCCATATCGGCTCGCCCTGTTCCTCCAGCGGGTCCTCTTCGAGTTCCATGAGGCGTTCTGCCGCCGTGAAGACACTCACGAAAGCCGGGATGAGTTTGGCGAGGTTACGTGCCGGACTCTGGATCTTGTTGACGAGTTGCAGGAAGGCCGTCATACCACCGAAGGAGAGCGTGTGCATCGACATGCGGACGGCAGCCCAGAGAAAGGCCACGAGATAGCCGAGGGCGAAACCGAAATTGATCATCAGGTTGCTGAAAACACTGAACTTCGTACGGTTAACGACACGGCGGCGCAGCTCACTCTGTGTGTCCTCGAGGCGGTCTACCATCACTTTGTCGCTCTCCAGGGTCTTGATGAGCATACGGTGCTGGATTGTCTCCTGAAGCGTGCTCTGTACCTTACTGTCCCAGTCACGCACCATACGCGTCAGACTGCGCATCTGTCGGACATAGATCTTGCTGACGGCAAGGAAGATCGGGAGGATGGCGACGGTGATGATGGCCAGCAGCCAGTCCATGGAGAAGAGATAGAAGAAGGCACCGATGAACATCGCCAGGACACTCAGCGCTGAGGGGATCGTTTCGGTGAGGAAGGTCACCACGTTGTTGACATCAAATTCCAGTCGGTTCAACACGTCACCACTGTGCATGCGTTCCCGTCCCCGCCATTCCGAACGAAGGATACGGTCGAGCATAGCCTGCTGCATACGGTTCTGTGCCTTAATGCCGAGGAGGTTACGGACCCAAATGGCGGCAATGTTCAAGGCAAAGTCGGAGAGAATCAAAGCACCCATGACACCCACGGCGACATAGAGGTTGCCGTGCTCCGTGCCCGACGCCACATCGATGGCATGCTTCACGGCGCTGACCTGCATGAGGCTCACGACGACACTCACGAGGCCGATGACGGCGTTCAGCACAGCCTGCAGCCTGTTGCCGCGCCATGCCGCCCACAGCCACCGGAAGATCTCTTTCGTCCCGTAGTGGGATACCGGTACTTGTAATAAAGATTTCAGCTTCTTGAACATTCTCTATTATCTATTCTCCATTTTCTATTTTCCACTATCCATTATCCATTTCCCGATTCTCCGTTTGAAAATCATTTCAGCGGCCGGTAATCCGCGCCCCACATGAGCTTCTCATGAAGGGTGGAGAAATAGCGGCGGTTACGTTGCTTCACCATCTTTACGGCGTACGGCGCCTTACGGATCGTGAGCTGCGTGCCCTCCGCCATCTTCACGCTCCGTCCGTCGATAGCCACGAGGAAGTTATGGCTGCGGCTCTCGACATTGAGTGTGATGACCATATTATCGTTGATGACAATCGGACGAATATTCAGGCTATGCGGAGCTACGGGCGTGATACACAGACTGTTGCTTGAAGGTACGATGATCGGACCGCCGTTGCTGAGGTTGTAGGCCGTGGAGCCCGTCGGCGTACTGATGATGAGGCCGTCGGCCTGATAGGTCACGAGGAAGTCACCGTCGATATAGGTCCGGATGGAGATCATCGCCGCCGTGTCACGCTTGAGGATGGCGATATCATTGAGGGCAAAGGGAACGGTATCGATTTGTTGGCCGTCGGGCTCACACTGGATGACGGTATGATTCTCGATATCGTAGTCACCGGCGAAGACTTTCTCCAGTGTCGGCTCGATCTCCTGCGGCAGCACGTCGGCAAGGAAGCCGAGGCGGCCCATGTTGATGCCGATGATCGGGATCTCCCGGTCACCAATACGGCTGGCGGCACGCAGAAGGGTGCCGTCGCCGCCCATGGAGATGACGAAATCGGCATTGCCGAAGTCATCGGGCTCCACATTGGCTTCTGCGCCGCGCTCATGGAGGTATCCGAGGATTCGTTCGAGATAGGGGATGACCTCCTGCTCGTTATACTGATTGCCAAAAATCGCAAATTTCAATTTCTGTTCTGACATTGGCCTTGTTTTTTCCGAAAAAAATCATTACTTTTGCAAAAGTAGTAATTTTATTTGAAAATATTCAAGAACAAATGGCAAAAGTGTATGAATTTTTAGCCAATGGCTTCGAAGAGATCGAAGGCCTGGCTCCGGTGGATATCCTCCGTCGTGGAGGCGTAGACGTGAAGACGGTGAGTGTTACGGGCTCTGAGTTCGTAGAGACGTCGCATGGCGTCACGGTGAAGGCGGATCTGAAGTTCGAGGACGCTCAACTCGACGACGCCGATATGCTGTTGCTCCCCGGCGGCATGCCCGGCTCGAAGAACCTCAATGCCCATGAGGGTGTCCGTGAGGCTTTGAAGAAGCAGTACGCTGCCGGCCGCCGCATCGGCGCTATCTGCGCTGCCCCGATGGTCCTCGGCTCCCTCGGTCTGCTGAAAGGCCGCAAGGCTACCTGCTCTCCGGGTTTCCAGGAGTATCTCACAGGTGCCGAATATACCGGCGAACTGTTCCAGGAAGACGGCAAGATCATCACCGGTGAGGGCCCCGCTGCCACGTTGCCTTATGCTTATAAGATTCTGAGCTATTTCGTCGGTGATGACGCCGTGAAAGCGCTCGAGAAGAAAATGCAGTTCGCTCATCTCATGGAAGCCCGCAAATGAGTGACTATGTGATTATCACCGCCGGTGGGAAGGGACTGCGTATGGGTGGTGACATCCCGAAGCAGTTTTTGCCCATTGGCGGGCTCCCTGTACTCATGCGGACGATACGCCGCTTCCGGGAATATTCCCGTGACCTGCGTATCATCCTCGTGCTGCCCCATGACCAGCGCGACTACTGGCAGCAGCTCTGCAAGGAGTATGATTTCCACGAGGACTATATGCTGGCTGACGGTGGCGACACACGTTTCGCCTCCATCCGTAACGGACTGCGGCTCATCCCCGATGACGCCCGTGGCATCGTTGCCGTCCACGACGGCGTCCGTCCCTTTGTCAGTGTGGAAGTCATTGCCCGCTGCTTCGATGCCGCCCGCACGGCGCATGCTGTCATTCCCGTGACTCCCGTTGTAGAAACGTTGCGCTCTGTCTCCAGGCATTGTAACGTGCTGCGCTCCGACTACCGCCTTGTACAGACGCCGCAGTGTTTCGACATTGCCTTACTCAAGCGTGCCTACGCGCAGCCCGACAGTCCGCGCTTCACCGATGATGCCAGCGTCGTCGAGGCCCTCGGTGAGACGGTGACGATGGTCGACGGCAACCGTGAGAATATCAAACTGACGACACCCTTTGACTTGAAAATCGCTGAAGCTATTCTATCATGACATTTTTCGAACAGGACATCATGTATCTTCCGGGTGTTGGACCCAAGAAGAAAGAGGTGCTGAGCCGTGAGCTCGGTATCAATACGTTTGGTGACCTGCTCGAAGACTATCCTTATAAATATGTAGACCGCAGTAAGATCTATCCCATCTCAGAGATGAATGGCGAGATGCCTTATGTACAGGTGCGCGGTCGTATCCTTTCTTTCGATGAGTTTCAGGGACAGGGCGGAAAGAAGCGTGTCGTGGCCCATTTCTCCGATGGCACGGGTGTCGTCGACCTCGTCTGGTTCTCCGGCGCTAAGTTTGTCTACAAGAACTATCATGTAGGCGTGGACTATGTCGTTTTCGGAAAACCGGGTGTCTTCGGCGGACGGTACCAGTTTGCCCATCCCGATATCGAGGATGCCTCGAAGGTTGAACTATCGAAGATGGGTATGCAACCTTATTATAATACCACGGAACGAATGAAGAAGCTCGGGTGGTCGTCGCGCTCGATTGACAAGCTGACGAAGACACTCGTGGAACGCTTGCAGAATATCGACGTGCCCGAGACGCTGCCCCAGTCCGTCATCTCCCATTTCCATCTTATTGACCGGAAGACAGCCCTCACGTGGATTCATTATCCGAAGAATGCCGACGAGACGAGCAGGGCCCGTCTGCGGCTGAAATTCGAGGAACTGTTCTTCGTGCAACTGAATATCCTGCGCTATGCCAGTGACCGTCGGCATAAATACCGTGGCTATATCTTCCGCCATGTCGGACCACTGTTTAATGATTTCTATGCCCATCATCTGCCGTTTGAACTCACGGGGGCACAGAAGCGCGTGATGCACGAGATCCGTGATGACATGCGCAGCGGGGCTCAGATGAACCGTTTGCTCCAAGGCGATGTCGGTTCGGGAAAGACCCTCGTGGCACTGATGACGATGCTCATCGCTCTCGATAATGGTTTCCAGGCGTGTATCATGGCACCGACGGAGATTCTCGCCGAACAACATCTGCAGACGATCCGGGACTTCGTCAAGGGAATGCCGATCCGCGTGGAGCTCCTCACGGGTATCGTGAAAGGAAAGCGGAGGACGGAGGTCCTCAACGGTATTGCCGACGGCAGTATCCAGATTCTTGTCGGTACCCATGCCCTGATTGAGGATAATGTGGTGTTTCAGAACCTCGGCGTCGCCGTCATCGACGAGCAGCACCGCTTCGGCGTGGCCCAGCGTGCCCGTTTGTGGCATAAGAATGAGAATCCGCCACATATCCTCGTCATGACCGCTACGCCGATCCCGCGTACCCTCGCCATGACGATCTACGGTGATCTTGAGGTGAGCGTCATCGACGAGCTGCCGCCGGGTCGCAAGCCTATCGTCACCATTCACAAGTACGACAATCAGACGACCTCATTATATAATGGTATCCGTCAGCAGATCCGGCTCGGCCGTCAGGCTTATATCGTCTTCCCTTTGATCAAGGAGAGTGAGAAGAGCGATTTGAAGAACCTCGAAGAGGGATATAAGGCGCTGTTGGATATTTTCCCGGAATTTCAGCTCAGTAAGGTCCACGGAAAGATGAAGGCGGCGGAGAAAGAAGCGGAGATGGAGAAATTCGTCAAGGGAGAGACGCAGATCCTCGTGGCAACGACGGTCATTGAGGTCGGCGTCAATGTGCCCAATGCCTCCGTCATGGTCATCCTCGACGCTGACCGCTTCGGTCTGAGTCAGCTGCACCAGCTCCGTGGCCGTGTAGGCCGTGGTGCCGATCAGAGTTTCTGTATCCTCGTCACGGGGTATAAACTCTCCGCCGATACAAGGAAGCGGATTGATATTATGTGTGAGACGAATGACGGCTTCCGCATCGCTGAGGCCGACTTAAAGCTCCGTGGCCCCGGCGATCTCGAGGGTACCCAACAGAGCGGTATCGCTTTCGACTTGAAAATTGCCAATCTCGCTCAGGACGGACAGCTTATCACGCTGGCCCGTGAAGAGGCGGAAAAGGTCCTCAAAGAAGACCCGCAGGGACAAATGCCCGAATATCAGATGTTATGGGACCGTTTGCGCGAACTGAGGAGGACAAATGAGAATTGGTCGGCAATTTCTTAATGATTTTTGTTAAACGGCAACAAATTATGTTAATATGGTAACGCAAACAACACAAATATGAAATATTTTTGTTATCTTTGTCACGTCTTTTGGCAATCATGTTGATTGACGATGAACCTAAAGTTGAGTATATGCATTTAGAAAAGAATATTAAAAGAATCTCCGTAGTATTGCTGTTTGCGTTATCCACAGCCCCATCCTTTGCTCAGGATCTGCTGGCACGCCAGGCCCCTGTAGACCGACGCGCTAAGACCGTCGACCCCATTGAACTTCAAGATTTGAAGGTAAAAGAAGAGCATGAAAATCCGGCTGCTGACCTTTACGGAGATTTCGATAACAAATACGCTCATAAAGCAACTCCTATTCCCAATCATATTAGAATCGATTGTCGTCATTTCAGTATGCCGACTCCTTCCCGCGTGATAACTTCCAATTTTGGCTATCGTTGGGGACGTCAGCATAAGGGCCTTGACATCAAGGTATATATCGGCGACAGCATCCGCTGCGCATGGGACGGCAAGGTCCGCATCGTGCGTTACGAAGGCGCTGGCTATGGCAAGTACATCGTTGTCCGTCATTATAATGGCCTGGAGACGATTTACGGTCACCTCTCCGCACAGCTCGTGCATGAGGGACAGGAAGTGAAGGCTGGTGAAGTCATCGGCCTCGGTGGTAACACGGGCCGCAGCACCGGTTCTCATCTGCATTTCGAGACACGTCTCTGTGGCGTTGCTATCAACCCCGCTATCATCTTCGATTTCCGTCATCAGGATATCGTCAGCAACTTCTTCACGTATGATGAAGACAAGATTGACGATATGAGTGCCGAGGCTACGCGTCTGCGCGGCAAGTCCGGCAACGGCGGTTACAGCAGCGATGAGGTTCGCGGTGAAGTTGCTGAGGCAAAGGAGGACGAGCCGATCATGATCGGTACGCCGAGCGAAGGTGGTATCCACTTCGTCAAGCGCGGAGAGACTCTGGAGAGCATCGCTCGTAAGCGTGGCGTCTCTGTGGCACGTCTTTGTCAGCTGAATGGTTTCTCTAAGGACACGAAGCTGAAACCCGGACAAGTCATTAAATTCTCATAACCTATATATTTTTTTAAATACTCTCTGAGTTATTATTTCAAGATGTTGTAAGGATAACAAAAAGACAGTTTAAATCCAATTTCAAAAATAACCGCCCGCCGGAACGTGAGTTTCAGCGGGCGGCTTCTTGTTGTAGGTGGCCGCCATGTTGCGGCCACGCACCCTATTAGAATTCCAATATCATTGCCTGGCGTTGCGTTAACTTAATATTCTTTGTCAAGTCAACTTTCTCGCCGGTCTCTACGTCTGTGGCTTCCTTGTGGCCACCGATGACTTCCGCATAGCGGGCTACCTGCAGCTCGTTGTCACTGCGCTTGCCGTTGAGGATCGTCATGACGGTCTTGCCGTTATACTGGCGGCAGAGGACATACACGCCCTTCCAGGGAATAAACTGTGTCTGTTTGCCTTTACTGATCACTTCATTGCCCTGACGCCAGTGAAGGAGTTTACTGACCCAGTTGAACATCTCGTTCTCGGCTTTCGTACGGCCGGCAGCGGTGAAGCAGTTATGGGTGTCGCCGGGGAATCCACCGGGGAAGTCTTTACGGACATTACCGTCGGTAACCTCTTTCGTACCGTTCATGAGTACTTCCGTACCATAGTAGAGCTGTGGGATACGGTTCATTGTCAGCAACAGGGCGAGGGCCTGCTTGAGGGCCGTAGAGTCTTTACCATTGCCGAGGAAGCGGTCTGTATCATGGTTCTCGATGAACGCCAGTACGCTCGACGGATTAGGATAGAGATAATCGTAGCAGATGGAGTTGTACACGCGGTTCAGGCCTTTCCACCAGTCATCAGTCTCCTCATGCTTGGCTTGGTTGAGCTTGTCGAAGAAAGAGAAGTCCATGACCGTCTTCAGATAACTGTTCATATTGCTGAGCTTGGAGTCTTTCTGCCAGGCAGCAGTATAGGCGGGCTCAGTAACCCATGTCTCACCGACGGTGTTGAAGTTGGGATATTCCGTGTCGAGGGTCTTCATCCACAGGCTCATGGCCTTGCGGTCGGCATAGGGATAGGTATCCATGCGGATGCCGTCGATATCGGCCGTCTCGATCCACCATTCACTGTTTTGGATAAGATATTTAATGACATGGGGATTACGCTGGTTGAGATCGGGCATAGAGGGAACAAACCAGCCGTCAACGGTCTCACGTTTGTCTACCTGAGAGGCATAGGGATCGAGGACGGGCGTGAGTTTATAGCTCGTCTGCAGACCGTAGTGTGGATTGTTGAACCAGTCTTTTGACGGAGCGTCGAGGTTCCAGGGATGATAATCGCTGCAATGATTGAAGATCATATCCATGACAACCTTCAGGCCTTTCTGATGGCATTCGGCGATGAGCTTCTGGTATTCGGCGTTCGTACCGAAGCGCGGGTCTACCTTATAATAATCGGTGGTGGCATAGCCGTGATAGCTGCTGTTGACACCATGATCGTTCGGCCAGTTGTTCTCGAGGATCGGCGTAAACCACAGCGCCGTGACACCGAGCTGCTGGAAATAGTCGAGATGTTTCTCTATTCCCGCGAGATCACCGCCATGGCGGAGGCTCGGCTTCGTACGGTCGCAGGCCTGGTCACGAAGTCCTTTGACGACATCATTCTTCGTGTTGCCATTGGCGAAGCGGTCGGGCATGAGGAGGTAGAGGACATCGGCATTGCTGAAGCCTTTGTGATCCTCGCCTTTCATCATACGGTTCTTCAACGTGTATTTCACTTTCTTACCGTCGAAGTTCAGCGTCATATCACCGGCTTTCGCGTCCTTGAGGTTCAGATAGACCAGAAGGTAGTTGGGGGAGTCGAGGCGGACGACGGAGTCGACTTTCACACCGGCATAGTCAGTGGTCACATTCTTCACGTTTTTTACGTCCTTGCCATAGACCATCAGCTGCAGGGATGGATCTTTCATGCCTACGAACCAGTCCGTAGGATCAATGCGGTTGATGTTCACCGGAGCAGCCTTTCCTACGGCATCCATCGGTGAGCAATAGGCTAAGCCCAGTAGCAGGTTCAGCCCTAAGCAAATCATTTTCTTATTCATATTTAGTTTTAGTTATAGTATTTCTTTTCCTCCGTAGGGTGCGGCCCTTGTGGCCGTCCTACATAGGGTGCGGCCCTTGTGGCCGTCCTACATAGGGTGCGGCCCTTGTGGCCGCCCTACATAGGGTGCGGCCCTTGTGGCCGCCCTAACGCCACGTTGGAACGGAACATGATAAATCATGTCCCTACATTGTCCCGGTTAGGACGGCCACAAGGGCCGCACCCTACGATAGGATCATTGTTTAATAATCAATGCGCTCTGTCCGTCAACGACGACTTTCCCACTGTTGATGGTGTCAAGGCCGTTCTCATCGATCTGTCCGTCACAGGCAACGACGGTATACTGACCTTCGGGGACCGTAACCTCTTTGGCATCTTTGTTACCGTTGAGGATGACGATGATGTTCTTCCAACTGTCGCCACCGGCATGGTCTTTCAGACGGAAAGCCACGAGGGCATCCTGAGAAGGCAGGAACTCAAGATGCTGACGTACGAGGTCAGCACTGCCGAGACGGAAAGCGGGATGGTGCTTGCGAAGGGCGATGAGGTTCTTGTAGTATTTGAATACCTGCGGATAGCGCAGCGGGTTGTTCCAGTTAAGCTCGTTGATGCTGTCGGGAGAGTTGTAGCTGTTGTGTACGCCTTTCTTGTCACGAAGCATCTCCTCACCGCTGAGCATGAATGGCACGCCTTGGGATGTGAAGACTGCCGTCTGAGCCAGTTCGTCAAGACGGATGAGCTCGTCGGTAGTGATATTCGGTATCGAAGCCTTCAAACGGTCAACGAGACACATATCATCGTGACAACTGACGTAAGCAATCATCTGTGTCGGCTCATTGCACCACGGCTGTTTGCTGTAGTTCACCTTACTATAATCTACCTGCGGATGAGCGATCATTCCGGCGATACCGGCTTTCACGCTCTCCTCGCTGCCGGCGAGGCCCGCGAGGAAGGCGCCTTTGTGGTCATCGCTGAAAGGACCACGGAGGGCATCACGGAGATCATCGCTGAAAGCGGCGATGCCGGGCATCTGCGGCGTATTGACCTTCATGGCAAGTTTTTCCTGGGGGTAGGCACAGCTGCCGGCGCTCCAGCCCTCACCATAGATGAATATATTCGGGTTGATAGCCGTGAGTTCCTTGCGGATGTCATTCATCGTATTGATGTCGTGAACACCCATCAGATCGAAACGGAAGCCATCGATGTGGTAGTTCTCTGCCCAGTATTTCACGCTCTGCAGCATGAAGTCGTGCATGATGGCGTGGTCAGAGGCCGTCTCATTGCCGCAGCCGCTGCCATTGCTCGGCTTGCCGTCGGCGGTGAAGCGGTAGTAGGCATTCGGCCACGTGAGTTGGAAATTACTGTGGTCGAGATCGAAGGTGTGGTTATAGACAACATCGAGAATGACGCGGATACCGGCTTTATGAAGCGCTTCCACCATTTCCTTGAACTCCTTGATACGTGTGGCGGGATTATAAGGATCGGTGCTGTAACTGCCTTCGGGGACATTATAGTTCAACGGGTCATAGCCCCAGTTATACTGTGGCGTGTCGAGCTTGGTCTCGTCAACGCTGGCGTAGTCGAACGACGGAAGGATATGGACGGCATTGACGCCGAGGTCCTTCAGGTAATCGATAGCCCACGGCTCTGTGAGGGCGAGGAACTTCCCGGGATATTTCGTGCTCTGTCGCTTGACCATGAAGTCCTTCGGGGCGAGGTTGATATTCCTGGCGATGGAGAAATCACGGAAATGCATCTCGTAGACTACGAGGTTACTGAAGTTCGGCGTGGTGAAGTTCGTTGCATTTGTCGTGCTTGTTTCGTAGGTTGTCGTGCCGGGAACGGTGAGGATATGGTCGTCGTTCCAGCCTTCAGGATCGGTGGTCTTCAGATCGAGGATAGCGCCGCGACGGCCGTTGACTCCAACAGCCTTGGCAAAGACACCGGGAGTCTCGCCGTGACCGGTATCGAAGGTATAGAATTTTCCATTCTGATCACCTTTGACGACAGCCGTCCAGCAGTCCTTGCCGGCAGCCTTCATCTTTACGGTCTTCAGCGCTTTTCCGCCGAGACCTCCAGCATAGAGTCTGACGACAGGGCGGGTGGGGGCGTTAAGATAAAAAACAGTCTGCTTCGGACTATAGGACATCTCATTGAAAGAGAAATCCTGTGCCGAGGCAGACAACTGTGATGTGAGCATTGCTAAACATGCAAAGGTTAGTTGTTTGATCTTCATGTTGTTGATGTTTTGTTCCACCGTAGGGGCGGCCCTTGTGGCCGTCCTCATTGGGAATATGAATCTTCATATTCTATTTTATGGCGTTAGGACGGCCACAAGGGCCGCCCCTACGAAGGGTGATGGCCACAAGGGCCGCCTCTACGGTGGAGATGATGATTACAGTGCTTTCAGGGAGATGGCGAAACCGCCACCGGGAGCTTCCGTGAGCTTCAGCACATCACCACGCTTGATGGTTTTCTTGGTGATGATGTAAGCCTTCGGGTTCTTGTCGTAGGAGGCATCCTTTCCGTCAGCATAGATGGTAGCCTCGTACTTGCGGCCTTTATCGAGGAAGTCGAACTTCACCGTACTCTGGTGTCCGTGCTCGTCGCACTTGCCACCAACGAACCAGTTGTCGGTGCCTTTTGCCTTACGGGCAACGGTGATATAACGGGCGGGCTCGGCCTCGAGATACTTACTGTCGGACCAGTCTACGGCGACATCCTTGATGAACTGGAAGGCATCCTTGTACTTCTCGTAGTTCTCGGGCAGGTCTGCTGCCATCTGCAGCGGCCCCCACATCACCATATAGATAGCGAGCTGACCAACGAGTGTCGTGTGGACATAAGAGGTGTTATTGCTCCAAGTCTTCAGCTGTGTCTCGAGGATTCCCGGCGTATAGTCCATCGGACCACCCTGCAGACGGGTGAACGGAAGGATGACGGTGTGATTGGGATAGCTGCCACCGAAAGCCTCATACTCCGTACCGCGGGCGCTCTCGTTGCCTACCCAGTTAGGATAGGTGCGGGCGATACCGGTAGGACGCGTGGCCTCATGGGCATTGACCATGATATGATGTTTGGCGGCTTCCGTGACGCAACGTAGATAATGGTTGTTCATCTCCTGAGAGAAATGATGATCGCCACGAGGGATGATATCGCCGACATAACCACTCTTTACGGCATCATAACCGTATTTATTCATCAGGTTGTAGGCATCCTCCAAATGGCGCTCGTAGTTGACAACGCTGGAGGAAGTCTCGTGATGCATCATCAGCTTCACACCCTTGCTGTGGGCATAATCGTTGAGGGCCTTGATATCGAAGTCGGGATACGGCGTGACGAAATCAAAAACATAGTCCTTGCTGTGGCCGAACCAGTCTTCCCAACCTTCATTCCAACCTTCTACGAGGACCTCAGAGAGGCCGTTGGCAGCAGCGAAGTCAATATATTTACGGACTTCGGCATTGTTGGCGCCATGGGTGCCGTTGGGCTTTGCCTTACTGTAGTCGGTGACACCGAGCTGGACAGAGGGGAAGTCATTGGTATAGCTCCATGTATTCTTGCCGACGATCATCTCCCACCAGACGCCACAGTATTTTGTGGGATGGATCCAGGAGGTATCGGTGAGCTTACACGGCTCATTGAGGTTGTAGATCATGTTGTTGGCCTCGCCGAGCATGTCTCGGGCATCATCGCTGACGGCAACGGTACGCCACGGCGTGTGGCATGGTGCCTGCAGATAGCCTTTCATGCCCGTGGCATCAGGTGTCAGCCAACTCTCGAAGACCATGTTCTTATCATCGAGGTTCAGATGCATCGTGGAGTAGTTGATGCAGGCGGCCTCATGGATGTTGATATACAGTCCGTCTTTCGTCTTCATCTGCAGAGCGGTCTGTACGCCCGTGGGAGAGAAGACATCCACGGAGGAGTTGCTCCAGTTGACGGCATCGTGGAAACGGGAGCGGATCTCAGAGAGCTTGCTCTCCTGTGTCTCCTGCTCCTGCGTGTCGTAATCGCCGGGAAGCCACCATGCGGTGTGATCACCGGTCATGGCAAACTGGGTGTGCTCGTCCTTGATGACGAAATATACGAGGGAGTCCTGCTGCGGGAACTCGTAGCGCAGACCCATACCGATGTCGTAGACACGGAAGCGGATCGTCATCTTGCGCGTGGTGCCTTTCTGCGTAAGGTCAACAGCCATCTCGTTGTAGTGGTTGCGGATCTTACCGTACTGGCCCCACACGGGCGTCCATGTCTCGTCGAAGGTAGAAGTCTTGCTGTCGGTCTCCGAGAAGCCATCCATCAGGGATGTCTCGTGGAATCCTTTCGTAGCATGCTTGTCCTTGGCGAGTTCAAGGCCGAGGTGGGAAGGTTTCACCACCTCTTTGCCTTTATACGTCATCTCATACGTCGGCTGTCCCGACGGAGAGAGGGAGAATGTGACGGCGATCTTGCCATTCGGCGATTTCACCGTCTGTGCCAGCGCTGCCAGCGGGAGGAGCGCTAAGGCTATGATGGTCGTTAGTTTCTTCATTTTCATTCTTTGTTTTAGTTTTGATCCACTTGCAGGGGCCGTCCCTTGTGGCGGCCCGCCGACCGTTAGGTCGGATGTCTGTGATTTGGTAGGGACTTCATTTATTATGTTCCGCCAGGTCAGTTATTGTGTATCAATCCGTCGTTCCGACGGCGGGCCGCCACAAGGGACGGCCCCTGCAAGTGGATAGAAATGGGGTGAGGCTTTTATCTTCCTGCCATCTGAATCAGCTCGGAGATCTCCTCAACGAAATGCTTGTTGTTGATGAGGTCCTCAATATTCAGGTGGACTCGATAGCGCCAGTAATGATGGGGATTAGCAGGGATATTGATACGCTCGGCATTGGCGTCGGGGAGACGGAGGCTCTCATCCATAGCTAGCCAGTCCTGGATACTCAGGATACAGAGCATAGACGGACACGTGAGATGACGGGCGATGATATCCTTGGCGAGCCAGCCCGGCAGCGGGTGAGGAGCGGCACCACCACGATAGAGCATCGTGTTGTAGTATTCCTGCGTACGGTTCCAGTCTTCATCCCACCACTGACGCAGCGTCGGCATATCGTGAGAGGAGATGGTGCAGACCGAACGGTAGGGATTACGGCTGAGATGACCGAAACGTACATGCGGATCCTTCGGCATGCTCTGTAGTTCGAGGGAGAGGATTTTCAGCTCGTTCATTACCCATGGCACACAGTCGGGAACCATTCCGAGGTCTTCAGCGCAGACGAGCATACGTGTGGCGGCAACGAGTTTCGGCAACTTCTTCATAGCCTCATTATACCAGAACTGGTTGTTACGGCGATAGAAGTAGTCATTGTACAGACGGTTGAAGGCGCCCTTGTCGTTATCGTACAGACTCTCGTAGATGAAGTCGAACTGTGCGGAGATACGCGGATGGAACTTGTTCTTGTCCTTACGGTCACGGACGAAGAGGACATCGCTGATGAGGCTGTAGAGTCCGTCACGGAAGTCGAGTTCTTTCTGATCGGTGACACCGGCGAAGAGTTTCTCAATCTTCTTCTGAGTGTCATACTGCGGTTTCATCTTATAGCGCTCGTCGTCGATACGGTCGAGATACTGCTTGCGGACCTCATCGGCACGGTCATGGAAGACACGGTCGAGAACCCAGTCGGTAATGAACGGCTCCGTGAAGCGCTCCTCCTGGAAGTTCAGTCCATAGCCGCGGATCTCGTCGGCAGTCATGCCGAGGGCAGGGGCGAACTGACCCAGCAGTCCGTGGACGGCATTGATAGGAATTTCCCAGATACGGAAGAAACCGAGGACATGGTCGATACGATAGGCATCGAAGAATTTCTGCATATTCTGGAAACGACGAATCCACCACTGGCAGCCGTCAGCGATCATAGCGTCCCAGTTGTATGTCGGGAAGCCCCAGTTCTGTCCGTTGACAGAGAAGTCATCAGGCGGCGCACCGGCCTGGCCGTTGAGGTTGAAGTAGTTCGGCTCCATCCATACGTCACAGCCGTAGCGGTTGACGCCGATAGGAATATCACCCTTGAGGATGACGCCTTTCTTCCGTGCGTAAGCATGTGCATCGGCCATCTGTGCGTTGAGGATGAACTGGACATAATACCAGAATGCCACCTTATTATATATAGCACTCTTGGGATCCTCGAGGGCCTTGCGGTCTTTCTCGTCCCAAAGGTTATGATCTTTCCACTGACTGAAGTCAGCCGTGCCGTTCTCATCGCGCAGTACGCAGTAGTAAGCGTACGGAACGAGCCAGCGCTTGTCCTCCTCGAAGAATTTCTTAAAGGCAGCGGAGGCGAGGACCTGCTTGCCTTCCTGTGCGAAGAGATCCTTGAGATAAGCGATCTTCGTATCGTTGACTTTCTCGTAGTCGATCTGCTTCAGGGCGTTGAGCTCCTGGCGCAGACTCTCATAATGGGCACGCTTCTTCTCGTCTTTCAAGGCCGGCAGTGCCGTGAAGTCAGCATACTGCGGATGAAGGGCGAAGATAGAGATACAACTGTAGGGATAGGAGTCGGTCCACGTGTGCGTGGTCGTCGTATCGTTGATCGGCAGCACCTGAAGGACACGCTGATGGGTGAGGGCGACGAAGTCGATCATCTTCTTCAGATCACCGAAGTCACCAACACCGAAGGATGTCTTGGAACGCAGGGAGAATACCGGGACGAGCGTTCCGGCGAGCTTGCGGTTCCAGATATCGAAGAAGGCCATATCCATGTCGTAGACTTCTACCTGACCGGTAGTCATCTTCGGCACATCGATATAGCGGTTGGCGGCAATCTCCCATACGGCGGAGGTGTTGCCTTTCTTCGTGTTGATAGAGGCGAACTTGAACTCCATGCGATGACCGGCGAAATAGGCACCGTCGAGGTCAACGACCCATTCGTTGTAGTTATGCTGGGTCATGGCGATACCTTTCTCAATCTGCCAGGAGCCGAGGACTTCGTCAGCACCGGCGACGTAGAGGACATCATCCTCACGTAACTGCGGGGCACGGACGATGAGGCGTACGGTCTTCTTGTAGCCACGGTTCTGCGGACGGCTCAGCTGGCGGGGATTGATACACTCCGTGAAGGCACTGCTGTAGAGGTAAGAGTCTTCGGGCATATCATTCCAACGGTCATAGAGACTCATGGACTTGACCTCACCGAGGGTGTCAAGCTCAATGCGATGCAGAACGGTCTTCCATTCCGTGCGGACAACCTGTTCGTTGCGCTGGATCGTATAATAATAGTTGAGATCCTTTGTCTTGGGCGTGAGTTCGAGTTCTGCTGTCCACTCATGTCCATCTAAGGTCTTCAACCGATATTGCAGGGTTTTTCCATCTTCCTGTAAGATGTTTACAACAACGTCCTCACCGAAGGCAGTGTTGTATTTGATATTGAAACTTAACTTCATAGGTTGATAGTAACTTTTTGCCTATTTTATTTTTCTCTTAATTTTTCTCCAAAAGTAATCAAAATATCCGTAGGTTGTCATTTGGATTTTGTGCAAACCGTACAAATAATCATGCAAACGTTTGCATTTTTGCATTTCCCCGTCCTGGAAAGGGACGGGGACTATGGTGAGGCGTAATTATTTCTCCTTGATTGTCGTCACGCTGAGAGCGCCGAGGACGAGGGCGACACCGGCGAGGATCATCATGTTGCTCTGGACACTGCCGACGAGCGTCAGGAGGCTACCACCGATAGCGGCGGCGACGATCTGCGGCACACAGATGGTACCGTTGAAGAGGCCGAGGTAAGCACCCATGTGGCCGTAGCCCTGAAGGGCATTCGTGACGAAGGTGAACGGCATGGCGAGCATGGCAGCCCAGGCGCAGCCGATGAGCAGGAAGGGAATGAACATCACGTATTTATCCGTGACGAAGGCGGTCATGGCGAAGCCGACGGCACCGAGCAGGAGACTGAGGCCATAAGCGACTTTGCGGTTCTTGAACTGCGGGAGGACCATAGCCCAGATGACGGAGCCGATGGCCTGTACGGCGAAGAGAATGCCGACCCAGTTGCCGGCTTCCTGATAGCCAGCCGTCTGTGTGGCGTTTGCATTGAGCATGTCCACATGCCAGCAGTTGGCAGCGACGGTACCATTGGTATAGGTCCACATATACATGAATGCGAACCAGCAGAAGAACTGTACGAGACCGACTTTCCAGAATGTTGCCGGCGCGTTCTTCAACAGTGTGATCCAATCACCTTTTCCTTCTTCCTCCTTTTTCACTTCGGCGGATGCACCATTATACTCTGCATACTCCTGCGGGTTCCATTCGTGAACCTTCGCCGTGGTGTAGATGACACAGAGGATAAGAATGGCGGCACCGATATAGAACGACCAGATCACGGAGTCGGGGACGACGCCCTTCGGCGCTACGTTACTGATACCGAACCAGGTGAAGACGAATGGGAAGACATAGCCTACAAGGCTACCGGCGTTGCAGAGGAAGCTTTGGATGGAGTAGGCGAGACCTTTCTGTTTCTCGTTGACCATATCGCCGACGAGCATCTTAAACGGTTGCATGGCCATGGTGATAGACGTATCGAGGAACATCAGCATGAATAATCCGAAGATCATGGCCGTGCTCACGCTCATGCCCAGAGAACCGGAGTTCGGCAGCAGGCACATCACGAGGACGGCGATGGCGGCACCGATGAAGAGGTAAGGGATACGGCGGCCGAAGCGGCACCAGGTGTGATCGGAACAGGTACCGATGATCGGCTGCACGATGATACCCATCAACGGCGGCAAGATCCAGAAATAACTGAGGTTGTGCGGGTCAGCGCCGAGCGTGGCGAAGATTCGCGAGATGTTGGCGCTCTGCAGGGCATAGGCTATCTGCACGCCGAAGAATCCGAAACTGAGGTTCCAAAGACCCCAGAAGTTCATGTCAGGTTTTTGCTTCATCTTTTATTTTGCTTTTAGTTTTTCGATTTTATAGCTCGCGATAGATTTTTATAGCTCGCGATAGACATTTGCCATCTATCTTCTATCGGGTTGTGCCGCGGATGACGAGGCGCGTGCGGACGATGCGCTTCTCGATGCGGTCCATGGGAATCGTTCCTTCCACCTTGCCGATGAGGATATCGGCGGCCTCTTGACCTACGGCATGACCGCGCTGTTCTACCGTTGTCAGCATCGGATCGCAGCTCACGGCGCGGACACCATTGGTGAAACCACAGATGGAAATCTCATCGGGAACTTGGAAGCCGAGGCGCTTGACGGTATAGAGGATACCGATGGCCGTATCGTCGTTGACGGCGAAGAAGGCATCGGGCGGGTCGGGGAGATCCATGATATCCGGCGTGATGGCTTCGGCACTGGCACGGTTGTCACAGAGCCTTACGAGGGTGTTATCGACTTCCATGCCATGCTTGAGCAGGGCATCCTTATAGCCGTTGTATCGGTTCTTGGCAATCTCCAGTCGCATGGATGTGCCATAATAGGCGATACGCTTGCAGCCCGTATCAATGAGATGGGTTACAGCCGTATAAGCACCCATATAATCATCGACGACGACACGTGAACATTCAATGCCCGTACAGATGCGGTCGTAGAAGATGACAGGGATTCCTGCGTCGAGAAGATTCTGGAAATGGTCGTATTTTAATGTATCCTTCGCCTGCGAGACAATGACGCCACAGACGCGGTTCTTATAGAAATTGCTGCAAAGATTGTATTCCTGGTCGTAGCGGTCCTCGCTCTGTCCTACCATGATCTGGTAGCCGCGGGCACGCGCCTCCTCCTCGATACCGGCGAGGATGGTGCTGAAGTAGTAATGAGAAAGCTGTGGCACGATGACTCCGATGACTTTCGACGGTCTCACCTTGGCATGACGAAGCGCTTCTCCGATGACACTCGGATAGAAGTTATGCTCCCGGGCATAAGCCTGTATGCGCTCCTTCTGCTGCGCGCTGATACGTGGGCTGTCCTTCAGCGCGCGAGAGACGGTTGCGATCGACACGCCCAAGTCGCGCGCAATATCTTTCATTGTGATTTGTACAGGTTCTTTCATAATAGATCTTCAAACTTTCTAACAGTGCAAAGATACAAATATTTGTTCAAACGTTTGCATGAATGTAGAAATGTAGATAAAAAGTTTGTGCAAACGTTTGCATTTGTACGTAAAAAAAACGAGCGGCGACACTTTTGGTGATGTCACCGCCCGGAAACAGAGCATGTTTTTATTTTGCTTGATGAAGCATCTTTACTTCTTGACGAAGGTCAGCGTGTTCGTGCCTTCATAGTTCAACTTGAACGTGAAGTCATACGTGCCAGCGGAGAGGGCGAGGTTCTTTCCGTTGTTGGACGTCATATCGCCGTAGTCGTTGGTGTCGATACGTCCGCCCCAGCTGATATCCCAGGCGCCGTTCATACGGATTTTGAAGCTTGTAACAGCATCAGCGAAGGTAACGTTCTTAGCGACGAAGCTGTCGGTAGCCTTGTCGTAAGTCATCTCCGTATCACCGCCCCATCCGTTGAAGCTGCCGATGAGGCCGATCTTTGTGACCTGTGTGGCGGTAGCGGCGAGCGTAGATGCGTTGACGTCGATCTGATAGAAACCGTCAGCGGCAATGGCCACCGTGCTCTTGGCAGCACCGTCGGCATCCTTGATGCTATAGGTACCGGCTGTCAGATAAGCATAGCCCTGATAGTTGGTCTTGTCGCTGTTGACGCGCAGGCGCTTGCTACCGATATAGAGGAAGTTGCTGGCAGCCACCTTGGCGAGTGTCACGGGAGCCGTGATCTCTGAGGTGCGGATATAAGCGTCGCCATTGGCGAGGGTGATCGTGTCGACGACCTCCACGGGGACATTCAACTGACTCTCCTGCTCACCGTAGAGAGCGGTGACATACTTGGCGAGATCAGATGTGTTGACATTGCCCTCAGCATCGGAAGCGAGGTCGTAGCTGAGGTTCTTGTTGGCATTGTAAACTTTCAGACCGATAGCCTGCTTGGCAACGGTAGCCGTGGTGTTAACAGTTGTAGAGACGAACTTTACCTGACTATCCGTTGTGCTGTTCAAGTCTACGGATCCTGCGCTGGCAGCCGTCATAGCTACCGTGTAGGCATCCTCCTGAGCATTGCTCTGCGGCTCAGCCCAGCCCTCGTAGTCGTCGTTGGAACAACTGGCGAGGGTAAGGGCAGCGACGCCGAGTGCTAATATGATTGATTTTTTCATTTTTTCGTCTGTTTATTATTGTGCGATAAAGTGATACTGACCGGTGATGTCGTTGAAGAATACGCGCCACTTACCAGCCTTGACAGGAATGTTGCTGCCGCCATTGGTACCAGCGCCCCACGGGAAGTCGGTGTTACCCCAGTTGACATCCCAGGACTGGTTGGAGAGGAACTTAGCGGTTGTAGCACCGGCGGAAGCGTCGATATCGAAGTACCAGTCGTGGTTCTTCGCACCAGCAAAGGTGTTGACCGGCGTCATGGCTGTTGTCGTGCTCCAAGAGTTGAAGTCACCAGCGCAATCCATTTCGCTGTAAACGGCAGGATTCTGATCGTCGACCTTCTTGTAGGTACAAGTGCGGTTCGTAGGATCAAGAGTGATCTTGTAGTAGCCAGCCTTGTCGAAGGTGATATCGCCCGGATCATTGCCACCATCACGGAATACCCAGCCGTTGCAGACCACATCGGTGGTATTCACCCAGTTGTCGAGGTAGTGGATAATCTTGAAGTGCTCACCGGCGCCGAAGTAACCTGTATATGTGAGGACGCCGACACCAGTCTTCTTGTTATACTCCTGTCCGGGCTCCGGATACATCGGGAGAACAGACGTACCGATGACATTTGTGTTGTTGGACCACTTACCATCACCGATACAAGCGCCGATGAGATACCACTCGTCGATAGCGGCGTCAGCCAGCTCTACGTAGTAGGGGATGACCGTGACGGGGACGATGTTGGAATAGCAGGTGTCACCGGCATAGACAGCACGGACACGAGCGTAGAAGGTCTGCGTGGCGGGAACGGCATTGTCGCTCCATTTGTAGATCTGCTCAAGAGCAGTGGCGACATCGGTAGCGGATACAGACGTTGTGCAGGAAGTAGCACCATCGCCGACATTGGCGTAGTTGGCTGTTCCGGCATCTACAGCGCCGTCGACATCCGTGGAGACGGTCCAGTCGGCAGCCTTATCCGTCTTACCAATCTGCATCTGGTAAGTAGCTGCAGCGGGGAATTCGTAGTCAGGCTGAGACCAGGAGAAGGCCAGGGCTGAGGAAGACTTCAGATCCAAGTTAGCATTGGAGTAAGCCGGTGTATTCAGTTTGAATGTGGTAGGAGTCTGCAGGGTGGGATTGTTGTCGAGATCGCTGTCACACGCACTCAACAACAGGGCAGCACCCATCAGGATTCCGGCTGTTATCTTTGTATATTTCATTGTCTTTACGTTTAGTTGTATATAAGAAACTCTTACTTCTCTCGTTGATACCATCTTCCTTTTTTGGGCAGATGCTTATTGCGGCCCTCAAGGGAAGATGGTTTCTTACGATATATTAGTAACCCAGGTTCTGCTTCAGGTTCTTGTTGGCGTTGATATCGTCAGCAGGGATAGCGAAGAGGTTGTAGTGCTTGTCAATGTTGGAGCCATTGATAGTGCCACCCTTCCATGACCAGTTGTAACCAACGCTGCCAGCGTAGCGGTTGAAGCGAATGAGGGTTGTACGGCGATAGCCTTCGAAGTAGAACTCACGAGCCCACTCGTCGCAGATATCGCTGAGCGAGTAACCGGTCTTGGTCTGGGCGTGAGCACGGCTGCGGAGGGCATTGATGTAGGCGACGCCCTGTGCCGTTGCCACATTATTATTCTCACGAGCCGTTGCCTCTGCGTAGGTCAGATAAGCCTCTGCGATACGGAAGAGGAAGTAGTCACAGTCGGGGAAGGTAGTGTTCTTACCGGCAGTGCCGTCAGTGTAGTAGTTGTTGAACTTGCAGGCAGCATAGCCATTGGTGAACTGCGTGAGGTCGGTGTTTTCCAACGTACGGTCCATGTTGCACATCAAAGCACGGTCATCACCGGCAGCGGTGTACATCTGCTTGACGGTAGCGTTTGCAGGAGCGTTGTCGTTGGGGAAGAATTTGCGGACCATATCCGGGCGCAGGCGGTTACCGCCCCAGCCCTGGGTTGTACCGTTGCCGACGAGTTCTTTACCCTTGACGCTGATACCCCAGTCTTCCTTACCGTTGTTGGCACCACCCATGACGAACAGCGTGGTACCCCAAGAGGTCGTGTTGTTGCCATCCTGCGGCAGAGCGAGGAGACACTCCTCAGCAGCACCGTTCTGGCCGTTGTCACCCATGAAGAGCTCCTGATAAGCCGTCCAGTTGGATGTCTTGGCCGTGGTGTGGAGCTTGTAAGGAGAGTTCTGGATGACCTGCTGAGCATAGTAGGCAGCGGAGTCATTCTTATTCTCGTTGGCATAGACCTGTGCGTTGAGGTACATACGGGCGAGCAGCAGCTCGTCGGTGTACTTGTTGGCGCGGCCATAGCCGGAGGCATTCTCGTTAGGAGCAGAGGTCGGAGCGCTCAGCGTGTTCTCTACATCACGCAGCTCTTTGACAACCCACTTGAAGAGATTGGCACGGCTGATCTGCGGAGCGGCGTCAGCGGAGATAGACGTTGTGAACGGTACGTTTCCCCAGCCATCCATCAATACGGAGTAGTAGTAAGCGCGGAGGAAACGAGCCTCGGCCGTCTTCTCGGCGTCATTGCCACCATACTCGTTGATATACTGGTTGCAGTAGTCGATACCGGCATACAGACGATAGTAGAAACCTTTCAGCATCGGGTGAGATTCGGAGAACTGAGCGTAGTCGTATTCAGCGATACCGGGATCACCCCATCCGCAGACAGCGATATCAGAGGTCAGGTCCTGGGAGTTGAAAAGCTGACGGACGAAACCGGTCGTACCACCGTCGAGACCGTCGATATCGCAGTCACCGTTGGCACCACCCTGTCCGGCTACAGCCATGTTGGCGTAGCACTTGTTCAGCAGGTTGTCGGCGAGGTTGTCACCGCTTGTCGTCTGGTTAGGATCGATTGGCGTGACGTCGAGGTCACCGGCGCAAGAAGATAATCCCATAGCCACGACAGCAACTGCTGAAGGTATGATATATTTCAGATAATTTTTCATTGTTACTTCTGTTAGCGTTTAGAAATTCAAGTTCAGACCCAGGATGAAGGAGATAGGACGCGGATAGACGTTGTTGTCGATACCACCGTAGACCTCAGGATCAATACCGTCATAGTTGGTGATGGTGAAGACGTTGCTCACGGAACCGTAGACACGACCGGAGAGGCCATGATAGCCGGCGGAACGGAACAGGTTGTCGAAAGAGTAACCGAGTGTGATGTTGTCGCACTTCAAGAAGCTGGCGTTCTGTACCCAACGGTCGGAGAGAACAGAAGTGACGGCATAAGACTGCCAGTTGTCGCTTACGGCGCTCAGCAGACGGTTCTGTACGAAGTCACCGTTGACAGACTGGAAGACAGCAGAGTTGCTGCAGTTGGCCATACCGGCGGCGAGGTCGTTGAAGACGTAGTTGCCGAGGGAAGCACGGAAGGTCATGCCAAGATCCCAGTTCTTATACTCCAGACGAGAGCTCAGACCCATGGTGACGGGCGCCGTAGGACTCTTGTAGAAGTAACGGTC
>JAQXXT010000032.1 GCA_029226205.1 Prevotellaceae bacterium
AGCAGTCCGGCGAGATCGGTCCACGGTCCCTTTCCCGTCTCTTCCGTCGGCGGTGTGAGGGCGGGGTCATCTTTCAGACGGCGCTTGAGGACGGCACCCATATAGATCCGCAGGGCCATATCGTAGTTGTCAAGACCTTTGCGTAGGGCACTGGCCTTGATGACATACTCATGATAATTATAAATGCTGACATTATCGCCGGAGGCTTCGCGGAGTTTCTCCAGAATCTTCTTACCCTGCAGCATCTCACCGACGGTGAACGGTGTGAGCCATTCGAAGTTGACGATACTTGCCTGGGACTCCGCGGGCCGCATGTCCCGTTTCGGCCATTTACGGATATCGCGGTAGAGCCCTACCGTGGTGATGTTTCTTCCCGGTACGAGGTACATCGTGTCACTGCTGCCGATGAGATAAGAGAACGGCATCCACCGCGTGTCGGGGTGGTGCATGAGCTTGCCGAAGCAGACGGAGAAGGCGCCGATGGTGGCGGGCATGAGGAGGTAAGCGCCACTGGCTGTCTTCGTGCCGCGCTCGAGGATACCCCAGTGGAGCGGTCCCATCTTGTAAGCGTGGTTGGAGAAGTTCGTGGCGCTGCCGGCATTATAGAACGAGAATTCCGCGCCGATGAGCAGGCTGCTCTTATGATGGCTTGCCGTGAACGGTCCGCAGAACGCGGCGCAGGCCTCGCCGTTGGAGAGGAAACAGTTGGCGAAGAACACGCTGGCCGATGCCGTGAAGCCGTTGCTGATCTGGCAGGCCTCACCGACGAAGCAGTCCTGCATCTTCACGCTGTTGATGATGGAGGATCCGTTGTTGATAATCGAGTTCTCGCAGATCACCCCCGTGCCGATATACACGCTGGCGGCGGGATTGGAGAGGATGGTACAGTCGCTGAGCCGTGCGGCACCGTTGACCTCACAGTTGTCGTAGATCAGGGTGTTCGTGATCTCCTTCGTGTTGATGACCTTCACGTTATTCCCCAGTGTGCCACGGTCGGGCGATGTCGTACGGATATCTTCACGGATGAGGCGCCACAGTGCCGTCTTTAGGTCTTTGTCGTTGAAATAGCGAACCATGAAGGCCGCCAGCTGACTGTTGAGATCGTTGAAGAGCACGACATTACCCTCGCCGACCTCGTTGAGGACGGAGATGAGGTTTCCCTGTCCGTAGGTAGCGCCCTCTGTTGTCTCCATGGTGGAGATATTGGAGATGTAGCAGTCGTCGCCAATCGTATAGTTGTTGATGAAGTTGCCGACATTCTCGATGAGGCAGTTATCGCCGACGGTGACATTGCGCAGCGTGGCATTCGTGATGCCCGTATGCTTATAGAAGTCCTTGCTCACCTCGACATTCTTGTCGAAGGCACCGATACGGATATCGCCGTAAAGCATGACACGGTGCATGTAGGCGGGCTGGAACTCTTCGGCGACTTCCACGGCCGTCCAGTCCTCGGCCCAACAGTCATTGTCCTTGAGGATGTCAATCTCCTGCTGACTCAGCGGTCTGTAATCATTCATAGTCCTGGTATAAAAAATCGTTATACGGATATTTCTGGACATGGAGCTCTCGGACTTTCTTATACAGCACTTTCCGGAACTCCTCGATGTTCTCTTTCTTCTTGGCGGAGATGAAGAGGCAGTCGCCGCCGAGCTTCGCCATCCATGTCTTCTTCAGCCGTTCGAGGGAGATATTCTCGCGCGTCTCCGGCGTCAGGTCGTCGGGTTCCTTCTCCGTCCAGTGGTAGTTGTCTATTTTGTTGAAGACAATCATTGAGGGCTTATCGGCGCAGCCGAGCTCCTTGAGCGTGTCGTTGACGACATCGATCTGTTCCTCGAAATCGGGGTGGGAGATATCGACCACATGGAGCAGTAAGTCGGCCTCGCGGACCTCGTCGAGCGTAGACTTGAACGAGTCGACGAGATCGGTGGGGAGCTTACGGATGAATCCGACGGTATCGGCGAGGAGGAAGGGGAGGTTCTCTATCGTCACCTTACGCACGGTGGTGTCGAGGGTAGCGAAGAGTTTGTTTTCCGCGAACACCTGGCTCTTGGCGAGCATGTTCATGATCGTTGACTTGCCGACGTTCGTGTAACCCACGAGGGCCACACGGATGAGGCGGCCGCGGTTCTTGCGCTGCGTGTTCTTCTGTTTCTCGATCTCCTCGAGGCGTTTCTTCAAGAGGCTCATCCGTCCGAGGATGATACGGCGGTCCATCTCAAGCTGTGTCTCACCAGGACCACGGAGTCCCACGGAGCCTTTGCCGCCGCCGCTGCCGGAGCCACCGCCCTGACGCTCGAGGTGTGTCCACAGACGCTGCAGACGCGGGAGCATATAGCGGTATTGCGCCAGTTCGACCTGTGTCTTGGCGTTGGCCGTCTGCGCACGCATGGCGAAGATGTCGAGGATGAGGGAAGTACGGTCGAGGATCTTCACGCCGAGGGCCTCCTCGATGTTCTTCAACTGTTTGGCGGAGAGCTCATCATCGAAGATCACCATACCGATGGGGTCTTCCTCGTCTTCTTTCTGTTTGATATATTCCTTGATTTCCTCGAGCTTACCTTTGCCGACATACGACGTCATGTTCGGTCCGCCGCATTTCTGCGTGAACCGCTTGACGGTGACGGCGCCGGCGGTATCAGCGAGGAACTCCAGTTCATCGAGATATTCTTTCGTCTTAGCCTCGTCCTGTTCCTTCGTGATGAGTCCCACGAGAATGGCGGTCTCGGCCTTGGCTTCTGATATGACAAATTCTTTCATCTATGATTGTATATTTGTTGCAAAGTTAGTAAAAATATCGGAGATATTCGTAAACGTTTACGTTATTTTTCGGACTTTTGTCAGAGAAATATTTGATTTATATCAACCTTTTGAGTAATTTTGCATCAGTTAAACGAAAAAACTGATTTTCAAAAGATCATAACTACATAAAACACAAACTGCTGAAACATTCAAAATCTAAAAAAGCGCCCGACGTGATGTCAGGCGCTTTTTTGTGTGTATACATTGGCGCAACCTTGCGCTTGCAAAGCGCAAGCACACGACGGCAGGCCATTCAACATTGGCGCGGATAAACGAAAAAACGCCCGGCATGTGGCGTGTCGGGCGTTTTGATCGTTGTTAGGACGGCCACAAGGGCCGCACCCTACGGTGGATCATAGGACGGCCACAAGGGCCGCACCCTACGGTGGATTGTTACCGTAACAGTTTAATTTCTAAATTCCAAGTGGTTATTCTCACAATCGATGGTGATGGGCTTGCTACGGTCTACACTACCGGCGAGGATCTTACGGCTGAGGTCATTGAGGACATAGTCCTGGATGGCGCGCTTTACCGGACGGGCACCGAAGGCAGGATCGTAACCCTTATCGGCGAGGTAGCTGATGGCGGCCGGCGTCCACGTAAACTGGATACCCTGCTGTTCAACCATCTTCTTGACGCGGTTCATCTGCAGTTCGACAACCTGACCGATCTGCTCCTTCGTCAGCGGCTTGAACGTGATGATATCATCGATACGGTTCAAGAACTCCGGACGCATGATCTTCGTCAGCTGTTCACGCGTAGCGTTACTCGTCATGATGATGATGGTATTCTTGAAGTCTACCGTCCGACCTTTGTTATCTGTCAGTCTGCCGTCGTCGAGGACTTGCAGCAACAGGTTGAAGACATCGGGATGGGCCTTCTCGATCTCATCGAAGAGCACGACGCTGTAGGGTTTACGGCGTACGGCCTCGGTGAGCTGACCACCCTCATCATAGCCTACGTACCCCGGTGGTGCACCGATGAGACGGGAGACACTGTATTTCTCCATGTACTCACTCATATCGATACGCGTCATCATCGACTCATCGTTGAAGAGGTAGTCGGCGAGAGATTTCGCAAGCTCTGTCTTACCGACACCGGTCGTACCGAGGAAGATGAAGGAAGCGATCGGACGCTTCGGATCCTGCAGACCGGCACGGCTGCGGCGTACGGCATCACAGACGGCACGGATGGCCTCATCCTGGCCGATGACGCGCTTGTGGAGCTCATCCTCCATGTGGAGGAGTTTCTCGCGCTCGCTCTGCATCATACGGGTGACGGGTATTCCCGTCCAGCGGCTGACGACCTCAGCGATATCGTCAGCGGTGACTTCCTCACGGACGAGTTTCTCACCGTCGGCCGTCTTCGCGAGCTTCTCCTGCGTGGCCTTGATATCGGCGTCGAGCTGCTGCAGCTTACCGTAGCGGATCTCAGCGACACGCTGGTAGTTGCCCTCCCGCTCGGCACGCTCGGCCTCAAATCTCAGATTCTCTTTTTCCTGTTTATCCTGTTGGATCTTGTTGACGAGGGCTTTCTGAGCTTCCCATTTAGCACGGTAACTCTTGTCCTGGTCGCGGAGATTGGCAATCTCCTTGTCGAGTTGCTGGATCTTCTGCTGGTCACCCTCACGCTTGATGGCCTCCTTCTCGATCTCGAGCTGTTTGAGCTTACGGTCGAGCTCATCGAGGTCCTCCGGCACGGAGTCACGCTCCATGCGCAGTTTAGCGGCAGCCTCATCCATCAGGTCGATGGCCTTATCGGGGAGGAAGCGGTCGGAGATATAGCGCTCGGAGAGTTTGACGGCAGCGATACAGGCATCATCGGTGATACGAACCTTATGATGGTTCTCATAGCGCTCCTTCAGACCACGAAGGATGGAGATGGCGTCCGTCTCGTCCGGTTCGTTGACCATGACGGTCTGGAAGCGGCGTTCGAGGGCCTTATCCTTCTCGAAGTATTTCTGATACTCGTTGAGCGTCGTAGCGCCGATAGCGCGGAGCTCACCACGGGCGAGGGCCGGCTTGAGGATGTTGGCGGCATCCATAGCGCCTTCACCGGCACCGGCGCCGACGAGGGTATGGATCTCATCGATGAAGAGGATGATGTTGCCATTGGCATTCGTCACCTCTTTGATGACGCTCTTCAAGCGCTCCTCAAACTCACCTTTATATTTAGCACCGGCAATCAGCGCACCCATATCGAGGGAGTAGACTTGCTTGTCCTTCAGGTTCTCGGGCACATCGCCACGTACGATCCGCTCAGCGAGACCTTCCACGATAGCCGTCTTACCCGTACCCGGCTCACCGATAAGAATCGGGTTGTTCTTCGTACGACGGGAAAGAATCTGCAGCACGCGGCGGATCTCCTCATCACGGCCGATGACCGGGTCAAGTTTACCGGCGCGGGCCTCAGCGACGAGGTTCTTGGCGTATTTGTCGAGGGCCTGGTAGTTCTCGTCACCACTCTGGCTCTGCACCTTCTGTCCCTGACGGAGCTCCTGGATAGCCATCATCGTCTCCTTCTCCGTCATGCCGGCATCCTTGAGGATACGTCCGGCGGCGTTGTTGGTGGTGAGGATAGCCATGAGCATGGGTTCTATGGACACGAACTCATCGCCCATCTTCTGCGAGATGTCGAGAGTCTTCTGCAGCACCGTGTTACTGTCGGAGGAGAAGTAAGGCTCACCGCCCTGCACGCGGGGCAGGTGTGCGATCTCCTGGTCGAGGGCGGCGTTGACAGTTGTCTCGTTGACACCCAGTTTCTGGAAGATATAATTAGTGACATCCTTGCCTTTCACAAGGATACCTTTGAGCAGGTGGACCGGTTCAATCGTCTGCTGTCCCGCACGTTGTGCGGTGTTCACAGCCTCTTGCACGGCCTCCTGCGCCTTGATAGTAAATTTGTCGAATGTCATATTCGTTCTCCTTTCTTATTAGTTTATATTTTTGTTTTCTGCCCTTATGAAAGCAAGGGATGGACCAATAAGCGGAGAAATGACAAAATGACGTAAGAATATGACAGAATGACGTCGTTGGCGCGTGGCCGCAACGTTCGGAAATGTTGCGGCCACGCAAGGGATTTATGATTCTTCCGATGCTGACTTACGGTAATCGGCGGGACTCATGCCGTACTCATTCTTGAAGGCATACTGGAAGGCACGGAGACTACCGAAGCCGCACTCCTCGCTGACGGCCTGAACGGTATAGTCGGGCTGGTTGTAGAGCAGGGAGCAGGCGTCGCGGAGCCGCAGCTTGTTGACGGTGTCGTGGAGCTCGCTCGGTGAGATGAGTTCGCGGATCGTCTTCTGCGTCACCTTCATATATTCGGCCAGTTCCTTCACCGTGATCTTTGTATCGTGGTAACACTGTGAGTCTTCGAGGAACTGTAGGATATCCTCCTGGGTAATGCCGTCGGAGGAGTTGTTGGTTGTCTCCTTCTTGTCATCCGTTGCGGACTCCGTCTTCGTCTTTACTTCCGGCTGCATGGCTGACTTGGACTCAGCTATCGTCTTCGGTTTCGTATCTTCCTTGGCCACAGCCACCGGCTCGGTCTTGACCGCCGGTTTGTGGTTGGCGGGCATGATGCGGGCCTTCCGTCGCTCCTCGTCTTTCTTTGCGTCGTCGACGAATTTGCTCAGCATGCGACTGCGCTCCTTGGCCAGACGACGGGAACGTGCATTGAGGATGAGGATTCCCGAGGCGATGACGAGAACGACGATCAGTCCCGTCGTGATCGCACGGGATGTCGTCCGTCTGTTGCTCATTTCCTGCTGTAGCAAGTCCCTGTCGAAGGCACGGAACTGTGACGCCCAGTTGGCGTACTGCTTCGTGCGGACATCGTTGATGATCTTTTTCTGAATGGCGATGAGGTTATCCGCCGACTGCAGCGTGAGCGTGTCGTCGTGGAGCTTCATCCCCGCGACCAGCCGGTATTCCCGCCATTTGGCGAGGGTGTTCTCGGGAATATGGGTGATGGTGGAGTCTTTCCCAATCCAATGCATATTCTCCAGCATCTTACGGTACTGTCCTGTATTGAAGTAATAGTCGTTGAGATCGAAGCGTTCCCGCGTGAGTTTTGATGCCGGATTGGAGAAGAACTTTGCCAGCCATTTCTCCGCCTCGGCCCTGTTGCCCATCAAGGCATAGACATTCGCGCGGAAGAGGGCGTTGCCGGCGCGCTCCACGATGGGATAGTTGGCCTGATAGGGGATGGCATCCTGATGTACGAGCTCATCGAGACATTGTATCTGCCGCTCACTCATGTCGAGGGCTTCCTGATAGCGTCCCACCTCTTTCAGACAGTTGGCAAGGGTGCCATACTGGTAGACGAGGTTGTCGATATTGTCGGTATGGTATTTCCGGTCGGTATTCTCCAGTGACCGCTTCATCAGGAAGATGCCACGGTCTTTCATCCTCGTGAAGAACATGGAGGATCCGATGTCGAAGGAGAAATACTGATAGAGCGTGTCGTCATCATACGTCCTTGCGTAGTTGATGCCGTCGTTGCAGTAACGGATGCAGGCGGAGTATTCCTCGTTGAGGTAAGCGAGGCTCTCCAGACCTTTAATATAATGTATCTTCAGTTTCGGATCGTTCTCTACGGCCTCAGAGTGGTAGTTGCTCTCCAGCAGTTCCAAGCCCCGGTCGTAGTCGCCGTCGCTGAGATAGATACGGTTAGCCTCGAGGAGCACGGCTTCGGCATGGTTGATGGTTCCCATGGCCTGGGCTTTGAGGATGAGGGGCTCGACGATGGAGGAGTCACGGTCGAGGATATTGACGAGGGAGTCGTAGTCGAGAGTCCGCTGTCCCTTGTTGTCGTCGTTGTGTCGGGCGCAGCCGGCGAGGATACTCACGAGCAGACAGACAAGGAGCAGTACCGGCAGCGTGTGTCCTCCCTTACTGTCGTTGTTCCCCTCCGGCATGGTGATGTCTTCTTCGGTTTTTTCCTCGTTGATCTGTCTGCGGTATTCATCGGGAGTCATACCATATTTCTTCTTAAAGGCATACTGGAACGTACGCAGACTGCCGAAGCCGCTGTCGTCGGCGATGGCCTGGATCGTCATTTCCGAGTGTTCGTGAAGCATACGGCAGGCAAAAGCCAGACGCATGTCATTGACCAGGCTTCGCATCTCACCCATAGAGATCGTCTCTTGCAGTCGTTTCTGCGTGATACCCATGCCCTGGGCCACATCGCGGTAGTTGGCGAACTTCTGGAGGTAGAGCCGTGATTTCTCCAGATAGGTCTTGATGCGCTGCATCCTACGCTCTTTCTCCTTGTTAAGCACTTGCGCGGCAATGGGGGAGAGCTTGCTCTCATTGGTCTGATGGTCAGTGACTTTCTGATGGAAGGCATCATCCTCCTTGACGCGTTCGGTGATATAGCGTGTCATCTGCTTGTTGTAGGCAATGGTCTTCTTACGGGAGCGGATGCTGCGTACCATGAGGAAGATGATGGCGCCGAGGCCGCAGATGAGCAGGAAGATATACAGCAGATTATTCCGATAGGCCGTTGTGAGGTCCATGATATGCTGTTCCTTATCCTGAAGATGGTAGATGACGCCGTAACGCTCATATTGCTTACGGCCCATCCTATCGATCATCTGTTTATGGAGGTTGATGATACGCCAGCCGGAGGCGATGGCTTCTTTCGTATCGCCGACATGCCGTGCGGCCTCATAATGGTGCTCGAGCCATTCGGCCAGCATATAATCGGGTACGACGGGACGTCGGATATCGGCACGGATGGCACGTGCATTGGACAGTAGTCCCTGATAGTCGTCCTTTACATAATAGTAATTGGCCAACAGACGTCGTCCGGTCGTCGTTTTGGCAACCTTTGTCTTTTGGAATTCACTGATATAGTGGTTGGCTTCGGCTTCCTTATGCTGTATGGCATAGAATGTTGCCATACGTGAGAAGATGATAGCCCGCTCTTCATCCAGAAATTTGGGATTATGATTGTTGCGGAAGAGTTCAGACGGGTGCTCCAGTTCGTTGATCTCCCTGAGCGTGACATTGATGGCATCTTGTACGCGTCCGAATCTTCCAAAGGCTTCGGAGAGCTCATTATAATAATAGGTGGGTCTTTCGTAGTAATTTTCGTCCAGTGGTGTCTTCTCCAGCCAATCCAGCGCTTTGCTCATGAGTTGGATGCCCTGTTCGCATTGTCCGTTGCGGTTCAGGCTGGCACCTTGTTGGAAAAGGAAAAGGTGGTAGGCAATACTGTCGTTCTGTTTTTTGGCGAGCTCCATACCTACGGCACTGTATCGCTGACATTCCGAATAGTCCTGGTCGGCAAAGGTGATAGATTGCAGGAGTTTGAGGTAATCGATTTTTACGACGGGATTTTTCTGTACGGCACCCGAGGAATAGTTTCGTTCGAGCAGACCGAGGGCTTTACCGATGTTTCTGTCGGTGGTATACTCCAATAAGGCATAGAGGAAGTCTTTCTGATAGCAGGGCATGTCCTTGACATTAGCGATCTTCTCACGCATGTCGGCGGTATCCTCTTTGAGGATTTCTTTCTTCAGACTGTCGAAGACCTCGGAATGGTTATTCCAAGACGCAGCCTTCCCGCCTTTGTCCGGCTGACAGGCAGCGAACATGAACAAAGCAAGCCACGCCAAGAGCACGAAGGGTCCCTGAGCAATATATCGGTGTAGTAACGTATGTCCCATTTCTCAAATGCTTCTATCTTTTCCTAGAATTGTTGCAAAATTAGATAAAAAATACGGAACAGCCATATCTTTTCCTATGAAAGTTATAAACTATGCTGAATTTTAACATTATTGTGACCGGATTGGTATTCCGGATGGAACATGGTTAAATTTATCCCTAATGATGGCTCTGACGGAGGAATGGCAGTGCGCAATTTTAGAGATCAGAGGGTGCAAAAACCCATGTTTTTGCACACGGAGGCTGTTTTTGCGCAACAAAATGGGAAGAAAATGAGCCAGATATTTGGTTTCTTCATAGAAAGTTGCGAACTTTGCATCAGCCAAAAGAAAAATTATTATACCAATTCTCAAACTGCTTCACTAATTTACTATATATACGTTATGACTCTTCACAGAAGGAAATAGAGAGCCCCTGACTGAGACATCAGCGAGGGGCTTCATTCGTTATAGGGGGGAAAGATCCTTTAGCAGGGTGCGGCCCTTGTGGCCGTCCGCCGTCGGTACGACGGATGGTGGGGCATCGGCGCTTCCTTGCGCTTGCAAAGCGCAAGCACACAACGGCAGGCCATTCAACATGGACGCATACTCCGTTGTACCAACGGCAGGCCATTCAACATGGACGCATACATCCTTCTAAATACGGGGGCGCCGTAAAACATTGGGTGCGGCTCCCTCTTTTTTTGCACGCCCGAAAGGGTTCATACTGGCTGCGGAAATCAACAAACGATGGACTGGCCGCAAATACGGGAATCTCGTGGCTTTTTGACAACCGATTGATTATCAGATAGATGTGTCCTTGAGCTGCTTTTGTAGCCTTAGAATATGCATAAATAATCGTATAAATCTATCATTTCCGGGTCGCTTTTCAATGATTATGCAATTTCCGGCCGTTGTTTTCGAGGCAAAAACATGTGGTTTATGCGTCGTATCTCCGTGAGATAATTTTCTAAACACGTTATTTACGAAATTTTCTCCGTTGTTTTCGGCCCTGAAGTCCGTTTTTCGCCGCGTTCTGAGCTAGAACCAACATTTTCGTTGAGGGAAATAGTAGGGCAAAAAACAGTCAGTGGACCCACCGTAGGGGCACCCCTTGTGGGCGCCCTAATTGTCACGATTCCTGTTTAGGACGGCCACGGTTCCCGTTTAGGACGGCCACGATTCCTGTTTAGGACGGCCACAAGGGCCGCACCCTACGGAGGATCATCTGCCACCGTAGGGGCACCCCTTGTGGGCGCCCTAATTGCCACGATTCCCGGTTAGGACGGCCACGATTCCCGTTTAGGACGGCCACAAGGGCCGCACCCTACGGAGGATCATCTGCCACCGTAGGGGC
>JAQXXT010000033.1 GCA_029226205.1 Prevotellaceae bacterium
TTATAATGTCTAATGAGGTTGGTACTTGATTTATCTTGTTCCGCGCTAATGTGGGTGGTGAGTTGGTGGCCGCCATTTTGCGGCCACGCACCCACATATACAGGTTAGGACGCCCACAAGGGGTGCCCCTACGGAGGCAGACGATCCGCACCCTACCAGTTGTTGAAGAGCTCGAAGGAGAACTTCACGCCGAAGCCGGTGAAGGTATGGAAGGAGAAGCCACAGAAGGTACCGATGCTGACGGCACGCGTCGTACAGCCGTAACCCAGTTCGATGTAAGGATTCAATCCGGCGACACAGAGGCTGCTGGCATAGAGCCGTTCCCGTTCGATGATCTGTCCGAGTTTGGGAATGAAGGTGAGGAACATCAGTGGCGACTCATACGTGACATTGGCGCGGACATAGTATTTCGAGGCGTTATACCAGTTGTTGTTCAGCAGTTCGAAGTCACCCGTCCAACGGTCACGCCATCCGCCGGGGAGGAAGTCAAGGCGGAAGTTGGAGTAGTCGAGGAAGTAAGCATGGTCGTCGCGGTTTGTATAGAGGCCGGCACCGGCGCGCAGTGAGAGGCTCCGTGTGCAGATCATCGGGATGATATATTGCAGGTCAGCCTCCATCTTCTCGTAGCGGGTGTTTGCGCCGAAGAGGCCCCGCATGCCCCGTTCCCATTCCGCCGTGACGACGGGACCGCCCGTTCCCAAGGGACGGTAGGACAGTAGCAGGAAAGGTGCCGATGACCGGTAGGTCGTCTCCTTTCCCGCCTGGCGGAAGCCCTCGGGATGGACGGCGGAGCGCTGATGGTTGATGATGCCGACCTGCAGGCCGAGTCGGTCAGGGATGATGTCGTAGTTCACTGCCGTCTTCCACTCCATATCCTTGAAGTAGTCAAGGTTCATGGCGTCCCAGTTGATGGTGTCACGGCGCATCGTCGGGTCAGCGGCCTCCTGTGCCTTGATCTCGTCGAGGATGCGTGAGTTCGTGATACGGTTACCATTCTTCATCTCTATCTGTATGAAGCCGTTACGCCGTTTGTTGAAAGTATAGGTCAACGGGAAGTCAAAGTAGAACTGATGGATCTTAAACGCATAGCCGAAGCGGGTGCGGAACTCGATATTCTGTTGTGGAGAGAAGGTATAGTTGCCGTTGATATCACACTTATAGACCAGTCCACGGTGGGCTGAATATTCGAAGTAGAGCGGGTTCAGCAGCGGACCGATACGCAGGTGTCCCTGGCGGTTGCTGCCGAGATCGGTATTGATGCGGTTCACCATATTGTCGCCGAGGATATCCCAGAAGATATATCTCGCCGTCTTCCGCAGCTGTCGCATGAAACTCTTGCGCTTGTGATGCTCCTCTGAGGCAATGACCTGCTGCGTGCTGTCTGCCTTTGCCGCATCGATACTGTCGTTGACGGCACGCACATGGAGATAGTCCTTCACCACATTCTCCTCCGTCGGGGTCAGCGGGACAGGGCGCAACGACTCCATGAGCGGAATGTTGTCGGAGCCCCAGAGCTCACGGGCGACGGGGGTGGAGAGGTTGTATACACTCGTACAGTATGACTGCAGCTTGTTGCCCATGACATTGATCTCCGCGGAGATATCGCAGCGAGCGGGAAGGGTAGAAGCAAAGCCGTGGTCGCCCATCGTCCCTTTCAGGCCGAAGGAGATCATGTCGTATTCGCCACGGACATAGAACTCGCTGATTCTGCCGTCCTGTTCGGCCATCACCCAGCCTTCCACAAGCTCAGTATTCTTCATCTTCGGCTTGAAACGGATCATCGTCGTCGCACCCATCGGTTGGAACGCGTAGGTGTAGTAACGGCGGTTATGCTTGTTGATGGGGGAGAGGATATGGTCGCCGAAGAGGGTAGGCTCATAGAAATGCGGCTTGAGGTAGTCGAAGATCACCGTCAGCGACCGGTGGTTATGATAGATGGTGGAGATGTTCAGAACATCCTGTCGGTCTACATGGAAGGAGAGAGGGCGGCTGTGGCGGTTCAGCCGGTGGCCCCTTCCTTCATGGTGCTCCACGGACAACCGGTATTGGGAGTAGTTCTCTCCGAAATATTGCCGTCGGCCGTCACGGGCTATATAAAATAAGGTGGGAATACCGATGAGGGTGAAGTTACGGCGCTCCACCTCGATACGGTATTTCGTATAGCCGTAAGTCACGAGGGAGTCCCGTTGGGGCTGGTTGATGATCATGCGGGGATAGTTCATGACCATCCGGAGCAACTGTCGGTCGGCAGTACTCTCAGCCCTCGTGGCAACGGTGCCGAAGAAGATGAAGAGGGCCAGAAAGGTTATGATCATCCTGATGAATTGCATGCGGTGACAAATTTACGCAATTTTTTGGTATTATGACTGTCCTATTGGTAAAAAAATTGTACCTTTGTCAACAAAAAGAACTAAAAAGCATGAAGCGACAGTTTATTCTCCTTCTCTTCCTCCTGAGTGTCCTCCTGGCGGCAGGACAGCAGAAGCGGGCATTCCGCGGCGCGTGGATACAGTGTGTCAACAGACAGTTCCAGGGACTGGGACGGGATGTTATGCAGCAGACCCTCTCCCGTCAGCTCGACGAACTGCAGAAGGACGGCGTCAACGCCATCTTCTTCCAGGTCCGTGCCGAGTGTGATGCCCTCTATCCCTCTCCCTACGAGCCATGGAGCAAGTTTCTCACGGGCCGCCAGGGCCTGGCGCCACAGCCTTACTGGGACCCGTTGCAATGGATGATCACCGCCTGTCATCAGCGAGGCATGGAGCTCCACGCGTGGATCAATCCTTTCCGCGCCAAGCATGGATCGACGACGGAGATGGCTGCCACGCATATCGCCCTGCGCCATCCCGAGCGCGTCTTCGCCTATGGCAACCAGCTCATCCTCAATCCCGCTCTGCAGGAGAACAGGGACTATATCTGCCGCATCGTCGATGACATCCTCTCCCGTTATGATGTCGATGGTATCCATATCGATGACTATTTCTATCCTTATCCCGTTGCCGGACAGACGATTCCCGATGCCGCCCTCTATGCCGCCAACCCCGAGGGCTGCAAGACCATCGGCGACTGGCGCCGCCATCAGGTGAGCCTCGCCATCAAGGAACTCTCCGACTCCATCCATCAGCGCAAGCCGTGGGTGAAATTTGGTGTCAGTCCTTTCGGTATCTGGCGTAACAGCACGAGTGATCCCCGCGGTTCTGCCACCCATGGACTGCAGAACTATGATGACCTCTATGCCGACGTGCTGCAGTGGGTCGACAACGGATGGGTGGACTACTGCGTGCCGCAGCTCTACTGGGCCATCGGCAATAAGGCCGCTGACTATGAGACCCTCATCCGCTGGTGGGACCGTCATGTGCAGAACCGCCCACTCTATATCGGGGAGGATGTGGAGCGCACGGTGAAGAGCGCTGACCTCCAGAACCCGTCGGTGAACCAGATGGGCGCGAAATACCGCCTGCACGCTGAACTGCCCAATGTACAGGGCACCGTGCTGTGGTATGCCAAGCTCGTGGCCGACAACTATGGCAACTACGGTCATGCACTCCGTGACTACTACTGGCGTTATCCCGCCTTGCAGCCTGAGATGCCGTGGCTCGACAATGAGGCACCGAAACCCGTGAGAAAGATGAAGCGGATCATGATGCCCGATGGTCCCGTCCTCTTCTGGACAGCTCCGAAGGCGAAGAAACCCCTTGACGAGGCTACCCATTTTGCTGTCTACCGTTTCGCCAAGGGTGAGAAGGTCGACCTGACGGACCCTTCCCATCTGTTGCGCATTACCTATGACTCCTTCTTCCGCCTCCCGGCAGCCAAGGAGAAAGCCACCTATGTCGTGACCTCTCTCGACCGTGTGGGCAATGAAGGGAAGGGAAAGAAGTGCAAGTGGTGATTTTTTTGATTTTTTCGCATTCCTACGGGGCGTATATGAAATAAAAGTTGTATCTTTGCACGGATAATGAGGCTTGCTGAAGCGCTCAGAACGCACGAAAATGGCCTCAGAAGCAATTTTAACACTAAAAAATAGAACAACAATAAACAATGGATGAAAATCTGACGATTGATCATGACCGTATTATGAAGATCAATATCGAGGAAGAGATGAAATCCTCGTATATCGACTACTCCATGTCGGTCATCGTTGCCCGTGCCCTTCCGGATGTCCGTGACGGATTCAAGCCCGTTCACCGGCGTATCCTCTATGGTATGCTCGGTATCGGCAACACGAGTGACAAACCCTACAAGAAATGTGCGCGTGTCGTCGGTGAGGTGCTCGGTAAGTACCATCCCCACGGTGACAGCTCCGTCTACGGTGCCCTCGTACGTATGGGACAGGACTGGAACATGCGTTACACCCTCGTCGACGGACAGGGTAACTTCGGTAGTATCGACGGCGACTCTCCTGCCGCCATGCGTTATACCGAGTGCCGTCTGTCGAAGATGGGTGAGCATATCATGGATGACCTTGACAAGGATACCGTGGATATGCAGAACAACTTCGATGATACCCTCCAGGAGCCTACCGTCATGCCGACGAAGATCCCGAACCTCCTCGTCAATGGCGCCAACGGTATCGCCGTCGGTATGGCAACGAATATCCCGACCCATAACCTCGGTGAGGTCATCGATGGCTGCTGCGCCTATATCGACAACCCCGACATCGACCTCGACGGTCTGATGAAGTATATCAAGGCGCCGGACTTCCCGACAGGTGCCTATATCTATGGTATCAACGGCGTGAAGGATGCCTATGCCACGGGTCGCGGACGTATCGTCATGCGTGCCAAGGCAGAGATCGAGACCGGTGAGGGCCATGACAAGATCGTTGTCACGGAGATCCCTTATGGTGTCAACAAGGCCCAGCTCATCGAGTATATCGCTGAACTCGTCAAGGAAGGCAAGCTCGACGGTATATCCAATGCCAATGATGAGTCCGGCCGTCAGGGTATGCGTATTGTCATCGACGTGAAGAAGGATGCCAACGCCAACGTCGTGCTCAACAAGCTCTTCAAGATGACGGCTCTGCAGAGCAGCTTCTCCGTCAACTGTATCGCCCTCGTCAAGGGCCGTCCCCGTCTGCTGACATTGAAGGACTGTGTCCGCTATTTCGTTGAGCACCGTCATGACGTGACGATCCGCCGTACGAAATATGATCTGAAGAAAGCCCAGGAGCGTGCCCACATCCTCGAGGGACTGATCATCGCCTGCGATAATATCGATGAGGTGGTACATATCATCCGTGCCAGCAAGACGCCGAGCGAGGCCCAGCGTAACTTGGAACAGCGCTTCTCCCTCGACGAGCTGCAGTCGAAGGCTATCGTCGACATGCGTCTCAGCCAGCTCACTGGTCTGCGTATGGACCAGTTGCATCAGGAATATGATGAGTTGGAGAAACAGATTGACTATTTCAACCGTATTCTTGCCGATCCAGAGCTCTGCAAGAAAGTCATGAAGGACGAACTCCAGGAGGTGAAGGAGAAATATGGTGATCCCCGTCGTACGGAGATCAAATACTCCAGTGAGGAGTTCAACCCCGAGGATTTCTATCCCAATGATCCCGTTGTCATCACCGTCAGCCATCTCGGCTATATCAAGCGTACGCCGCTGGCCGACTTCCGTGAACAGGCCCGTGGTGGTGTCGGCTCCAAGGGTGCCCGTACGCGTGACAAGGACTTCACGGAGTATATCTATCCCGCCACGATGCACCAGACGATGCTCTTCTTCACGAAGAAGGGGCGTTGCTATTGGCTGAAGTGCTATGAGATTCCTGAGGGTGACAAGACCTCCAAGGGCCGTGCCATCCAGAACCTGTTGAATATCGACAGTGACGACCAGGTCAATGCCTTCCTCCGTCTGCGTGGCTTGAATGATGAGAAGTTCATCAACAGTCATTATGTCGTCTTCGCTACGAAGAACGGTACGGTGAAGAAGACCTTGCTCGAACAGTATTCCCGTCCGCGCGCCAATGGTGTCATCGCCATCAATATCGCTGAGGGCGATGAGGTCGTCGATGTCCGTCTGACGAATGGCCATAATGAACTCATCCTCGCCAACCGCAATGGCCGTGCCGTACGCTTCAATGAGGACTGCATCCGTGTCATGGGCCGTAATGCTACGGGTGTCCGTGGTATGCGTCTCGATGGTGGTGATGATGCCGTCGTCGGTATGATCGTCGTCAATGATCCTGAGAAGGAGACGGTCATGGTCGTCAGTGAGGAGGGCTATGGCAAGCGCTCCCAGGTGGAGGACTACCGCGTCACGAACCGTGGTGGCAAGGGTGTCCGCACGCTGCAGATCACGGATAAGACCGGCCGTCTCGTGGCTATCAAGAATGTCACGGACCAGAATGACCTGATGATCATCAATAAGAGTGGCATCGTCATCCGTATGGCCGTCGCTGATATCCGTGTCATGGGTCGTGCCACACAGGGGGTCCGTCTGATCAATCTGACAAAGAAGAATGATGTCATCGCTAGTGTCACCAAGGTCATGAGCTCCGAGCTCGAGGCTACGGTGGAGGAAGAGAGCCGTCAGGCCTGGGAACAGAAGAGTGAGGAGATCAAGAATGACTCCGTCGCTGATGTCCCTGCCGGAGAGCCTGCTACTCCCGAGGCTGATGCCGACGTTCCTGCCACGGATGCTCCCGCCGATGGTGCCGACGCTCCCGAGGCTGATGCCGATGACAACCGTCAAGAATAACCAAACCTTTAAATAAAAAGAATATGAAACATTTCGTTACTGCAGTCTTGTTGGCACTGGGTGCCACAGCTGCCTTTGCCGGTGACAGTGAGCCGCTGAAAGCCATTCTCAAGGCTGGAAGCTATTCCGAGGCCGAGCAACTCATCAACCAGAATCTCAACCAGCTCACGGGCAATGAGGAGAAGGCCAAGGCCTACAACCACCTCGTGGAACTGGCTATGAAGAAGTACAACAAGGAGTCGACCATCGTGACACAGAATCAGATGAACGACCAGCTCAAGCAGAGTGATAAGAACCAGCCCTACGATACGTTAGGTATGTACAATTCCGTCGTTGATGCCCTCAATGCCGGTATGAAGTGCTATGATTTTGACAACCAGCCCAACGAGAAGGGAAAGGTCAAGCCGAAGTTCGGCAATAACGCTACTACGCTGTGGGCTGCACGCATCCAGCTCGTCAATGGTGGCCAGGCTGCTGCCCAGAAGGGTCAGAATGACAATGTGCTGAAATGGTGGGGTACTTTCCTCGACACCGAGGACGCTCCGCTCTTCAAGGAGCAGAACCACGCCAGTGAGAAGGAGTATCTCGGTCAGGTCGCCCTCTTCACGGCTCGTTATGCTTACCAGGCAAAGCGTATGGATCTCTGTGACAAGTACTGTGATCTGGCTATGAAGGACTCCACGCAGGCTAAGGACGCCCTGAACCTCAAGCTCTACTCTATGAAGAGTGATCTGAAGAATCACGCTGACTCTCTGGCTTACGTAGAGAAACTCAAAGGCCTCTATGCTCAGGATCCTGCTAATGAGGTGATCCTTGACAACCTCAGCGGTATGTATTCTTCTCTGAGAATGGACAAGGAACAGGTTGCTCTCCTCGATGACGCCATCGCCAAGAACCCGAACAACTTCGTTGCTTTGGCTGACAAGGGTATGTATTATGTCAGCAAGAATGATGCTGACAAGGCTATCAAGTGTCTGCAGGCTGCCCTGAAGGTAAAGCCGGACAATGTGCTCATCATGACCTATCTCGGTGCTTGTCTGAACGTGAAGGCTGCTAACCTGCAGGATCCCAACGGCCGTAAGGTCGTCTACACCGAAGCCCTGAAATGGCTCGACAAGGCTAAGCAGCTCGACCCCGAGAAGCAGCAGGCTAACTGGGGTTATAACCGCTACCAGACTTGCTACGGTCTCTATGGTGCCAACGACCAGCGCACCAAGGATGCAGAGGCTGAGAGCCACTAAAGAATCGGAATTGGTAGGTGGCCGCCATGTTGCGGCCACGCACTTGTTGGTAGAAATATACTTAACACTGGTTCCAATCCTCTCCCCGAAAAGGGAGGGGGGTGAAAGAAACAAAACGGTCCCGCCTTGTTTGAAGGTGGGGCCGTTTTTGTAAGGACGTGATTAATCATTTTCTGCCACAGAATGTTCTGCCACAGAATGGCCTGCCGTTGTGTGCTTGCGCTTTGCAAGCGCAAGGATGCGCAGTTGTCTTTATATTTTTCCGAGATATTCCCGGATCTCTTTCGTGAATATCTCTCCGTATTTCAGTTTCTTGAAATTACCAATACCGCTGACGGTGCCGAAGGCATCTACCGTCGTTGGACGGATGGTGGCGAGGTTTTGCAACACCTTATCGGAAAAGACGATATAGGGTGGCAGACCCTGATCGTTGGCAATCTTCGTGCGCAGAGCCTTCAGCCGTTTGAAGAGCTCATTATCAATTTTCCCATTGTCGACAACTAAGGCGGAGGCATGAACTTCGGGGAAGATGCTTCCCTGCCGACTGTGGACAGCATGTCGATCCCTGCCATTGCTGCGTTCTCTACTTGACGGCTCGGGTGCCGCCTTCTCCACGACGGCGAGACTGACGGTACGCTGGCCACGCAGCACCTCCCAGCCCAGAGGCGTGATATGGATCACTTGGTCTTTGTTGTACAGGATCTCAATAAATCCCATCTGCAACATCTGAAGGATATAGTCCTGCCATTTGGCCACTGACGTATCCCTTCCTACTCCAAAAGTCTTCAACTCATTATAATGGTTGCGCATCACCGTCGAGGATGTCATACCACGGAGAATCTCGACGCAGGTGTTCACGCGGATTTTCTCTCCCGTACGGGCGATGGCGCTGAGGGCTTTCTGTACGACAATCGTACCATCGAACTTATGTGGCGGATTCAGACATACATCACAATGTCCACAGTCATGATCCATCTCCTCACCGAAATAATTCAACAGGATACGACGGCGACAGACGCTGGCCTCGGCATATTCCTGCATCCGTTGGAGTTTCATGAGGTTTACTTCGCTCTGGCCGCTGTCCTCGGCAAATTTCCGCAACTGGATGACATCGGCGAGAGAATAGAAGAGGACGGTATCGGCGGGAGCACCGTCACGGCCCGCACGGCCGATCTCCTGATAGAAACTCTCGATGGATTTCGGCATGTTGTAATGGATGATCCAGCGGACATTGCTCTTGTCGATGCCCATTCCGAAGGCGATGGTGGCACAGACAATCTGCAACTGGTCGATCTTGAAGAGCTGCTGCACACGGGCACGCTCCTGCGGACTCAGACCGGCATGATAGGCGGCAGCGGCAAGCCCCTCGCGTTGCAGGTCCGCGGCGATAGACTCTGTCGTCTTACGGGCCAGACAGTAGATGATGCCGGCCTCTCCCTCATGGCGGGCGATGAAATGGCGGATGAATGTCATCTTCGTTCGTTTCTGACCCTCTCGCCTGACAGTGAGGCTGAGGTTCGGACGGTCGAAACTGTTGACGAAGACACGGCCGTTTAAATGCAGTTGTTTGACGATATCCTCCCTCGTGATCTTGTCGGCAGTGGCCGTAAGGGCCATTACGGGAATATTGGGGAAATACTGTCGGATGATGCCGAGCTGTGTATATTCCGGGCGGAAGTCATGCCCCCACTGGGAGATACAGTGGGCCTCGTCGATGGCGAAGAGGGAGATCTTGATGCTGCGGAAGAGATAGGGAATCTCACTGATCAGTTTCTCCGGCGATACATAGATGAGTTTCAGATCTCCGGCCATACAGCGGCGGCGGATGATGAGGTCCTCATCAGGATCATTGCCACTGTTCAGCGCTTCCGCTGGGATACCGTTGGCCTTCAGCGCCTCTACCTGGTCCTGCATGAGGGAGATAAGCGGGGAGACGACGACGGCAGTGCCGGGCATGGCAAGTGCCGGAATCTGGTAGCAGATACTCTTGCCGCCACCGGTAGGCATGAGCACGAGGGCATCATGACCGGCCATAACCTCTTCGATCACTTCTTGCTGTGACGGCCGGAACTTGTCGTAACCGAAATACTGTTTGAGTATTGATAGTGGATTTTCCATGCGTTCGCTGATTTTTCCGCAAAGTTAGTAAAAAAAACACGAAAAAAAGGTCTTGAAATTTGTTTTTTTTCCAACAATTTCCTAATTTTGCAAAGGAGTAATATAAGGTTTTCCCTGAGGGACCGCATGACACCGGTCACCGTCAGCCGGATAAATAACAATGCATAAGTAATATAGTAGGTTTATAAAGTCTTTTTCATCATGATGACGAAGTACAACATTATCGAGAAAAAGCACAAGGATGCCGTGTATACCAGCCTTGTCAGTCCTCGGATCATAGAAGATCTGAAGCGGGGAATTCTTGACTGGATCGTTGGCAAGAAAAAATACCGGGATAAGAATTTCTCGGCACAGCAGCTCGCGGATTTACTGCATACCAACTCGCGGTATATCTCTGCTGTAGTCAATATGCACTTCCACATGAATTATACATCGTTTGTTAATAAGTATCGTGTGGAGGAGGCTATGTCTATGCTTACGGACCCGAAGAAACGTAAGATGAATATTTCTGATATATCAAAAGCCGTTGGTTTCGCCAATCGACAGTCGTTCTATTCCGCTTTCTACCGGATCAATGGTTGCACGCCACGGGACTATCGCACGCGCTATTTTTCCGCCCATCCGGGAGCTGGTGAGACCAGCAGACAGGCTGCGCTCAAACGCAGGAAGGCTGCCCGGGAAGCCGCTCACCAGGAAAAGTTGGCAGCCATGGCTGAGGCCCGTCTTCATCCGAAGAAACGCGGCCGCCCAAAAAAGAACAGTACCCCTGATGGCAGTACTCCCAGGAAAACTCGTAAGGGTCGTACGCCAAAGGATAAGAAATAAGAACAATGATGCATCAATTTAAATATACTGACGAGAAGTTTGCCGATCTGCAGCTTCTCCGTTATCAGTTGCCGGGATTCAACAGTTTATCCCTAACTCAAAAATTATATATCTACTGTCTGTCGAAGGCCGCCCTGATGGGACGGGATATCACCTTCGATCAGCAGGGCAAGTACAACCTCCGCATCCGCCGGATGCTGGAGGCAGTGTACACATCCTACACGGGAGACCGTCAGAGCGAGCCGTTCCAGGCCTTGACGGTCTACCTCAAACGGGTGTGGTTCTCCAGTGGTCTCTATCATCATTATGGCTGTGAGAAATTCCTCCCTGCGTTCTCTTCCGATTTCCTTCGTGAGCAACTCCGCAATATCGATCCTTCGCGCTTGCCCCTTCGTAAGGGTGAGACGGTGGAGGAGATGATGGATGAGTTGTTCCCTGTCATCTTCGACCCCGATGTGCTGCCGAAGCGCGTTAACCAGGCTGATGGCGTGGATCTAGTGAAGACCTCGGCTTGCAATTTCTATGACGGTGTCAGTCAGCAGGAGGTGGAAGACTTCTACCGGGCAAAGAAAGCTGATGCTGCCAAGGATGCTGCCACGAAAGACGGTCAGCCCTCCTGGGGCTTGAACTCCCGTGTCGTGAAGCGTGACGGGAAGGTCATGGAGGAGCCGTGGACGACGACGGGACTCTATGGACCGATCCTGACGAAGATCGTATATTGGCTGGAGAAAGCCCGTCAGTATGCTGAGAATGATGCTGAGCGTCATGTCATTGACCTCCTCGTAAGCTATTATCGTACGGGAGATCTGCGGACGTTCGACGAATATAGTATTGCTTGGGTACAGCAGCAGGATGGTCTCATCGATTTCATCAATGGTTTCATTGAGGTCTATGGTGATCCGCTGGGACTGAAGGGTACATGGGAAGGTCTTGTGGAATACAAGGATCTTGAAGCTACGCGTCGCACCCGTACCATCTCCGATCATGCCCAGTGGTTTGAGGATCATTCTCCCGTTGACGGCCGTTTCAAGAAAAAGACCGTGAAAGGTGTCACGGCGCATGTGATCTGTGCCGCCATGCTCGGTGGCGACGAGTATCCGTCAACAGCTATCGGAATCAATTTGCCGAATGCAGACTGGATCCGTTCGCAGTATGGCTCAAAGAGTGTGACCATCAGTAATATCACTTATGCCTACAACCAGGCTGCTCGTGGCAATGGCTTCCGTGACGAGTTTGTCATCGACCGTCCGACACGTGAGCTCATTGACCGTTATGGTGATATTACCGATGACCTGCATACAGACCTCCATGAGTGTCTGGGCCATGGCAGTGGTCAACTGCTGCCGGGAACGGATCCCGATGCGCTGAAAGCCTATGGTAATACCATTGAGGAGGCGCGCGCCGATCTCTTTGGATTATATTATATGGCTGATCCGAAACTGGTGGAACTCGGTTTGTTGCCCGACGGTGAAGCTTACAAAAGTCAGTATTATACCTATCTGATGAATGGTGCCCTGACACAGTGTGTCCGTATCCAACCCGGAAGGGACATAGAAGAGGCACACATGCGCAACCGTGCCATCATCGCCAACTGGGTACTGGCACAGGCGGCTGCTGACGCAAGGGCGACGGGGCAGATGCCGGCGGCCCTCATCATTGAACATGATCATAAGCATTTCTTGCAGATCAACAACTATGCGCAGCTTCGTAGCTATTTCGGTCGTCTGTTGGCAGAGATCCAGCGCATCAAGAGTGAGGGTGACTTTTCCGCTGCCCGTGATCTCGTGGAGCGTTATGGCGTGAAAGTGGACCCGAAACTCCATGAGGAGATGTTGAACCGTTATAAGGCGTTGGACATCGCTCCCTATAAGGGTTTCATCAATCCTAAGCTGACCCTCGTCCGCGATGCCAACGGTAATATCACCGATGTCGCCGTGGATTACACCGAGGGCTATGACGAACAGATGTTGAGATATTCAAAGGAATATTGTTAATCATCTGCCTATTGTACATTATCCGTTACCCATTGTCCGCAAAACTTTGTCGGCCATGCGTTCGTAGACAATGCCGAGATCGGCAAAACGGTTCAGGCAGTTGACGGCGGCATGGCGGACACCGACATTGGGGTGGGCGAGGGCTGCCGTAGCCTGGTCGAGAAACTCATGGATGCCACGCGTGTTAGGCTCCTGGCCGCGCATGAAGAGACGGGCGAGGATGTCATAACCCATGATGATACGTACATCGTTGTCACCGGCGATCCATTCGTAAGCCAGCTGGGGCGCACAGGCCACATGTTGCAGGAGGTTGAAAGCCAGAAGCTCTCCGAGGTCCTGAGTGTGTACGTCCTCCACCCATACGTCGACGAGGTCACGGTCCATCCGTTCTGCCGGCATGATGAGTGTGGCTAGAATCTTACACTCACGGATATCCTCTTTCCACAGGGCGATGGCGAGGTCATAGTCCTTGCCATAGTCCTTGGCCATGGCCTTGAGTTCCATGATGGGCACACCCCAGTTGATCTTATATTCCGCACCCTTCTCACGCATGGACTGAGAAGCGGGACCGTTCATGACGAGGCGGAAGGAGCGCTTGATGGCGCGGACCTTTGCGGCCGTATCTGTCGGCTGACTATCGTTATGCTGTTCTGTATTCATGACTTTGCGTTTTGTTGAGGTGCAAAGATAGCAAAATAATTCCATATTATTTCATTTTGCCGTTACTTTTTCCGTTTTCTCAAATTTTCCGATTTCTTTTTTCTCTGTTTCGTAAAATATTTGTAATTTTGTGCGTTCTAAGTAATGAAACAAAGAAATAAAACTATAATAGACTTATGAATACAGGTAAAGTAGATGTCCTGCTTGGTCTCCAGTGGGGCGATGAAGGAAAAGGAAAAGTCGTCGACGTGCTCACGCCGCATTATGATGTGATTGCCCGTTTCCAGGGTGGTCCTAATGCCGGTCACACGCTGGAGTTCGAAGGTCAGAAATATGTCCTGCGCTCCATCCCCTCTGGTATCTTCCAGGGTGGAAAGGTGAATATCATCGGTAATGGCGTTGTTCTTGCTCCGGACCTCTTCATGGATGAGGCAAAGGATCTCGAGAAGAGCGGCCATCCCTTGAAGGAGCGCCTCCATATCTCCAAGAAGGCTCATCTCATCATGCCTACCCATCGTATCCTTGACCGTGCCATTGAGGCTGCCAAGGGTAAGAATAAGGTAGGAACGACCGGTAAGGGTATCGGTCCTACCTATACCGATAAGGTCAGCCGTAACGGTCTCCGTGTCGGTGATATCCTCGATCATTTCGAAGAGAAATATGCTGCCCACAAGGAGCGTCACATGAAGATGCTCAAGGCCCTCGGATGGACTGACTTCGATGGTTTCGACGAGGTTGAGAAGAAATGGATGGAAGGTGTTGCCTATATGATGGAGTTCCATTTCGTGGATTCCGAGCATGAGATCAACCGTACGCTGCGTGCCGGAAAGAACATCCTCTGTGAGGGTGCCCAGGGCACGATGCTCGATGTTGACTTCGGTTCCTATCCTTTCGTCACTTCCAGTAACACCATCTGTGCCGGTGCCTGCATCGGTCTCGGTATCGGTCCGAACAAGATCGGTAATGTATATGGCATCATGAAGGCTTACTGTACACGTGTTGGTGCCGGTCCGTTCCCCACGGAGCTCTTCGACGAGACGGGTAAAACGATCCGTGACCTCGGTCATGAGTATGGAGCCGTGACAGGCCGTGAGCGCCGCTGTGGTTGGGTAGACCTCGTTCAGCTGAAATATTCTGTTATGGTCAATGGTGTCACACAGCTCATCCTTATGAAGAGTGATGTCCTCGATGCCTTCGATACCGTCAAGGCCTGTGTCGCCTACCGTCTGAAAGATGGCAGTGAGACAACAGAACTGCCGTATGAGATCGATGATGTCACGCCGGTATACAAGGAGTTCAAGGGCTGGAAGACGGATATGACGAAGATGACGAGTGAGAGTCAGTTCCCTCAGGCCTTCAAGGACTATATCAAGTTCATTGAGGACTTCCTGGAGACACCGATCTCTATCGTTTCCGTTGGTCCCGACCGCGAGGCTACTATAGAGCGGTAATTGCCTCACCCGATCCTCTTGCAGGGGCCGTCCCTTGTGGCGGCCCGCCGACCGTTAGGTCGGATGTGAGG
>JAQXXT010000034.1 GCA_029226205.1 Prevotellaceae bacterium
AAGGGCGAGATCGGCTTCCTCCGTGATCTGCGACGCATGAATGTCGCCATCACGCGCGCCCGCATGAAACTCATCATCATCGGCGATCCCGCCACACTCACCCGCCATCCCTTCTACAAGAGACTGTGGGATTACTGCCACCCGGATGAAAATTAAAAAAGCCTCCGTAGGGGCGGCCCTTGTGGCCGTCCTAACCCAACAAGGGTGGAACAAAAATAATTTTGTCCCTACATGGTTGCCATTAGGACGGCCACAAGGGCCGCCCCTACGGTGGAACAACTAAACCAAACGCTATATGAAAGAAACTGTTCTTATCAATCTGCTGAACAACAAGAAGACCTTCAGCGTCCCTACGGGGAGCACGCTGAGCGAGATCTATGCGCTCTCGGGACTGAACATGAAATACGGTCCCGTCTCCGGCCGTGTCAACAACAAGGTGGAAGGACTCCACTATCGCGTTTATACAAACAAGGACGTGGAATTCCTCGACATGACATCGCCGTCGGCATCACGCAACTATACTCGTACACTGTTCTTTGTCCTCTCCAAGGCCGTTCATGACCTCTATCCGCATTCCGATGTCGTCATCGACATCCCCGTCTCCCACGGCTATTTCGTCAACGCCCATATCGGTCATCCTATCACCGCCAAAGACGCAGAGGAAATCAAGGCTCAGATGCAGAAAATCATTGATGCCCATATGCCCGTTGCCCGTCGTGTCGTCCATACCGCCGATGCCGCGAAGATGTTCCGCGAGAAAGGCGATGAGGCCAAGGCGAAGCTCCTCGAGAGCGACGGCGACCTCTACACCACCTATTATCAGATCGGCGATTATGTGGACTATTATTATGGCTCCCTGCTGACAAACACAAAGGGACTGTATCTCTTCGACCTCATCCCTTATTACGACGGACTGCTGCTGCGCATCCCCGATCTGAAAGATCCCGGTAAGCTCCCGCAGCTCACCCGACAGAAAAAGATGTTTGAGATCTTCAAGGAGCATCACCAGTGGCAGGATATCCTCGGCGTACGCACCGTTGGTGACTTTAACGAAGCCGTTGCCAAAGGTTATACATCCACGATGATCAATGTCTCCGAAGCCCTTCAGGAAAAGAAACTCGCCGCCATCGCCGACACCATCGCTGCCAACCGTGACATTAAGCTTGTCCTCCTTGCCGGTCCGTCGTCTTCCGGTAAGACAACAACCTGCAAACGACTGTCTATCCAGTTGCTCACCAATGGCATCAAACCGCTGCAGATCTCTCTCGACGACTATTTCGTTGACCGGGACCGCACGCCGAAGGATGCCAATGGGGAATATGACTACGAAAGTATCTACGCCCTTGACCTCGAACTCATCAACAAGCAGTTCAACGCCCTCTTCCGTGGTGAGGAGATTGAATTGCCGAAATACAACTTCCAGACGGGAAAGAGCGGGAAGAGCGGGAAGAAGCTGAAGATGGCGCCCAACAACATCCTCGTCGTAGAGGGTATCCACGCGCTGAATCCCGAACTGACGGCACAGATTCCCGAGGCACAGAAGTTCCGCGTCTATGTCTCCGCATTGACGACGATCCTCCTCGATGACCATAACTATATCCCCACGACCGACAACCGCTTGCTGCGGCGTATCATCCGCGACTATAAATACCGTGGTGTCAACGCTCAGGAAACGATCCACCGCTGGCCGAGCGTACGTAAGGGTGAGGATAAATGGATCTTCCCCTATCAGGAGAATGCCAACGTGATGTTCAACAGTGCCTTGCTCTTCGAACTCGCTGTCATCAAGACCCAGGCAGAGCCGCTGCTGCAACAGGTTCCGGAGAACTGTGAGGAATATAGTGAGGCCTACCGTCTGCTGAAATTCCTGAAGTATTTCAAGCCCGTGAGCTACCGCGATATCCCGCCGACGAGTCTCCTCCGTGAGTTCCTCGGTGGCAGCTCGTTTAAATATTAAAGCCTCACCCCCAACCCCTCTCCAAAGGAGAGGGGAGTGATATGCCTCTTCCCTATCGTAGGGACTTGATTTATCATGTTCCGCTCACGTAGGGACTTGATTTATCATGATCCAAACCGGGAATTGCAGGGGCCGTCCCTTGTGACGGCCCGCCGTCGGAACGACGGATGTTTCCATGGATGCTACCACGTTTTTCCCTGCATTCTCTTGGAATTCCAAAAAATATTTGTATCTTTGCAATCCATAAGCAGGGGCTTCGTAGTTCAATGGATAGAACGGAGGTTTCCTAAACCTTTGATTTGGGTTCGATTCCCAGCGAAGTCACTCCCTCATACCCTATTCTATTGTGATCTATAGAAATCTATAGCGATCTATAACGATAAAACTATAACGATTATGCTTGGCGCTATCATAGGAGACATTGTCGGCAGCCGCTTCGAATTCGGAGAGGCCCCGAAGAAAGATTTCACGTTGTTTACTGACGACTGTGGCTATACCGACGACACGATCTGTACCGTCGCCATCGCCGATGCTATCCTCCACGAAAGGAGCTATCAGGAGAGTCTGCGCGACTGGTGCCACCGCTATCCCCGTCCTATGGGTGGCTACGGCGGACGCTTCCAGGACTGGCTGGAGAGCGACGATCCGCATCCTTACGGCAGCTACGGCAACGGATCGGCCATGCGCGTGAGTCCCGTGGGCTGGCTCTTCCAGGACTATCACGACGTCATGAACGAAGCGAAAGCCTCCGCGGCATGCACGCACAACAGTGAGGAAGGCATCACAGGAGCGCAATGCGTCGCCACAGTGATCTATTGGCTCCGTACGTGCAGAATTAACCGCGACGAGGTAGAGAGCGCCGTACAGCGTAATTTTCACTATTCATTGCCTACAATAGAGGAAGTGATGAAGATCGGACGCACGGGCCACTTCGACGCTACCTGTTCGGAGACGGTCCCTATGGCCCTGCGCTGTTTCCTGGAGAGCGAGAATTTCGAGGATGCCGTCCGCAAGGCCGTCCTCGCCGACGGAGATACCGACACGAAGGGCGCCATCACCGGCTCCATCGCTGAGGCTTACTTCGATATCCCCGACAATATCACCGAGAAAGCCCTCTCCTACCTCCCCAAGGATATGCTGGAGATCATTGACGAGTTTATCGATACCATCCGAAAAGAATAATCCACCGTAGGGTGCGGCCCTTGTGGCCGTCCTAACTGGGAATTTGTGGCAATTAGGACGGCCACAAGGGCCGCACCCTACGGTGGAAGAGAAATATTTTATCTAACGATAGAGGTCATGGGATTACGGATACCCTTGAGCCCAACGAGGAAGGCCTTGGCACTGCCGAATTTGAGGAACATGTCAAGGCGGATAGGCACGTGGTTCTGATCGTCGGAGATAAAGAAGTCGACGATATGCCGCCATTTGCCGTCCTCACGTTCATAATAAGAAAGCCGCAGACAACGGTATTTCACGCCGTTATCCCCCTTGATCGTCGTCTTCCCCGTGAAACGGAGCTGCGCAGGATCAATATTGTTTCCGTCGGCAATAGGGAACTCAACGACATGGCCCTTCTTCCAGTTTAGCGGCTCGAAGGAACGGGCACGGAGGAAGATATTCAGCATATCGTAGACGCAGTTGTTCAGCGTGCGCTGGCGCCACTCATTCTTATGCTGTGCCGTCAATTTATGCTGACGGATATGCTGGCGGCCATTGGGATAGCTGTAGAACACCTCGTCGACATAATAACGACTTCCCTCACGGGCGCCCTTACGGAAATAGAGCGGTGCCATCTCCAGAGAAGAATAGCAGAGAAGGGTATCACGGAGGACGAAGAAGTCATCGACACGATGGTTGCCCCTTGTCGTCAATGAACAACGGTAGGCTGGTGTGCCATGGTAGTTACTCCTCACGACATACATCGATGCCGAACCGGCTTTCACCCATACGAACTTCCAGTTGTAATAGAGGTTGTACGTGAGAAACTCTCCCGGATTGAAAGCCGTGTTCCGGAAGGTACACTGTGCCTTCAGCCCCACGGAGGAGCACAGAAGCAACAGTGTGACGAATAAAAACTTGAATGTCTTCATAAGCATGATCTTGACGATTAAACTCTATTTTTGTTTCAGATAATCCGGCAGAGGGATACCTAACTGTTTGGCACGGTCGGCATTCTTATGCTGGATCGTCTTCTGCTTTTCTCCTTTCTGTTTCGTGATGGCGCCGGGCTTCTGACGCACGAGGGGCAGCGCCGTTGGATTCCAGCTCTCCGTAAGGTCCCATTTGGCCTTACACTCGAGCTCCCGCGGATAGTAATAGACGGGCTCCGGCTGTCGATCAGCGGTATAGTCACCGGTATCCCAGCGGCCATTGTCATTCTCGTCCTCATACATCCTGAGATAATATTTCCCCGGAGAGAGATAGTAGAACTCCGCCGTGCCGTTCTTCGTCTTGACTTCCTTGACGGGCTCATCATTACTGCTGAGAAGCTGTACGACGCACGCCTTGCCCTGCATGCCCTCAAGGGTCATGAAGAGTGACGAATATTCATCGAGGTCCTTCACCTTAAAGCCTTGCTTGATCTTCGCGTTGAGACGACCGTAGATATCCATAAAGGCCGCGGAATCGATCTCCAGACTATATTCGATGTCCGGACGCCATTCGGCCCTGAGCAAGTAATTACGGCCTTGCAGATGGTCTACCTCAAACTTTGCGCGATACCACAGACTGTCATGCTTGGCATAGAGATGGATCATCGCCGTATCGAGACGGGCCAGCGGGGCAGGGAAAGAGATGGCTACATTCTCATCGGGATCCATACTGCCCTGTACCTTGATCTCCGGCTTCAGCGCCTCTGCGGGCATGATGGAGTCATAGGGCTCGCCACGGTCCTTGAGCTTCTTCTGTTTCTTCTCCCATTCCTTCACCTGACGGTCTTTCTCTTTCAACCGACGGGCATAACTGGTTCTGGAAAGGACCTCCAGCGTATCGGTCTGCGGCACGAGTTTCCCCAGACTGTCTGTCTTCTGATAGGATAGTTGCAGCCGCAGCGTATCCTGGTTGACAAGGGCCGTATCACGCAACCAATAGGTGATGGTATCCTTCCGGTCGTTGGCCTCAACGATAAAGGCATCATTACTGTTGAAGTTCAGGCCTCTCAACGTAGGCAACTGGCTGTCGCCATAACTGAAGAAGAGGGTGAAATGATCAGCGTCCTTCCGCTCTGCCTTCAGGAAATAACGGTCTGTGAGCGTCTCGGTAAAGGCACGCAGACAGATATTATCGGGCAGGAAATGGGTGTAGCCCACGGGCTTGATCGACGCGATATGCAGGCTGTCACGCCAGATGGTATCCTGACGGGTGTCGGGCTTACAAGAGGGGACGATGACATCATGACTGAAAGCCAACTCCTCGCCTTTCTGTGACCAGAAGAAGTTGTTGTCCATATCCTGGAGAGCATAGATACGGTAACTGCCCGGTGCCACACCTTTAATCACGAAATGGCCATTGTCATCAGTACGGCTGACACGCAGCATCGGCTGTTTGGCAAAGGCACTGTCTGCAAGATTACTGTACAGACCCACGAGGATGCCTTTCACCGGCTCGAGGTTGGAGGCATCGAGAACGGTGCCGCTGACCTCAAGGGTATCGATGACATCTCCCGTAGAGAAGCTATAGGTATAGCTGCCAAGGGGATTGCCCTCGTTGTTGTCGGAGATAGCGTCGGAGAAATCAATGGTATACGTGGTATTCGCCTTCAACGAGTCCTTTAAGTCCACCTTGATACTCTTTCCCGTAGCCTTGATCTCCGGCTGGTCGAGCTGTGGCGGAGAGACAATGACCTTCGACGTGGCATCATCGATCTTGATGAACTCGTCGAAATTGATCGTCACCTTCTTGCTCTTGACATGCAACGCCTTGTCGGCTGGCGTGGCCCCGACGACATGCGGCGGTGTCTCGTCATACCATCCTCCATCGGGATTGCCCATCCTGGCGCAGGAAGATAAAAGTAAAAAAGCAAAGAAGATAAGGCCTAACCAAGCCTTCCCAAAGGGAAAGATGTCCTTATGCTTCTTTCTGTTGTAACTGTAACAGCTCATCGATATTCTTTCTACTATTACTGAGTCTGGGCACCTTATGCTGGCCACCGAGCTTACCCTTCGCCTTCAGCCAGTCGTTGAAGAGATTAGGACGGGCCTCGATGACCTCGAGATGCTGGAGCGTGACATCATGGGAGCGCTTGGCCTCATAGTCACTGTTGATCTCCTGCAAGCGACGGTCGAGACAGTCGCTGAAATGCTGCAGACTATCCGGTTCCTTGGCAAACTCAATGAGCCACTGATGACGGCATTTGGCATGCTCGTCCATATACACCGGTGCTGCCGTATACTCGCGCACCTGCGCTCCCGTCTGCTCACAAGCATAGGCGAGACCTTTCTCGGCATTGTCCATGATGAGTTCCTCACCGAAGGCATTGATGAAATACTTCGTACGACCCGTAATAATGAACTTATAAGGATTCGTACTCGTGAACATCACCGTGTCACCGATCATATAACGCCACAAGCCACAGCTCGTCGTGATAACCATGGCATAGTTGACATTCGTCTTCACGCCCTCGAGGGGTACGACAGTAGGATTATCCGTGCCATACTCATCCATGGGAATGAACTCATAAAACACGCCATAGTCGAGCATGAGCAGCATACTATGATCCGTCGGATCGTCCTGAAGACCAAAGAAACCTTCGGAGGCATTATACGTCTCCATATAATTCATCCCGGGCTTCGTAATGATCTGCTTATACTGTTCACGATAAGGCGTAAAGGCAATACCACCGTGGAAGAACACTTCCAGATTGGGCCATACGTCCTCGAGATGCTGCTTGCCACTGAGTTCAAGGACACGTACGAGGACACTGAGCATCCATGACGGTACACCACTGATATTCGTGACATTCTTATGCATCGTCTCACGGGCGATACGGTCGCGCTTCACCTCGAAATCGGAGAGCAGCGCCGTGGCCTTCTTCGGTACACGCACGAGATTGGCTATGGGATTGATATTCTCAATGAGGATAGCACTGAGATCGCCGACGAGAGAGCCGGCAACATTATAGTTGGGTGAATGGCTGCCACCGAGAATCAGGCTGCGGCCGTCGAAGAGACGACTCTCAGGATGATTGCGGAGATAGACAGCGACACAGTCGGCACCACCCTTGTAATGGATGTCACGCAGACCGTCCTGGGAGACAGGAATAAACTTACTCTTGTCATTCGTCGTTCCCGAACTCTTCGCGTACCATTTCACAAGACCGGGCCAGAGCACATTCTCTTCACCATGACGCATGCGGTCGATGTCGCCCTTCAGCTCCTCGTAGGTGTTGACGGGGATATTGGCGGCAAAATCATCATAGCTGTTCGTGACATTGAGACTATGCTTGACACCATATTCCGTGTCACGCCCTTTGGCAATAAGCTGGCGCAACACACGCTCCTGAAGCTCCACACCATGAGAACGGTGCTGCTCAAGAGCCTTCAGACGGGGACGAAAGAAGGGGCGTACTAATTTTGTTATACTCATGGGTTCTTATGCTAACAAATCTTTTCACCTGAGAAAGACAAGCAAACCAGATGCTTACTCCTGACGGTAAGCATCCTCCTCGGCCTTGGCGATGATCTCTTCCTGAGAGAGTGCCTCCTGACGCTTCTCAGCCTGACGGTACATCGGACTGTGACGCATCGGCTTCTCCTCCTCACGGGGCTCACCGTCGATATTGTATACACGCTCTTCGAAAGCCGTGCGGTGCTTGTCCTCATCATTGATATCCTTCGTAACGATGAAATCATCATGACCGCCGTCGATATCCGGGACATCGACGACAGGCTCCTCCTCCATCTTCGTACGCGCAGTCTTGGCGGCGAAGACAGAATCAATGAACTTCGGTTGCTTGCGCAGCTTCTCAAGGGTCAGCTTAGAGGCTTTCTGCTGGCTCTCCTTCTTCGAGAACCCCTCGCCCGTGCATCCGTCGACGCCTTCAAGTACGGTCTTGTATTTGAAGACGGGACTGCCGTTCTGGTCTTTGCCTTCCGAAATGCTGGCGAACTCTATCTGTACTTTGTTACGCTGACTCCACTCAATGAGTTTACTCTTGAAGTTCACTTCCTTGTAGGCTACCTTGTCAATATTGACCATCTCCTTCAGGATACGGTCCTTCATAAAGGTCATACACGCATCATAGCCTCTGTCGAGATAAAGGGCACCGACGAGGGCCTCGAAGGCATTGCCACCGAGGTAGCTGTTATGACTGGCGGCACGGCCACTGGAGAGGACGAGGTCACTGATGCCCATATCCTTAGCCAGTTTGCCGAGGGAGGCACGTGAGACGAGCTTCGAGCGCGTATTCGTCAGGAAGCCCTCCCGCTTGCCGGGGAAATGCCGGAAGACGATATCGCCGACGATGGCATCGAGGATGGCATCGCCGAGAAACTCCAGCCGCTCATTGTTCACCGGCCGTCCCTTGGCATTGCGGTGCATGATGCTCTTGTGCATCAGCGCCTGCTGGTAGAGGGTGATGTTATGGGGATAGACCCCGATAATCTTGTATAAAGACAAATAAAGCTCCCTATCCTTACGGAAATGGAGCTTTATACGGTCTATGATATTACTCAGCATACTTCTTGAAAATCACACAGGCGTTATGACCACCAAAGCCAAAGGTGTTGCTCAAGGCAGCACGGACCTCGCGTTTCTGCGCCTTGTTGAAGGTGAAGTTCATGTTGTAGTCCAGCTCCGGATCATCATCGCCTTCTGCGTGGTTGATCGTCGGCGGGACGATATCATTCTTTACACTCAGCACGCAGACCATTGCCTCTACGGCACCGGCGGCACCGAGGAGATGACCTGTCATGGACTTCGTGGAAGAGATATTCAACTTATAAGCCTGGTCACCGAAGACATCCTTGATGGCCTTTGCCTCTGAGAGGTCACCGACATGCGTCGACGTGCCGTGGACATTGATATAATCGATATCCTCAGGCTTCATACCTGCATCGTCGAGGGCGGCCTGCATGACGAGCTTAGCGCCGAGACCTTCAGGATGAGAAGCAGTGATGTGATAAGCGTCTGCACTCATTCCCTCACCGACCATCTCAGCATAGATCTTCGCGCCACGGGCCTTGGCATGCTCCAGTTCCTCAAGGATGAGGCAGCCGGAGCCCTCACCCATCACGAAACCGTCACGGCTTGCGCTGAACGGACGACTGGCATGTTCGGGATCATCATTACGTGTGGACAGGGCCTTCATGGAGTTGAAACCACCGACGCCACAAGCGCAGATGGCAGCCTCAGCCCCACCACCGAGGATGATATCAGCCTTTCCAAGACGGATAAGGTTGAAAGCGTCTGCCAGCGCATTGCTGGAAGAAGCGCAGGCACTCGTCGTGGTGTAGTTGGGTCCATGGAATCCGAAATGGATGGAGATCTGACCACTGGCGATATCCGCAATCATCTTCGGAATGAAGAAGGGTGAGAACATCGGGCCCTTCTCCTTGTTCAATGCATAATATTCTACTTCTTCCTCGAAGGTCTTGATACCACCGATACCTACGCCGTAGATGACGCCGATACGGTTCTTGTCAGCCTTCTCCAGATCGAGACCACTGTCCTTAACGGCCTGAATGGCAGAGACCATAGCCATCTGACAGTAACGGTCCATCTTGCGCGCCTCCTTGCGGTCGAGGTAGTCCATCGGCTTGAAGTTCTTCACCTCACAAGCGAAATGGGTCTTGAAACGGGAAGCGTCGAAAAGGGTAATGGGAGCGGCACCACTCTTGCCGGCAACAAGGTTCTCCCAAGTCTCCTCAGGAGTGTTGCCCACGGGCGTCACGGCACCGAGTCCGGTTACGACAACTCTTTTTAATTCCATTCTAATGTTGGTATTTATAAAATCGCAGATAGGTGTCTCAAGGGCATAATCTGGCCTTCAGACACCTATCACTATCGGTTGCTATTTACTTAGCGTGCTCCTCAATGTACTTGATAGCGTCACCAACAGTAGCAATCTTCTCAGCCTGATCATCGGGGATAGAGATGGAGAACTCCTTCTCGAATTCCATGATGAGCTCTACGGTGTCGAGAGAATCAGCACCGAGATCATTTGTGAAACTTGCTTCGGGCTTTACCTCTGCCTCGTCAACACCAAGCTTGTCTACGATGATAGACTTTACTTTGTTTTCAATTTCTGACATAACTGTAACTTTTAGAATGTTGTTTAATTATTTTCTTTTTCAAAAATCGCTGCAAAGTAACAACTTTTTTTGCGATTTACCAAAAAAAAAGACGGGAAAAGCTATATTTTTGCACAACAAACCTATTTTTGTGCAGTAAAAAATCGCTTTTTTCTCCTTTTTTTTGTTCATGTCAGCAGAATTGAGTACCTTTGTGCGTCAATAGTTCACTCAGAAAATAAACCTAAAGAAGCAATGACATTTACAGAAAAGGCAAACGCCATCTTCCAACGTGCCATCGATGACTACCACGTCACCGACAATATCGACACTCCCATCAACAATCCCTACGCTGACGGCACCATCGACGCCATGCTCTACAAGAAATGCTGGATAGACACCGTACAGTGGCATTTCGAGGATATCATCCGTGATCCGAATATCGATCCCAAGGAAGGTATGGCCCTGAAGCACCGCATCGACAAGAGCAACCAGGACCGTACGGATCTCGTGGAGGATATCGATACGTATTTCCGCAATACCTACAAGGATGTCACAGTACGTCCCGACGCCACCATCAATACGGAGAGTCCCGCATGGGCTGTAGACCGTCTGAGCATCCTCGCTCTGAAGATCTACCACATGCGTGAGCAGGCCGAGCGCAAGGACGCCTCCGCCGATCATGTCGCCAAATGCCGTGGCAAGCTCGACATCCTCCTGCAGCAGCAGAAAGACCTCAGCATGGCCATCGACCAGCTCCTCGCTGACATCGCTGCCGGCCGGAAATACATGAAGGTTTACCGGCAGATGAAGATGTACAACGATGCCGACACGAATCCCGTACTCTACGGAAAGAAATAAAAACCAACCGATATAAACGATACCCTTCTGGGCTATGGAACGAGAACATCTCTTGATCATGCGCTTCTCCGCCCTGGGAGACGTCGCCATGATGGTCCCTGTGGTGGCTTCCCTGGCGGCACAATACCCCTCCCTGCGCATCACCGTGCTCAGTCGGCCTTTCGCCCGTCCGCTCTTTGAGAACCTCGCAGAGAATGTGGGGTTCATGGCGGCCGACGTGAAGACAGACTATCACGGCATCAAAGGCCTCAACACCCTTTACCGGCGACTCATCGCCAAACAGTTCACGGCCATCGCCGACTTCCACGGCGTGCTGCGCACCGCCTATCTCCGTGCCCGCTTCAATCTGGCACAGTTCCGCGTGGCTCATATCAACAAGCACCGTCAGGAACGGCGGCAGCTCGTCTCTCAGAAAGACCGGCGCCTGCAACCCCTGCCGACCTCTTTCCAAAATTACTGTGACGTGCTGGCGCAGTTAGGCTATCCCGTAACACTGAATTTCCGTTCTATCTTCCCTTCCGGCGGTGGCAATCTCCGTCTCTTGCCGGCAGCCATCGGTGAGAAGAAGAATTTCCAGAAATGGATCGGCATCGCTCCCTTCGCTGCCCATGAGGGAAAGGTATACCCGTTGGAGAAAATGGAGAGGGTCCTTCAACTGCTCACGCAGCGCCATCCTTCCTTCCGCATCTTCCTCTTCGGTGGTGGCGAGAAAGAGAAAGCGACGATGCACGCTTGGTGCCAGCGTTACCCACAGTGCATGACGGTCGCCGATGCTCTCAAAGGCTTGAAGGAAGAACTGATTCTGATGAGTCATCTCGACGTGATGATCTCCATGGACAGCGCGAACATGCATCTCGCCTCTCTCGTGGCTACACCCGTCGTAAGCATCTGGGGCGCCACGCATCCCTACGCGGGCTTTATGGGCTGGAACCAGAAGCCGGAGAATGTCATCCAGCGCAATGACCTTCCCTGTCGTCCCTGTTCCATCTTCGGACAGAAGCCCTGTCTCCGTGGCGATTATGCCTGTCTGAATGGTATTACGCCCGAACAGATCGTTGAGCGAGTGGAAAAGGAACTTTTAGAAGTAAAAAAGTAAAGAAGTAAAAAAGTAAAACTGCCGTAGGGACATGATTTATCATGTTCCGCCGTTGGGGCGACCTTTGTGGCCGCCCTAACTGTTTATTTATTTTCTGCCAATCGTAAAATTTCCTCATTGACCTCGCTGTCCTCTTTCGCGGCGATACGTTCCTCCACGAGGCTGTGGCCAAGGTCATATTCCCCACAGATATCCATGCCGATAACTTGTTCATGATCGAGAATATACCTGAGAATGACAGCGAGCTCGTCGAGGCGTACTGTTCCCTGATCCCAGTTGGTGATGGCATCGCGGCGAGACAGCACATCCTTATCAATCGACACATATACCGGCAACCGTCCCTCATCGGCAGGATGGACGGGAACATGCCGGTGGATAAGATTCTCATCGTCAAAGATAACCCTTCGCCCGAGTCTTGGCGGTACCTTCCGTTCCGTTCCCGCAGGAGTGCCGAGGACGACCACCTCTTTTAAATAGCGGTTATGGAGTAGCATCTCCCTCACCCAACTGCCACATGTGAGCAGTCCCGGAATCTGCGGTGCCTGCATGTCTGTATGATGGTCGAAAAGAATCAAGCGGAACGGCCGTCGGATCTTATCGGTCCAGAATTTCGTGATATAATGGTAATTGCCGGAATCTATGAAATGGAAGCCCTCGGGACTGAGATATTTCAATCGACGCGTAATTTCCTCTTGTGCCTCCGCGTCACAATAACAGTCTGTCCCGTTGATATCCGAGAAGTCGAGATGCTTGAAATGTCGGTCATGGGCGAACGGCTCAAGATCATAAATTCCTGAAAAATTAATGACAACAACCTGTTGATTCATATCCATCGTTTTTATCCTTCAAATATATACGAAAAACATGCCAAGAATGTTGATATGAACGCTTTTTTTTGTAATTTTGCACCATAATTTTAGAGAATAAGAGAAAAAGATGAAAAGTGATATTGACTTAGCACGCGAGTGCGTCCTTGAGCCGATCGAGACGATCGCCGGGAAGATTGGTATTCCGGAGGATGACCTGGAGAAATATGGCAAATATATCGCCAAAGTTCCTAACACGTTGATAGATGAAAAGAAGGTGCAGCAGAACCATCTCGTCCTCGTCACCGCGATGTCACCCACAAAGGCCGGCATCGGAAAGACGACGGTGAGCATCGGTCTCTCCATGGCCCTTAACCGCATCGGCAAGAAGAGTATCCTCGCCCTCCGCGAGCCCTCCCTCGGTCCCTGCTTCGGCATGAAGGGTGGCGCTGCCGGTGGCGGCTACTCCCAGGTGCTGCCGATGGAGAAGATCAACCTCCATTTCACGGGTGACTTTCACGCTATCACGACAGCCCACAACATGATCACGGCCCTCCTCGACAACTACCTTTATCAGCATCACGACGAAGGCTTCATGCTCAAGGAGGTGCTGTGGAAGCGTGTCCTCGATATCAACGACCGTAACCTCCGCAGCATCGTCACAGGCCTCGGCGCAAAGACCAACGGCCTCGTCGGCGAGAGTGGCTTCGACATCACGCCGGCCTCGGAGATCATGGCAATCTTCTGTCTTGCCAAGGATGAGGCCGACCTCAGACGACGCATTGAGAATATCCTTCTCGGTATCACTGCTGACGACAAGCCCTTCACGGTGAAAGACCTCGGCGTCGCCGGTGCCATCATGGCGCTGCTGCAGGATGCCATCCATCCTAATCTCGTACAGACGATGGAGCATACGGCAGCCTTCATCCATGGCGGTCCCTTCGCCAATATCGCTCACGGCTGCAACTCCATCCTCGCTACGAAGATGGCCATGACCTATTCCGACTACTGCGTGACGGAGGCAGGCTTCGGTGCTGACCTCGGCGCAGAGAAATTCCTCGACATCAAATGTCGTATCGCCGGCATCCATCCCGCCGCTACCGTCGTCGTCTGTACCCTCCGTGGCCTGAAGCTCCATGGTGGTGTCGCCGATGATGCCATTGACCAGCCCGACCACGAGGCTGTGAAGCGCGGACTGGAGAATCTCGCCAAACATATCGAGAATATGCGGCTCCTCGGACAGACCGTCGTCGTAACCCTCAACCGCTTCTATTCCGATACGGAGGATGAGATTGCCATCGTCAGCGACTACTGTAAGGCGCTCCATATTCCTTTTGCTCCCAATGAGGCCTTCATGAAAGGCGGTGAAGGCTGTGAGGATCTTGCCCGTGAGGTGGTCGCAGAGGTGGAGAAGAGTCCGTCGTCTGCTGTCAAGTTCCTCTATGACCTCAACGACAGTGTGGAAGAAAAGGTGGAAAAGATTGCCAAGAAGATTTATGGTGCCGGAGAAGTGGTCTATAAGCCGCAGGCCCGCAAGTCGCTGGCGAAGATCAAGCAGTGGGGCTATGACAAATTCCCCGTTTGTATTGCCAAGACACAGTATTCCTTCTCCGACGATGCGAAGAAATATGGTGTACCCAAGGATTTCACATTCACCATCCGTGACTTCGTCGTCAATGCCGGTGCAGAGATGATCGTCGCTATCGCAGGAAGTATTCTCCGCATGCCCGGTCTGCCGAAACATCCACAGGCAGAAAAGATCGATGTTATCAATGGATTGATTGAAGTACTGAGCTAAGATTCCACCGTAGGGGCGGCCCTTGTGGCCGTCCTAACTCCACATGATGACGGAACATGATAAAAATTCCCCGTTAGGACGGCCACAAGGGCCGCACCCTACGGTGGCAGAAAATACCAAAACTATGAAAATTAATAAATTCCTCTTTGCAACTTTCCTTCTCTTTCTCTCCCTCACCACAACGGCACAGGAGAGCAGGAAGGAGATTGATGCCAACCCATGTCTCGCAGGGTCCAATTACCTCGCCTATCCCGGTCCGCTGCAGAAAAGCTACACACCGGCACCGGCAGGCTATAAGCCGTTCTATCTCAGTCATTACGGCCGTCATGGCAGCCGTTATCTCATCGGAAAGAATGACTACGACAAACCTTGTGAGGTCCTCGCCCATGCTGACTCCCTAGGCATGCTCACGCCCCTGGGCAAGAAGACGCTCCGTGAGATCCGTATCCTCCGTGACGAGGCCCGTGGCCGTGATGGTGAGCTGACGCTCCGTGGTGCCGAACAGCATAAGGCCATTGCCCGTAGGATGATTCATAACTTCCCTGAGGTTTTCGCCGGAAAGACTAATATCGATGCCCGCAGCACCGTCGTCATCCGTTGTATCCTCTCCATGGAGAATGCCTTGCAACAGCTCCTCGTCCTCAATCCCGAGTTGAATATCCGTCATGATGCCAGTTACCATGACATGTATTATATGAACCTCAACGATCCCGAGATCGAGAAGATCAAGAAAGAGGCATTAAACAATCCCGTCCTTCAGGCTTTCGAGGAGCGCCATGAGCATCATGACCGGTTGATGAACAGCCTCTTCACCTCCGAGGATTATTGGAAGAAGAATGTCGACGCCAAGAGTCTCAACCGCAAGCTCTTCGCCCTGGCTTGTAATATGCAGAGTACGGACCTCCGCGACTCCATCAACCTCTTCCCGCTCTTTACGAAGGATGAGCTCTACGACTGCTGGCAACAGAGCAATGCCTGGTGGTATGTGGAGTACGGCCCGGCGAAGATCTCCCAGGGCCGTGTGCCTTACAGCCAGCGGAACCTGTTGAGGAATATCATTGAGACGGCTGACAGCTGTATCCGTCTGCCCCATCCCGGCGCTACCCTGCGCTACGGTCACGACACCATGGTCATGCCCCTCACCTGTCTGATGGATCTCGATGGTCTCGGTGAGCCCATCGTCAACAAGAAAGACACGACTGTCGACGATCTCGAAGCCCTCGACGACCGTGGGTGGCTCGACTACCGCATCTTCCCCATGGCCTGCAATATCCAGCTCGTCTTCTACCGCCGGAACATGGATGACAAGGATATCCTCGTGAAGATCCTACGCAACGAGAATGAGGCCCGCCTCCCTATTCCCTCCGATTGTGCCCCGTATTATCACTGGAAGGATGTCCGCGAATATTGGGAGCGGAAATTAAAATAACGACCCTTGGCGGAACATGATAAATCATGTCCTTACATGATTCCCAATTAGGACGGCCACAAGGACCGCACCCTACGGTGGATCAAATAAATAATATTATGCAGAAAATCCCGTTCTTCCTCCTGTTGCTCCTCCTCGTCGCCTGTGGTCCCCACCGGCAGGAGGAACAACCACGACAACAAATTCTTGCGGCCGTGAAGACGACACCGGTAAGAGACCAGGGCAACAGTTCCCTGTGCTGGGTCTATGCCATGCTCGGCACGATCGAGAGTGAGCATCTGCAGCGTGGCGACTCCGTATGTCTCTCTCCCGCATACCTCGCCCGCAGGGTCATCGAGCGCCAGGCTACGGATTATTATTTCTCCCGTCAGCAGCATCCTATCACGCTCCGTGGCACCGCCTCCATGGTCCTCGATGAACTACGACAGGATGGAATTGTCCCCTATGACAGTTATCCCGACCGCCCCGGCACAAACTATACCGTGCTCTGTAATCAGATTGAGCACCTCGCCGACGTGGCGGCAGGTCAAGGACGCGGTCTGCAGTGGTTCCGTGAGAAGATGGAAGAACAGCTCGATGAGACGCTCGGCGCCCTTCCCGCCTCCCATGTCTATATGCTTGGCGCGGAGTATACCCGCGGGGAATTTGCCCGCAGTGTCTGTGCGCCCCGTGAATACAAGGCCCTGACGAGTTTCACCCATCACCCGTTCTATACCTCTTTTATATTGGAGATTCCCGACAACCGTTATCACGACAGCTTTTATAATGTTCCTCTCGATACCCTCATGGCCTCCATCAACCATCATGTGTGCCAAGGCCATCCCGTCTGTTGGGAGGGAGACATCAGCAATCCGTATTTCGGAAGGAAACTCTATTGTGACATCCCCAATAAAACCGTAACTCAGAAGAGCCGCCAGCGAGACTTCGAGCGGCTGGAGACGACAGACGACCACGCCATGGTCATCGTCGGCATCATCCGCCATCACGGCCGCCTTTATTACGTGATGAAGAACTCCTGGGGCAAGGACTGGGGCCGTCACGGTTTCATCTGTCTCTCCGAGAATTACCTCCGGCAGAACACCATCGCCGTGTGGATGAATTGATCAATGAGTAGGTGGGCGCCA
>JAQXXT010000035.1 GCA_029226205.1 Prevotellaceae bacterium
AAAGACGAAGATAAAGATGAAGGTAAGTCAATGCTTCAGATCAGAAAAAGGCGAGGAGGCCTTTGCCGTACTTCATTCATTGATGGAGACAGCCAAGAAAAATGGTCAGTCAGCTTTCAACGTACTCAGAACCATTGCCAGCACAGGGCAATGGACGCCCGACTGTGCCCGTTAGTCTGCACTCATAATAGGATAGAGTAGACAGGTAAATGTGATTGACCATCTTTTCATCTCGCAGAGCTGCAGAGAACCACCTTATGATTTTGAGTATCTGAGTTTTCTTGAGAGGTCTAAAGGCCTTTCGCGGAGATGCTATACCATCTGTCTTCTCCCAAGGCCGAACGCCACTCGAAGATCTCAGCGGTCCGAAATTACCACCTCTGCGGCTCTATAATCTCTGCGGCTCTGCGTGAGATTTAACGGCTATCATATCATAATGTAAAAGAATCTCGCCCTGCTGAATAGTTACACCCTACGGAGGTAGTCGTTAAAAATATTAAAAAACCAAAATTTTCATCTATATAATAAGGTATAAGGAAAAGTTTTGCTTACTTTTGTGCCGAGAAATATATAAGGTAAGCGAAATATGCAAGAAAATCTGGTTATTGTAGAGAGCCCGGCGAAGGCCAAGACGATAGAGAAGTTCTTGGGCAAGGATTACAAGGTGATGTCCTCTTATGGACATATCCGAGATCTGAAGCGCAAGGAGCTGAGTATAGACAAGGCGACGATGGAACCGCATTATGAGATTCCGGAAGACAAGCGGAATGTCGTCGCCGAACTCCGAGAGAATGCCAAGAAAGCACATAAGGTATGGCTTGCGTCCGATGAGGATCGTGAGGGAGAGGCTATCTCCTGGCATCTCTGTGAGGTCCTCGGCTTTGATGAGGCTCATACCAGTCGTATTGTCTTCCATGAGATCACGAAACCCGCTATTCTCGATGCTATCCAGCATCCCCGCCATCTGGACATGAATCTTGTCAATGCCCAGCAGGCCCGTCGTGTCCTCGACCGCCTCGTGGGTTTCGAGCTCTCCCCGGTGTTATGGCGTAAGGTGAAGCCGGCGCTCAGTGCCGGTCGTGTGCAGAGTGTCGCCGTCCGTCTCATCGTAGAGCGTGAGCGTGAGATCCAGGCTTTCAAGAGTGAGCCTTACTACCGTGTCACGGCCCTTTTCACCCTTTCCTCCGATGGAAAGACGAGTGAGGTGAAGGCCGAGCTCGACCGTCGTTTCAAGACCCATGACGAAGTTGTCGCCTTTCTCGAGAAACTGAAGACGGCCACGTTCTCCGTTGACAGTGTGACGAAGAAGCCGTTGCGCCGTTCCCCGGCACCCCCGTTTACCACGTCCACATTGCAGCAGGAAGCCGCGAGAAAGCTCGGTTTCACCGTGTCACAGACGATGATGGTCGCCCAGCGTCTCTACGAAGCCGGAAAGATCACCTATATGCGAACCGACTCCGTGAACCTCTCGTCGCTGGCTATCAATACGAGTAAGGATGAGATTATCAAGCTCTGGGGCAAGGAATACAGTCAGCCCCGTACCTATCATACCCATTCCAAGGGAGCCCAGGAGGCCCATGAGGCTATCCGTCCTACGTTCATGTCCGATCAGGAGATCGACGGCACGAACCAGGAGAAGCGCCTCTACAACCTTATCTGGAAGCGTACTGCCGCCTGTCAGATGGCTGACGCCCAGTTGGAGAAGACGACAGCCCTGATCAATATCAGTGGTGCCGACGAGCATTTCGTCGCTACCGGTGAAGTCGTCGCTTTTGACGGTTTCCTGAAAGTTTACCGCGAATCCACCGATGACGAGAGTACCCAGGATGACAACCTCCGCATGCTTCCCGCCATGAAGAGTGGTGACGTGCTCACGCGAGATGAAGTCACGGCAACGGAGCGTTTCTCCCAGGGCCCCGTGCGATATACCGAAGCCAGTCTCGTCCATAAGCTCGAGGAACTCGGTATCGGCCGTCCGTCTACTTACGCGCCGACGATCTCCACGATCCAGCAGCGCGAGTATGTCATGAAGGGCGACCGTCCCGGCGAGGACCGTGCCTATACCATCGACACCCTCAAGGGCGATGAGATCAGCCATACGGAGAAACATGAGATGGCCGGTTCCGACAAGGGCAAGCTCCTGCCGACAGATATCGGTATCGTCGTCAACGACTTCCTCATGCAGAACTTCCCCGAGATCATGGACTATAACTTCACGGCGAAGGTGGAGCAGCAGTTCGACCAGATTGCCGAGGGCAAGGAGGAGTGGCACCAGATGCTGAAGGACTTCGACAAGCAGTTTGAGCCGACGGTGGAGAAGGTCCTCAACTCCCGCAGCGAGCATAAGGCCGGCGAGCGTGAGCTCGGCACGGACCCGCAGAGCGGCCGTCCCGTCTTCGTGAAGATCGGCCGTTATGGTCCCGTGGTACAGATCGGTACTGCCGAGGATGAGGAGAAGCCGAAGTTCGCGCAGATCCCTAAGGACAAGAGCATGGAGACGATCACCCTCGCCGAGGCCCTTGAGCTCTTCAAGCTCCCGCGTACTGTTGGTAATTTCGAGGGCGAGCCGGTGACGATCGGCGCCGGCCGTTTCGGTCCTTATGTCCTCCATAAAGGAAAATATGTCTCCATCCCGAAGACCCTCAACCCGATGACGATGAGTCTCGAGGAGGCCATCACCCTCGTCATCAAGAAGCGTGAGGCGGAGAAGAAGCGTCATATCAAGACGTTCCCCGAGGATGAGAAGATGGAGATCCTCAACGGTCGTTTCGGACCTTATATCGCCTATGACGGCCGCAACTACAAGATCATGCCGAAGGCCCTCGCCGAGAAGCCCGGGGAGCTGACCTACGAGCAGTGCAAGGAGATCATTGCCAAGGCACCGGAACCGAAGGCACGAACGAGAAGAACGAGAACGGCAAAGAAATGAGACGTATCATCATCATTGGTTATATGGGTGCCGGCAAGACGACTGTCGGTCGCGCCCTGGCGAACGACCTCGGCATGGAGTTCTACGACCTCGACTGGTATATCGAGAGCCGTATGCACCGTACCGTCAAGCAGCTCTTCGACGAGCGTGGCGAGGACGGCTTCCGCAAGATTGAGCATAACCTCCTCCATGAGGTGGCGGAGTTTGAGGACATCGTCCTCTCCTGCGGTGGCGGCACGCCGTGTTTCTTCGACAATATGGACTATATGAACCGCCAGGGCGACACCGTCTATCTGAAGGCGACGCCGGAGGTGCTCTATGGCCATCTGAAGATGGGCAAGACGGTGAGGCCGCTGTTGCTCAACAAGACGCCGGAGGAGGTGCAGGCCTTCGTCCGAGAGCAGCTGGAACAGCGTGAGCCTTACTATTCGAAGGCGAAGCACACCCTCGATGTCTGTCTGATGGACAACTACGACAAGATCAAGATCTCCGTGGAGAAGCTCAAGGAGCTCCTCCGTTTGGATAAGGAATAACTTAAAAAACATATTACAGGTGGAAAAGTGGACGATAGAGGACTCCAAGGAACTCTATAATATCAATGGCTGGGGAACCTCCTATTTCGGCATCAACGAGAAAGGAGACGTTTATGTCACCCCTTGTAAGGACAATACGCAGATCGACCTGCGTGACGTGATGGACGAGCTGGCCCTTCGTGACGTGCAGCCGCCCGTGCTCCTCCGTTTTCCGGATATTCTCGACAACCGTATCGAGAAGATGGCGTCATGCTATGAGAAGGCGAAGAAGGAGTACGACTTCAAGGGCGAGAGCTACATCATCTATCCCATCAAGGTCAACCAGATGCAGCCCGTCGTCGATGAGATCATCTCCCATGGCGCGAAGTTCAACCTCGGTCTGGAGGCCGGCTCGAAGCCTGAGCTCCATGCCGTCATCGCCGTGCAGTGCAAGAGCAACTCCCTGATCATCTGTAACGGTTATAAGGATGAGAGCTATATCGAGCTCGCCATGCTGGCGCAGAAGCTCGGCAAGCGTATCTTCATCGTCGTCGAGAAACTCAATGAGATCGAGGTCATCGCCCGTACCGCCGAGCGCCTGCATGTGAAGCCGAATATCGGCATCCGCATCAAGCTCGCCAGTTCCGGCTCGGGCAAGTGGGCCGAGAGCGGTGGTGACGCCTCGAAGTTCGGCCTCACGCCGTCGGAGCTCCTGCAGGCCCTGGAGAAGCTCGACGCTGTCGGTCTCCACGACTGCGTGAAACTCATCCATTTCCATATCGGCTCACAGATCACGAAGATCCGCCGCATCCAGAATGCCCTCACGGAGGCCGGACAGTATTATGTCAACCTCCGGAAGATGGGCTATAATATAGAGTATGTCGACTGTGGCGGTGGTCTCGGTGTCGACTACGACGGTACCCGTTCGAGCAACAGCGAGAGCTCCGTCAACTATTCCATCCAGGAGTATATCAACGACTGCGTCTATGCCTTCGTCGATATCGCCAATAAGAACAACATCCCCCATCCGAATATCATCACGGAGAGCGGTCGTTCCCTCGCCGCCCATCACTCTGTCCTCATCCTCGATGTCCTCGGCGTGGCCTCGCTGCCCGAGATGCCTGAGGAGTTTGAGGCCAAGGAAACGGACCATCAGCTCGTGAAGGACCTCTATGAGATCTGGGACCACCTCAGTCCTAAGTCGATGCTGGAGGACTGGCATGATGCCGACCAGATCCGTGAGGACTGTCTCGACCTCTTCGCCCATGGCATGGTCGACCTGAAGACGCGTGCCGAGGTGGAGGCGATGTACTGGAGTGTCTGTCATGAGATCAACGCTATCTGCAAGACCCTCAAGCATGTCCCCGACGAGCTGAAAGGACTCGACAAGCTGTTGGCCGACAAGTATTTCTGCAACTTCTCCCTCTTCCAGAGTCTCCCCGACTGCTGGGGTATCGACCAGCTCTTCCCCGTCATGCCCATCGAGCGGCTCAACGAGCGTCCGACACGTAACTGTACGCTGCAGGATATCACGTGCGACAGTGACGGAAAGGTTGCCAACTTCGCCGTCAACGGTACGCAGTCGAACGTGCTGCCCGTCCATACCGTCCGTCCGGGAGAGCCGTATTATATCGGCGTGTTCCTCGTGGGCGCCTATCAGGAGATTCTCGGTGACATGCACAACCTCTTCGGCGACACCAATGCCGCCCATATCTCCGTGAAGGACGGCACGTATCATATCGACCAGATCATCGACGGAGAGACGGTGGAGGAGGTCTTGGAGTATGTACAGTACAACCCGAAGAAACTCGTGCGCCGCCTTGAGCAGTGGGTCACGAAGAGTGTGAAGGAAGGCAAGCTGTCCCTCGAGGAGGGCAAGGAGTTCCTGAGCACGTACCGTTCGGGATTGTACGGATATACGTATTTGGAATAACCCCCACGGTGGAAAAAACGGAAATGTTATGGAGAAATTATTTGTTGTGAAGGTCGGCGGCGCCATCGTGGAGGATGCCGACCGCTTGACACGCCTGCTGGCCGATTTCGCGGCCATACCGGGGCGGAAGGTCCTTGTGCATGGCGGAGGACGCCGTGCCACGAAGATCGCGGCAGCCCTCGGCATAGAGAGTAAGATGGTCGGTGGACGCCGTATCACCGATGCCGACATGCTGGAGGTCGTGACGATGGTCTATGGTGGTCTCGTCAACAAGAACCTCGTGGCCCGTCTGCAGGCCGCCGGCGTCAATGCCCTCGGTCTGACGGGTGCCGACATGGATGTCATCCGCAGTCACCGCCGTCCCGTGAAGGATGGTGTCGACTTCGGTTTCGTCGGAGATGTGGAGAAGGTCAACGGCCGAATGCTGCAGACGCTCATCGAGGAGGGCGTGACACCTGTCATGGCACCGCTGACACATGACGGGAAAGGTACGATCCTCAATACCAATGCTGACACGATCGCCTCGGAGACGTCCAAGGCCCTTGCGCCGTATTATGACGTGACCCTCGTGTATGCCTTTGAGAAGAAGGGCGTGCTTCGTGATGCCGATGATGACGACAGTGTCATCCCGACGATCACCGCCGCTGATTTCGAGCGTCTGAAGGCTGATGGTGTCGTCTCCGGTGGTATGCTGCCGAAGATCGAGAATGCCCTCGCTGCCGTCCGTGCCGGTGTCAAGGCTGTCAACATCACCCTCGCCACCGCCATCGACGGGAAACATGGAACGACCATCTGCTGATCCACCGTAGGGTGCGGCCCTTGTGGCCGTCCTAATGTGGAATTTCCCCCTCGTAGGGTGCGGCCCTTGTGGCCGTCCTAACCAGGAATCGTGGCGTTAGGGCGCCCACAAGGGGTGCCCCTACGGTGGGAATCAGGGCGCCCACAAGGGGTGCCCCTACGGTGGAACTGCGAAGAAACGTTAAATTTGAGAGAAAATCAAATAAACTTGTAACTTTCGGCCCATACAGTCGTCGTTAATTATAGAGAGGATGAAAAAGATCAGTTTTACCAACGACATCTTGCCGCTCAAGAACATCATCTATCGAGTAGCGCTACGCATTACGCTCAATAGAGAGGAGTCGGAAGACATCACGCAGGACACACTGGTCAAGGTCTGGAACAACCGCGAGAACTGGGACCATATCGACTCCATCGAGGCCTATAGTCTCACCATCGCGAGGAACCTCGCTCTCGATCGCAAGAAACTGCACGAAAACCAAGTCAGTAGTCTGGATGAAAGTCCGATAGAGCGACCCGACCAAGCCTCCAATCCCTATGAGCAGGTGCAGCACAAGGACGAGATCCTGGCTGTGAAGAAGCTCGTAGACGATTTACCCGAGAAGCAGCGGAGCTGCATGCAGCTCCGCGATTTCGAAGGGAAGAGCTACAAGGAGATCGCTGCCATCCTGGGCATCACGGAGGAGCAGGTGAAAGTCAACATCTTCCGCGCCCGCCAGACAGTGAAACAGAATTTCAAGAAATTTGACCGTTATGGATTATAAATACATCAAACAACTCGTGGACCGCTACTTTGACGGGCAGACGACTCTGGAGGAAGAGGAGATTCTCCGCGCTTTCTTCAGTCAGGAGGATGTACCGGCAGAGCTGCAAGTCTACCGCGGTCTCTTCGCCTATCAGGCAGAGGAGCCGAAGGAGGACGTGCTGGGAGATGACTTTGATGAGAAGATCCTGGCCAAGATCCAAGAGGCCACGCCCGTGAAGGCCCGCGTCATCCCGATGCGCCAGCGGCTGATGCCTCTCTTCAAGGCTGCAGCTGTCGTCGCCATCTTCCTGGCCCTCGGCAATGCGGCACAGATGCCCTACAAGAGCAATGACCCAGCCACGGACAACATGCCGGGCATGGAGATCATGAAGGGCGCCAGCACGGCTGTCAACGAGGACTCCACGACGATTGACAGTCTCCAGCAGAGCAGTATCGGCTCCACGAGCCCTACGAGCACTGCCATCCAGTAGATATTTCTATGCTTTCTCTATAAAATCATGTTTAGTAAAACAATTACGAAACTGTGAAGTTTCAGATTCTCTCAAATTTTTCATAACATACTAACGTAGAAAAGGGCTGCCAAGATTTTGGCAGCCCTTATTCGATTGGTATCCACCGTAGGGGCACCCCTTGTGGGCGCCCTAACGCCACAATTCCCGGTTAGGACGGCCACGAGGGCCGCACCCTACGGAGGGAATCTGCCACCGTAGGGGCACCCCTTGTGGGCGCCCTAATTGCCACATTGCGGACATGTCGGAACATGATAAATTATCCTGTTTCCTATGTTTGTAAAATATTTCGAAAAAAAATACGGAAAAAATTTGGCAGTTCGAAATATTATGCGTAACTTTGCCATCAGAAAAAGAAAAGATCGATATTTCGAAACGAAATTAAGATACTTCCAGTAGTGATACTGTAATTTTTTAGACACGTAAAGTCTATAAAAACATGAATCTTTTGTGAAAAGTTAGTTATCGAAAAACAAGGTTGGTGTTTGTGAAAATGCCAACCTTTTTTTGTGCCCTCACATTTTTGTCGTATCTTTGCAAGGAAAAACAGTAGGACATGAAAATGAAAAAGCTCATCACTTGTTTGCTCTTGATCCTTATCGGCGGATGCTTCCTGTCGATCCGGGCGGCCCGTTATTATTTCCGTCCCCTCAGCAAGCCCTTCGACGATATTGCCCGGCGATTCAACCAGTTGGACCAGGAGAACCGCCGCTCAGACATGGATTCTGCTGATCTAACCAAGCTCGACGCCCTTGCGGGTAAGCAGCCGCAGCTGCGCGCGCGTTCCCTTTATTGGCATGTCCGCATGAATCAGATTGACGCGCAGCCCGAGAAGTGTATCCAACTTCTCCGGCAGGCCCGTCGTCTTTGTCAGCCCGGATACGATTATGATCAGGCCGTGATCCTTTATCAGTTGGCGGGAAATTATGAGCGTTTGGGAAAGTATCTCCTTTGTTATACCTATTGTCGCCAAGCTATTCCTGTCTTCATGAAGGTAGGGGATCATTTTTTCTTAGGAAATACCTATCTTCTGTTGGTTCAGATGTACTTGGATATTGACGATAAGGTATCAGCCAGACAGAACCTCGTATTGGCCAAGGAATACTATCAGAAGGCTGCGTTTCCCCTCAATCGGATCTATTTCTTTGAATCCATGCTCACCGACAATATCCAAGAGAAGATGAAGCTGGATAAGAAGAGCATAGCATCCGGCGCAAACGACTGGGCCCTTACTATTCAGGTATATGCCGATCTCAGCGAGTTACAGCTGGCTGTGGGGCATCCTGAGTTGGCTACGACTTCTTGTGACACTGCTTTCCGTATACTGAAAAACCATCAGCCCGACAATATCTTTTTCCGGTGTCTGCTGTTAATCTCCCGTGTCAAGATATTCTATCATCAGAAAGAATACGCCCGTGTGATCAGCTTGCTGGAGAGTCTTAAGCCGATGGCAGGCCGCATGGAAGGGGAGAAGTTCATGCAGGAGGTCTACCATTATCTGTGGTTAAGTTACGATCGGCTAGGGGAACAGCAAAAGGCCTATTCCATGCTTGTTTATTATCAGCAGGAGTATGAGCGGAATACAGAGATTCTTCGTTCAAGAGATGTCTCGAATGCGCAGGCACGAGATGAGATCCTCAGGCAGAATGACCGGATGAAACTATTAGAGAAAGATGCCCAGTTGAAGACGAACTATTTCTATCTTGTCCTTCTGGCATTTATCCTTGTCGTCATCATCGGCGTAGCCTTGGCCTTTTATTTCCGTCAACGTTATCGTTTTCGTAAGTTGGAGAACGAACAGTTGCGGGAGACACTCCGTCAAGAGGCCTTGATTTATAGTGTGAACCGGAAGAATTTCGAAGAAGATATCCGTAAGAAAGAATGTGAGATCAGTTCCAACACGTTGTTACTGGCCAATAAGAATGAGGTGTTGAAGCAGATTAGCGATATTACGAATAAGTTCTCAGAAGAAGGGATGATCCCCCGTAGTTATGTGCAGCAGGTGAATAGAGTCATTGGCGAGAGTCTGAAGAATGATGATGAGTGGTCACGATTCAAGCTCCATTTTGATGCTGTCCATCCTAATTTCTTTGTTCGTTTAAAAGAGATTTGTCAGGAGCTGACAGAGAATGATCTCCGTTTGTGCGCATATATTTGTATCGGAATACGTCCCAAGCAGATAGCAGAGATGTTGAGTGTCAGTCCAGACAGCGTCAACAGCAATCGTTATCGTTTGCGCAAGAAGTTTGGTTTACAGAGGAACGAATCCTTGGATGATTTTATCAGAAAGGTTGGCAAATAAGTATAGAAAGAAACTGACAACACGATAAAGCGGACCTTGCCACTTGCATAATAGAACTTTTCTTCTTATTTTTGCGATAAAATTATAATATATTAATTGTTTTGCTTATGAAGAAAAGTTTATTTACATTATGTATTGCTTTGCTTTCCGCAGTTGGAGGTCATGCACAGACGACCTATTTCCAGACAGGTTTCGACGGCGGAATGCCGGAAGGCGTTAGCACGTATGACCTTGATGGACGGACTCCTTCTGTAGACATGAAGAACCTGGGCTTTGAGGTAGGAAAGGGTTGGATTGTCAACAAAGGCGTAGATCCGGAGAATACCAATAATGAGGTTGCCATTTCAACTTCATGGTATAAGAATGCGGGACAGTCTAATGACTGGATGGTCTTACCGGCAATCACGGTAAACAGTGCCAAGGCTGTCTTGACCTTCCGTGCCATGGCTCGTGACAAGCAGTATCGTGATGGTTTCAAGATATATGTCAGTGAGAAAGGAGGCCAGCCTTCCGATTTTACAAATAATCCGATACTCACGGTATCACAGGAGAATCATGGATGGACCAAACATTCCGTCGATCTTTCAGCTTTTGTAGGGAAGACCGTCTATATCGCTTTTGTCAATGACAGTAAGGATAAGGCAGCGCTCTATGTAGATGATATCTTTGTGGGCGTGCCCTCTCATGTCACTTTCTCTATTAACATGGGTAAGTCTTATGATGGTTATGGAGAGATACCGGTGAGTATCAAGGTCGCCGCCAAAGATAAGGCTGTCAATGGATTTACCTTCTCTCTGAAAGGCACTCAAGATGGAAATGAAGTCTCGGCTTCAAGGACCTTTACGGCTTCTGAAGCAACTATTCAAGTAGGAGACACGGTATCTTTCGATTCCATCGTTACTGTTTCCGTCCCCAGAAACAAGAAATTAACTTGGACAGCGTCGGTGAAGAGTGAGGGTGATGAAATGGAGCTGACCGGTTCCACTTGGGCTTTCCCATGGCGTGTGGTTGCTGAAGAGACAACAGGTACGTGGTGCCAGTATTGTGTACGAGGCATAGGAGCGATGGAATGGATGAAAGAGAATTATCCCGATGGATTCATCGGGATTGCCGTTCATAATAGTAATGAGAAAAGCAATGTCCCCGATTCCATGCATTATGAATACTATATTGATGCCATCCACGAATATCTTGGCTCTGCCGGTTATCCTCATGCCTGTGTGAACCGTGATGTATCCACTTATGGAGATCCAGCCGATATTCCGGCCATTTATAAGTATTTTAAGCGAAATAACAATAATATCACGGGTGTACAGTTGCAGGCAACCTATGATAGAAATAGCAATAAGATCCATGCGGTGACAGATCTCTATTTTGGCAACAAGGTGAGTGGTGCAGCTTATAAATTAGCCTATGTCGTCATAGAGAATAATGTCCATCGGACCCATGCCGAAACGGGAATCCTTCATGACTATTGTGGTTACGATCAGATGAATGCCTATGCCGGAGGAGAAAACGGGGCAATGTATGGCTTTGAGAACAAACCGGCAGTACTCAATGCAGACAGTATGTGGTACCAAGATGTAGCCCGTTTAATCGCACCTTCTTTTACAGGAATTGAAAATGTGACAAGTAGTGAGATCAACGAGGGAGACCATTTCACCAATCAATATGAATTGGATATGCCGGCTACTGTGTTGAAGAAAGAGAACACGCAACTTGTTGTCTTACTGTTGGATAAAAACGGTTTGATTGCAAATGCCGATCGTGTTGACATAACAGGAACCAGTGTTGATGGCATCGATCAGATAGAAACAAAAAAGGCATCGGATGACTCCAATGCCTATTATAATCTGAGAGGAGAGCGTGTCATTCATCCATCCCATGGCATCTATATCCATGGTGGTAAGAAGATCACGCTCTAAAGATCTATCGTACTAATACTTTCCGGATATTTTGGCCATGTTTCTCAATGTATATACCATACTGAGGAGCATGGCTGATTTTTTGTCCGGAGAGCGTAAAGAATTCTCTTTTTTCACCCGTTTCATCGGAATTATCTACCTTCTTAATAGACAGTGCAGCATCCGTATAAACGGTATAGGGCTGTGACCATGGACTTGTCTTGTGAGTATTGTTTCCAACAGCCTGGACCTCAAAGGTGTAATATTTGTCTTTCTCCAGATGATTGATCAAGTATTGGGCGGAAGAGAGACCTTCTACCAATGTTGTGTCTTTTACGATGAGCGGATCATCCACCTCAACATTAGTAGTAGAGGCAGCAGTGCCCGTTACGGTAATCACTTTGCCCTCGTCCGTGAGCGTCGACCCATCACCACGCAAGACAACGATGGAATCGATCAGTGCACGCTCTTTTGTCACGGCGATAGTGACAGGCGTCTGGGTCAGTCCATTGTCAAAATGGTAGATATAGTTTCTGACATTAGCCGTAAGTCTTGTCTTTCCACTCTTGCCATTTGCGCTGACCGTGAATACAGGCTGTTTGTCGGTTTCGCTATGAGCGCGTACGACGACGGTGAAAGCACCATCGTATTTGCTGAGGTTGAGAGGCTCAGTAACTATACTGTTGTTGTTCAATTCTGTATAGCCTTTTGTATAAGCAATGGGCTGTTCAGAACTTCTCATCATCCGATGCCATCTTAAATTATAATTGTCGACATTCTTATCAGCATTCCATTTGGCCGTGAATTCATCATTTTGAATCTGTGTAGCCGTCAGTCCGGTAGGGGTCTTCTGATAGTCGGACATATAATTGAAGCTGACGACATGATCAGTATTCTTGATGTCTGTGACCCATCGATCGAGCGTACCTCCATAATAGGTCTGTGCAGCCGGCAGGCTATTGTCCGTAAAAGCATCATTTGTACCGGAAGAGAGTAGGGCGGGGTATAAGTCTTTCTCTTCTGTGAATTTCTGAGCGACGACATCATAAGCGGGCTCGTTGTCCGCACAGACGAGATAATATCGTTTGTGAGAGGAGGTTGTGTTCACCGTATTTTTCTTCCATGCGTTCGCGTCGAAATCGAGATGAGTAATCATCAGTCCACTTCCGGGAATAGCCTCGTCCCATCCGTTTTGTTGTCTGTTTTCCAACAGATAGTATTCATTGCTACCCGCTGTTGGAATGACATAAGCCTCATTGCTGGTGGCTATGTCAGGAAGCGTCATCCCGTCAGCCGGATCAGTCAGGATCTTTGGTTGCATCCAGCCTAAAGACATTCTTTCAAATGCCGTATAGCTTGGGGGCATACGGGTAGAGTCGTTGTATGCGCCATAATCCATGAGGTCGTATTCACCTAACATGTAGTCTGTACTGCTGTTGGTATTATAATGATCGGCAAAACCAAAGACATGTCCGAACTCATGACATAACGGACCTATACCGCAGGGCGTTGTGCCGGTGGAACCATACAGTTCTGCAGAGCAGGCATACGTGTCGACGGTCTTTCCATCACACACGTCCTTATAGCCTGCCTCTGATAACTCGTATTGATGAGGCCAGATCGTATTGGCATCAGCGCCGAAATTCTCACCATATCCGGCATAGATGACATATACCATGTCGACTTTTCCATCGTTGTCGAGGTCATACTTAGAGTAGTCTATCTGATCGTCGGCCAGGCGAACGGCTTCATCGATCGCTTTCGCGCCATCGGCATCACCGGTATTCTGACCGAAAATATTCTTGGTATCACGGCCGTAATAAGCATAGTTCTGTGAGAGGGTGACAGGGCCTACAACGTCGAAGGTGGCGTCAAACTGGCCATTGCTCTGGGCATACCAGTAATCATGGGCACTGCCGTGGGCTCCATTGTCGCTGAACCCTTCCTCGTTGAGCATGCGGTTGAAATAGTCTTGGTCGTACGTGAATTTGGCATCTTGGAACTGAGCGAGGATAACGAGGCCCTTGAACTTTCCTTTTGCCGGGAACTGTCTCATGCGCATATTCTCAAACGACACTTTTGAAGCGATGGCGTTTGTTGAGGCTGCTTTTGCCGGGAGAGGCATTCTGCTTTTAAGCTCTTGATTCAGTTTGACAGCCTTGGGAGTCTTCTCCAGAAACAGTCTGTCGGCGGCAGTACGCTGACTAATCTCCCGAACGATTGGCGTGCCGGTTGTCGTGAGGACATGTTTGGTGTTCTGTGTGACATAATGGAAATAGCCATCCTTTCCTCTTTCGATCGCATAGCCGTCAGTTGTGGTCTGTTGATGTCCGTGCTCGTCACCACGAAGGAAAGTCGTGATGACCGTCCCGTCGGGTTGCACCTTCTTGATAGCGCCGCGGTAGGCCGGTCCTGCTGAGACCGTGAGGGTAGTTCCCAATGCCATTGCGGCGAATAGCGCCATAGTTTTCTTCATATTCTTATTCTTTATGTTAGATAATGTTTTTGCAAAATTACTAAAAAACCTTCAGATTATAACGAAACACTGCTCTGTGAGGTCGATTTTGATATAGATAAAAACTGACAGTCCTAAATTTTGTAATATTCTATTACTTTTATCCTCTTTTATTTTATAATTTTGCAACTGAACGAATGCAGTTTTCAAAGCGCTGCATGTGAGAGATTAATTATTATTCATCAATTTATTGATAGGCTTATGAAGTATAAATTACGAAACTTGCTTGCGGCGGCCCTGATGAGCATCGGAGGCTGTCAGGCGTCGTGGGCACAAACGGTGTATGCTGTCAATGATGATGGTGATACTCCGGGTATCTATTCCTATGAGATAGGTCCGAAGGGTATCACTAATCTGAAATTGGTCAAGGGTATCACTCTTTCCAGCGATGAGACGACCCACTACTATGAGAAGATAGCCGGTGGTATCTACGTGGATGGAAAGTATTATTATGTCCGCTACACTCAGAATCCCGATGGTTATACTGCCGATGGGTTCTGGTCGTACGACATTGAGAATAACCTGATGCAGAAGATCAAGGATCTGGGCTCCGCTCAGCAGGGAGATATCTTCAGCGAAGAGGAGTACGACTATCAGACCAATACCATGTATTGCGGCAACTCTTTCAGCTCTGCCGGTGATAAGTTGGAGAAAGTAGATCCTGAGACCGGTAATGTATCTGTTATCGGCAAATACACTTTTGACCGGGCAACAGAAATAGCCCAGAAGTATCCTGATGTCGCAGATCAGATCGTTGCCTTGGCCATGAACTATGATGGCGACCTTTATGGTGTCAGTTATTGGTGTGGTCTTTATAAGATCGATAAGGCAACGGCAGCCTGTTCACTGATCGGTCAGTTGGATTACCATCCCGGTGATGCCTTCCAATATTCAGGAGCCACAGACTTGTTCTTTGATAACAACACAGATAAGCTGTACCTGTTCTTGTATCAGCATCCTACTTTGGGAGGCCATGGCAGTGGCGCGGAACTCGTGTCTATTGATCCTGCCACAGCTCATGTGACACCGATCCAGGTTCTTGATGATCTCAAGGACTTGATGCATGGCAATACCGTCACGTTTACCGTTGCAGAAGCCAGCGCTCCGCAGAAGGCTCAGAATTTCACCGTGACAGCCGGAGAGAAGGGTGCTTTGACAGCAACGCTCTCTTGGGACAACCCTTCCAAGACGTATGGCCGTGGAGGAACGCTCGAGGATTTGGATTCAATGATCATCTACCGTAATGGCGTAGAGATTCATCGTATCGCCAACCCTGCCATCGGTGGTCATGAAACTTATACCGATCAACTCCCCGAACGTGGTTACTATGCTTACCGGTTAGTCGGTGTCAATGATATGGGCCATGGCGACCGTATTACGAAAGGAACCTATGTCGGCCCCGGTAATCCGAAATCCGTGACGAATGTGACGGTGACGAATGAGGCTCCGAATGCGAAGATCGCATGGAAGGCGCCGAAGAATGGCGTGCAGGATTCCTATATTGACACGACCAGTCTGACTTATGATATTCAGCGTCTCCCGGACTCTGTCGTGGTGGCCAAGGCTGTCAAGGATACCACTTATACGGACAAGACGTTGAAGAAGATGGGCAAATATAAATATTCCGTTATTGCCCACGCAGGAGGCTACAGCAGTACGTCTACCCTTTCTGAAGAGAAAGTGCTGGGTCCGGCTGTAGAAGTACCTGATACACTCTTGAACAGTGCGGATAATTTCGCCCTTTGGACGACCATTGACGCTGATGGCGATTATTCAACGTGGCAATGGAGTGATCCCTCACCCTGGAGCTTTGGTGGTGCTACCTCTAACTATGCGTATACAGATTATGCCCCGGCTAACTGGCTGATCTCTCCTTATATTCATTTGAAGGCGAATAAGCATTATAAGATCACCTTTGACGCGAAGACGGTCAGTAAAAAGATTCCGGAGTTGATTTCTGTAGGAATGGGTAAAGGCAATACCATCGCTCAACAGGACAGCATTTGGAACTTCTCCATCCAGACGGCAGACACCGTTACGCTTCGTGCGAACCTTCCTGTCGTTAAAGACGAAGGCAACTATTACATCAGTCTGCTTCAGCGTACGATGTATAAGAACTTTGGCATTAGTGTCAAGAATTTTGTCATCGCTGAAGATCATGAAGGATATATCAGCGGTAAGGTAACCGCTAACGGCAAGCCGGTTGCCGGCGCTACGGTCTATGCTAAGGATGGCGCGTTTACGGCTACCACTGACAGCATGGGTAAATACACGCTCTCTTATCTTCCTGCCGGCACCTATCAAGTTCATGTGAAGGCTTTAGGATATTATGATGCTGAGGCTTCCTCTGATGTTGCAGAGTTGGATACGACGACTACTGACGTTGCGCTCTCGAGTCTTCCGGTGTATACCATTTCCGGAACGGTAACAGATGTCGCCGGTGATGCCGTGAAGGGCGCTGACGTAGAAATCTATGGCTATAATGCTTATTCCACGACGACGGATGCTGACGGTAAGTTCTCTGTCAGTGGCGTCTACCATGATAACAACTATGCGATTACGGTTTCTAAGAATAAGCTCAAGAGTGCCACACGCAGTTTCCAGGCTGATGGAAACAAGACGCTGGATATTCGTCTCTATGATGACTTCCGCCCGGCTACTCGTGTCGTTGCTGCTATTGACAGTGTGAGTGGCAATGCGCAAGTGACATGGAGTGCTCCTGCCAATGACGTTGTCGTTGATCGTATTGATGATGGTGGCGTAACGACGACAGTAGGAATGAATTCCGGTACAAGTAAATCTACTTTCGGTGTTGTACGTCGTACCCCGTCACAGGTGTCTGGCATTCAGTACTATATTGAGGGAACTGGTTCTGTAACGCATTATAGTGTACAGGTACGCCTTCTGGATCTTGATGAGAATGGTAATCCTACCAATAAGGTACTCTATGAGAATACTTATGTGCCTTGCCAGGATGATCAGTGGAATACCTATACTTTCCCGGCTCCGGTGGATGCTCCCCATGGCTATTATGCCGCGATCTCTTATGATGGCTATGTTGGTATTGGCATTGATGGTGCCGGAGACAGCAAGAAGTATCCGTTCCAGAAGAATACCAACTGCTTCGCTTCTGATTATACCACCGGCAAGTTTGCCTATATAGAGGGTCAGAGCAGTACAGATCTGCATCATAACTTCATGCTTCGTCCGATGGCGGCTCCGTATGCTGTAGCTGAGGATAGCGTCAGCGTTGCTAAATCCCAGCGTTTCGTCTTCGCTTTGCCCGAACAGCAGCAGATGGATATCGACCTGAATAGTAACCCGTCTAAGTTTGCGGGTAAGAAGGTCGTGGAGTCCGCTATCCCGAATATCGCTCAGCCCAGAAGAATTATCCAGCAGCGTGTCCGCTATAATGTCTATCGTATGAAGACGACGGATGTGGATAATCAGAAGGCATGGACATTACTCGCTGAGAAACAGCAGACACGTAGCTATACTGATGCCGCTTGGAAGAGCCTTAGTCAGGGCGTTTACAAGTATGCCGTAACAACGGTTTACACGGGTGACACCCTCTCTGCACCGGCTTTCTCCGACTCTCTCGGTTGTAAGATGCAGACAAAGGTGAGCGTTCATGTGGCCACGAACACTCCGGACAATGAGGCTTATGGCGCTAAGGTGACGCTGGTCAATGGTGGCGGCGCACATGTTTACACCGCTACTCTCGATGATAATGGTGATGCGGTATTGTCTGATGTCTGGAAAGGACAGTATCAGCTGCAGGTTGCTCTTGATGGTTTCTTGCCGATGGACACATTGGTGGACATCAGCAATGAAGATTCCTATGCCTTCTCGCTGAAGATGACAGAAAACCAGGTGAAGCCTTTCAATCTGGTGATTGAGCAGAATGGTGAGGGCTTCTCCCGCGATTTCATCTGGAACTATCCCAATGCCTTTGAAGATGACTTCGAGAATCATGAAGACTTCGCAATCAACTCTCCCGGTACCATCGGATGGCAGTATATCGACGGTGATGGTGGTGATACAGGCTTCTTCTCTGTTAATGGTACAGAACTGCCGTGGAAGAATGCCGGATCAAAGATGGCCTTCCAGGTATTCAATCCTTATGCTGTAAGTATGGGTGATGGTTATACACTGGCGGATTACTATTCAACGCTCCGGCCTCACAGTGGTCAGAAATGTCTGATGGACTGGGCTCCGGCTGGTAAGGATGAGAATGACTGGATCATCACGCCGAAACTCCATTTCACCAAGAGTTTCAAGTATCGCTTCTATGCTCGCTCCTATGATGCCTGGGGCTATCCTGAGCAGTTGGAGATTCTCTATTCGATGACGACAGCTGATCCTTCCGCTTTCACTCGTTTGGACAGTATGAGCGTTGACTCCAAGTATGGATGGTTCTATAAGGAGTATGATATTCCTGAGGGTGCCAAATACGTTGCTCTTCGCGCTTGTACGCCGTCCAACAAGGCTCGTGTGCTCGTCATCGATGATATCGCCTACGGTTATGCTGATGCCCTGCCTTACACACCGGGTTACATGCCCAAGCGTCAGGCCCGTGCGTTCTCTCCGCGTCGTATGCCGTCACTCGATGGTGCCTATGAGGTATATCTTGATGGCAAGAAGGTGGCTCAGCAGGATGAGACAGAGTATAAGTTTACCGGACTGACGCCGGGTAAGCATACTGCCGGTGTCATCGCTTCTTATACTTCCGGTGATACGGAGATGAGTACCATTGACTTTGAGGTCTCGCCGTCTGACGGTATCTCAACGATCAGTGTCTCTGACGACAGCGCCGCCGAATATTATAATCTCAATGGACAGAAGGTCAGCAGACATGACTTAGGCCATGGAGTTTATATGGTGAAGAAGGGTAATATGGTCTATAAGATTCAGAAATAGACGTTAGAATTGTAATAAGTGATCCCCGTATGGCTTGTCCATGCGGGGATTTTCCTTGCGTGGCCGCAACATGGCGGCCACCTACAAACAACAGAGATAATTTTCTAAATGCCTTAGATAATTTTCTAAATAACTGAGATAAAAAATTATCTTAGTTGTTTATGAGCCGGAAATGAGTATCCTATGTGCATAAAATATTTATCAGCATTCATCGTGAACAGTGCTTTTTATATAGAAAGTGTCAAAAGTGCCAAAGTGCCAAGTGTCAAAACACCCTAAAAATAGCTCTTTTTGCTCTTTTTAACTACATATTGCTCGTGGCACTTTGGCACTTTTGACACTTTCGGTACAAAACACAAAAAAGGAATTACCTTGATGGTAATTCCTTTTTTCCTCTGCGCTTCAAGATGGGCTTGAACCAACGACCCCCTGATTAACAGTCAGGTGCTCTAACCAACTGAGCTATTGAAGCATTTTGCTCTTCATTGCTGAATTGCGAGTGCAAAGGTAAGAACATTTTTTCATCCGTGCAAATTTTTTCCTCACTTTTTTACGAAAAAGATGAAATTTCTGAAAATTTTCCCCGTTTTTGATGGTTATACCGCTTTTATATATTACTTTTGCAGTCATGAAACAGATCATCGCTTTTCTTTTCGCCCTGCTGGCTGCTGTGCCCGTGGGCGCGCAGACCGACAACGAGCGGCATTTCGACGCGTCGAAGAACATGGAGATCTTCACCGATATCTATAAGTACCTCGACCTGATGTATGTCGACAGCCTCGATGCCAACGAGGTCATCGGCAACGGCATCACGGCCATGCTCAAGAGTCTCGATCCCTATACCGTCTACTATCCCGAGAGTGACGTGAAGAACCTCAAGACGATGCTCACGGGCAAGTATGCCGGCGTGGGGTCCCTCATCCGCTATAACCAGCAGCTCCAGCGCGTCGTCATCGACGAGCCTTACGAGGGCATGCCTGCCGCCGAGGCGGGGCTGAGGAAGGGCGATATCATCCTCAGCATCGACGACACGACGATGACTGACAAGGACGTGAGCTTCGTCAGCAGCCATCTGCGTGGTGAGGCCGGCTCGTCGTTCGTCATCAAGGTGAAGCGTCCCTCTACGGGGAAGGTGCTGAAGATGAAGATCACACGGCGGGCCATCCAGATGCCGTTCCTGCCATATTACGGGATGATGAACGACCATATTGGATACCTCAACCTCAACTCCTTCACGGAGAACTGCTCGAAGGACGTCAGACGGTCCTTCATAGACCTGAAGAAGCAGGGGGCCAGGGCCCTCGTATTCGACCTGCGCAACAATGGCGGCGGATCGGTGCAGGAGGCCGTGAACATCGTCAACATGTTCGTGCCAAAGAATACGTCCATCGTGAATATCAAGGGCCGTCTCGACCGTGTGAACCGTGACTACAAGACGACGGTGGAGCCCATCGATACCGTCATGCCGATCGTCGTCCTCGTCAACGAGAATACGGCGAGTGCCAGCGAGATCACCAGCGGCAGCCTCCAGGACCTCGACCGTGCCGTGATCCTCGGTACGAGGACATTCGGCAAGGGCCTCGTGCAGACGCCTGTGGACATCGTCTACAACGGTCAGCTGAAACTGACGACGGCGAAATACTATATCCCTTCGGGCCGCTGCATCCAGGCCATCAACTACAAGCATGCCCATGGCGGCTATGTGGAGCATGTGGCTGACTCGCTGACGCGTGTGTTCCATACGGCTGACGGACGTGTGGTGCGCGACGGCGGCGGCATCAAGCCCGACGTGGAGGTGGAGCCCGACTCTCTGCCGAATATCTGCTACTACCTCGCCGGGGCGAAGGACAGCAGTGAGGTGATGCTGAACTATGTCGTAGACTATATCGCCAAGCATCCTACCATCGCGCAGCCGAAGGACTTCACGCTCTCCGATGCCGACTATGCCGACTTCAAGGCCCGCGTGCTGAAGAGTAATTTCAAGTATGACCGGGAGACGGAGAAATATCTGAAGGAGCTCGTGAAACTGGCGAAGTTCGAGGGCTATTATGATGACGCGAAACCCGAGTTCGACGCCTTGCAGGAGAAGCTGAAGCATAATGTGGCGAAGGATCTCGACTTCAACAAGGACAAGGTCAAGCAGCTCCTCGAGGCGGATATCGTTGCCGCGTATTATTACCAGAAGGGTGCCATCGAGCAGGGCCTGCGGTACGACAAGCAGCTCAAGGAGGCTGAGAAGGTCCTCGATGACACCGCGCGGTACAACAAACTGCTGGGAAAATGATCCACCGTAGGGGCACCCCTTGTGGGCGCCCTAACCGGGAATTGATGTAGGGACATAATTTATTATGATCCGTCGCAACGTGGGGTTAGGACGGCCACAAGGGCCGCACCCTACGGAGGATGACATGATAAATTATGTCCGTACGGAAAGAAATATGGAAAAAGATTTGGACGGTTGCGGAAATTTTGTTAATTTTGCACACGTTCAGTGGAATGAGGGACTCCGAGAGAGTTCCTCATTTCTTTTTAATAGGATTCATATATGATTGACAAAAACGTCGTAAAGAAAATCGTTGACCAGTGGCTGGAGGACAAGGAATACTTCCTCGTAGACATTCAGATCAGTCCCGACAACAAGATCGTTGTCGAGATCGACCATGCCGATGGTGTGTGGATTGAAGACTGTGTGGAGCTCAGCCGGTACATTGAGGATCATCTCTCACGGGATGAGGAGGACTATGAGCTCGAAGTCGGCTCCGCGGGTCTTGGACAGCCGTTCAAGGTGCCACAGCAGTATATCAACTTCATCGGCAAGGAGGTCGAGGTCATGGATGCCGAGGGCCGTAAGGTCCAGGGCACGCTGAAGAGCGTCGATGGCAATGACTTCGTCGTCACCGTCAACGAGAAGGTGAAGGTCGAGGGCAAGAAGCGCCCCGTGAAGATGGATGTCGACCACACCTATCAGATGGACAACGTCAAGTACACCAAGTACGTCATCAATTTTAAATAACCCCGGTGGGAATGGTCCCGCCTCAAAACGAAAGGAAAAAAGAAAAAACAATATACAATGGCAACAAAAAAGCAAGATGATACCCCGAACATGATCGATACGTTCCGTGAGTTCAAAGAGACCAAGAACATCGACCGTACCACCCTCGTCAGCGTACTGGAGGAGAGTTTCCGCAACGTGCTGGCAAAGATCTATGGCAGTGATGAGAATTTCGACGTCATTGTCAACCCCGACAAGGGCGACTTTGAAATCTACCGTAACCGTACCGTCGTCGCCGATGGGGAGGTGAAGGATGAGAACAAGGAGATCTCCCTCACCGAGGCCCGGAAGATCGAGCCCGACTATGAGGTCGGCGAGGAGGTCAGCGAGCGCATCGACTTCGCCAAGTTCGGACGCCGTGCCATCCTTAACCTCCGCCAGACCCTCGCCTCGAAGATCCTCGAGCTCGAGCACGACACCTTATATAATAAGTATAAGGATCGTGTCGGTGAGGTCATCTCCGGTGAGGTCTACCAGGTATGGAAGCGTGAGGTCCTCGTCGTCGATGATGAGAACAACGAGCTCATCCTCCCTAAGAGTGAGCAGATCCCCTCTGACCAGTACCGCAAGGGTGAGACCGTCAGAGCCGTCATCGAGCGTGTCGACAACGAGAACAACAACCCGAAGATTATCCTCTCCCGTACCTCCCCGAAGTTCCTCGAGCGCCTGCTGGAGGCTGAGGTGCCTGAGATCGGTGAGGGCCTGATCGCCATCCGCCGTGTCGCCCGTATGCCGGGAGAGCGTGCGAAGGTGGCCGTGGAGACCTTCGACGAGCGTATTGACCCCGTCGGCGCCTGCGTCGGCGTCCGCGGCAGTCGTGTACATGGTATCGTCCGTGAGTTGGGCAACGAGAATATCGATGTCATCAACTATACGGAGAATACGAAACTCTTCATCCAGCGTGCCCTCGCACCGGCAAAGGTGTCGTCGATGCAGATCGACGAGGAGAACAAGAAGGCGGAAGTCTACCTCCGTCCTGAGGAAGTCAGTCTGGCCATCGGTAAGGGCGGCATGAACATCAAGCTCGCCTCCATGCTTACCGGTTACACCATCGACGTCTACCGTGAGATCGACCCGAGCCAGCAGGTGGATGATATCTATCTCGATGAGTTCTCCGACGAGATCGACCAGTGGGTCATCGATGCCATCAAGGGTATCGGTCTGGAGACCGCACGCCAGGTTCTCAACGCGCCGCGTGAGATGCTGGTGGAGAAGGCTGACCTCGAGGAGGAGACGGTAGACAATGTGATTAAAGTATTAAAAGCAGAATTCGAAAATTAAACATCTTAATGAGCATCAGATTAAACAAAGCAATACGAGAGTTAAACATTGGATTTCAAACGGCAGTTGAATTCCTGGAAAAGAGAAGTGAGCTCGGCGAGTTCAAGCCTGAACTGAGTTTCAAGCTCAACGACGGGCAGTACCGTGCCTTGGAGAAAGCCTTCAAGCAGGATGCCGAGGTGCGTACCCAGGCCGAGAAGCTCACCCAGAAGAAGACCCAGGACAAGAAGGAGGCTTCGGAGAAGAAGAAAGCCGAGAACAAGGCCGAGAAGCGACAGCCACAGCTGACGAAGGTGCAGAAATACACCCCGTTGGGCAAGATCGACCTCAGCACCATCGGCAAGCCGAAGTCGTCCGGGAAGTCTGATGCCCAGAAGGGCCATGGGTCCGGGAAGCCCGCGACTGCTGCCGTCAGTCACAAGGCAGACCAGAAGAATCCTGTCAAGCCCGTTGCCTCTGCAGAGAAGAAACCCGCAGCTTCTGTCCCGGCAGCGAAGGCGGCGACAGCCCCCGCGGCTGCCCCTGCCGCTACTTCGGTGCCGAAGGCTCCGGTGGCTACATCCGATAAATCCCAACAACCTGCTGAAAATAAGATGACAGACAAACCTGCAGAACAGAAAGTATTCACTCTGAAGAGTGAGAAAAAGATTCAGACTGCCGGTCCTACCGTCCTTGGTAAGATCGACCTCTCCACCATCAACCAGAGCACGCGCCCGAAGAAGAAGTCGAAGGAGGAGCGGCGCCGTGAGCGTGAGGAGAAGAATGGTCAGGGCCATAATAGCGAGCGCAAGAAGCGCGTGCGTATCAACAAGGAGCGTGTCGACATCAATGCCGCCGCCAACCAGCAACAGCAGTCGCAGGGCGGCAGCAAGCGCAACCGCAAGCGTAACCGCAACCGTGGTGGCAACAACAAGCCTCAGGAAGTCAGTGAGGAGGATGTCGCCAAGCAGGTGAAGGAGACGCTGGCCCGTCTGACCAACAAGCAGAACCAGAACAAGAAAGGCGCGAAGTACCGTAAGGAGAAGCGTGAGGCTGTTCAGGAGAAGCTCGAGCAGGAGGCCAAGCAGGAGAAGAAGGAGAGCAAGGTGCTGAAGCTGACGGAGTTTGTCACCGTCAGTGAGCTCGCCACGATGATGAACGTGCCGGTGACGAAGGTCATCGGTACCCTCATGGGCGTCGGTATCATGGTTTCCATCAACCAGCGCCTCGACGCCGAGACCATCAACCTCGTGGCTGAGGAGTTCGGGTTCAAGACCGAGTATGTCAGTGCCGAGGTCCAGGAGGCTATCAGTGAGGAGGAGGACGATGAGAACGACCTCGTGCCGCGCGCCCCGATCGTCACCGTCATGGGTCATGTAGACCATGGTAAGACATCGCTCCTCGACCATATCCGCAATACGAATGTGATCGCCGGTGAGGCCGGTGGTATCACACAGCATATCGGTGCCTACAGCGTGACGCTGAAGAACGGCCGTAAGGTGACGTTCCTCGATACCCCGGGTCATGAGGCCTTCACGGCTATGCGTGCCCGTGGTGCCCAGGTGACGGATATCGCCATCATCATCATCGCTGCCGACGACTCCGTGATGCCTACCACGAAGGAGGCTATCGCCCACTGTCAGGCTGCCGGCGTGCCGATGGTCTTCGCCATCAACAAGATTGATAAGCCGGGTGCCAACCCCGACAAGATCCGTGAGGACCTGGCCAATATGAACCTCCTCGTGGAAGAGTGGGGTGGTAAGTACCAGTGTCAGGAGATCAGTGCCAAGAAGGGCATCGGTGTCGACGACCTCATGGATAAGGTGCTCCTCGAGGCTGACATGCTCGACCTCAAGGCCAACCCGAACCGCAAGGCCACGGGTACCGTCATTGAGTCTTCCCTCGACAAGGGCCGTGGCTATGTCTCCACCGTCCTCGTGAGCAATGGTACCCTCCGCGTCGGTGATATCGTCATCGCCGGTACGTCGTGGGGTCGTATCAAGGCTATGTTCAATGAGCGTAACGCCCGTATCGAGGCGGCAGGACCGGCAGATCCGGCTATCATCCTCGGTCTTAACGGCGCTCCTACGGCCGGTGACAGCTTCCACGTGCTCGACTCCGAGCAGGAGGCCCGTGAGATTGCCAACAAGCGAGAGCAGCTGCAGCGTGAGCAGAGCCTGCGTACGCAGAAGCGCCTGACGCTCGGTGATATCAGTCACCGTATCGCACGTGGTGAGTTCCATGAGTTGAATATCATCGTCAAGGGTGATACCGACGGTTCCGTTGAGGCCCTGTCTGACTCCTTCATCAAACTGTCGACGGAGAAGGTCCAGGTGAATGTCATCAACAAGGCCGTCGGTCAGATCTCCGAGAATGATGTCATGCTCGCCAGTGCTTCAGATGCTATCATCGTCGGTTTCCAGGTCCGTCCGTCATCCGATGCCCGTAAGCTCGCTGACCGTGAGGGCGTGGAGATCAATACATACTCTATCATCTATGATGCCATCGATGATGTCAAGAGTGCCATGGTCGGTATGCTCGACAAGGTGAAGAAAGAGGTCGTCACCGGAGAGGTGGAGGTCAAGCAGGTCTTCAAGATCTCGAAGGTCGGCACCATCGCCGGTGGTCTCGTCACCGAGGGCAAGGTCCATAACAAGGACAAGGCCCATGTGGTACGTGACGGTATCGTCATCAAGACCGCCAATATCAACGCCCTTAAGCGTTACAAGGATGATGTCAAGGAGGTCGCTGCTGGTCTCGAATGTGGTCTGAGTCTCGTCAACTTCAACGATATCCAGGTTGGCGATGTCATCGAGACCTTCACCGAGATCGAGGTGGAGCAGAAACTTTAGGATCCCAATCCACCGTAGGGTGCGGCCCTTGTGGCCGTCCTAATTCCCACCGTAGGGTGCGGCCCTTGTGGCCGTCCTAACCGGGAATTGTGGCAATTAGGGCGCCCACAAGGGGTGCCCCTACGGTGGTAGGAAATAAGAATACTATCACAAATGTTACCAGCCCACGGGCTGGTACATTTTTTGTCTGCAATTTCGAAACAGAAAGGAAACAGAAATGGCACAGATGAAAGAAAACGAATTTGTCCGGGAAGTCGCCGAGAAGAAATACGAGTACGGCTTCACCACAGACATACAAACCGAGGTCATTCCGAAGGGACTCAACGAGGATATCGTCAGGCTCATTTCCAAGAAGAAGGGCGAGCCCGACTGGCTCCTCGATTTCCGTCTGAAGGCTTACCGCTACTGGAAGACGCTGCCCGTGCCCCGCTGGGGCCATGTCCACGTCCCCGACATCGATTTCCAGTCCATCTCCTACTATGCTGACCCGATGGCGAAGAAGCCTCAGAACAAGGAGATTGATCCGGAGCTCGAGAAGACCTTCGACAAGCTCGGCATCCCCCTCGAGGAGCGGCTGGCCCTCAGCGGTACCGCTGTCGACGCTATCATGGACTCCGTGTCGGTGAAGACGACGTTCAAGAAGCAGCTTGCCGAGAAGGGTATCATCTTCTCCTCCATCGGTGAGGCCGTGAAGAATCATCCTGACCTCGTCAGGCAGTATCTCGGGTCCGTCGTCCCCTACAGGGATAACTTCAGCGCGGCATTGAACAGTGCCGTCTTCAGTGACGGCTCCTTCGTCTATATCCCGAAGGGCGTGCGCTGTCCGATGGAGCTGAGCAGTTACTTCCGTATCAATGCCCGTAACACGGGACAGTTTGAGCGTACGCTCATCATCGCCGATGACGACTCGTATGTCTCTTATCTCGAGGGCTGTACGGCGCCGATGCGTGATGAGAACCAGCTCCATGCCGCCGTCGTGGAGATTGTCGTACTGAACAACGCGGAGGTGAAATATTCCACCGTACAGAATTGGTATCCCGGTGACGAACATGGCAAGGGCGGCGTGCTGAACCTCGTGACGAAACGTGGCGACTGCCGTGGCGTCAACTCGAAGCTCTCATGGACACAGGTGGAGACGGGTTCCGCCATCACGTGGAAATATCCGTCGTGCGTGCTCCGTGGTGACAACTCTCAGGCGGAGTTCTACAGTGTCGCCGTGACGAACAACTACCAGGAGGCTGATACGGGTACGAAGATGATCCACATGGGTAAGAATACGAAGAGTACGATTATCTCCAAGGGTATCTCCGCCGGACATAGTCAGAACAGTTATCGTGGTCTCGTACGTGCCACTGCCAATGCCGACAATGCCCGTAACTACAGTAGTTGTGACTCTCTGCTTCTGGGCAGTAACTGCGGAGCCCATACCTTCCCGTATATGGATATCCATAATGACACCGCTGTCGTGGAACATGAGGCGACGACGTCGAAGATCAGCGAGGATCAGCTTTTCTACTGTAACCAGCGTGGTATCCCCATGGAGGATGCCGTCGGCCTGATCGTCAACGGTTATGCCAAGGAGGTCCTCAACAAGCTCCCCATGGAGTTCGCCGTAGAGGCCCAAAAGTTATTAAGTGTCAGTTTAGAGGGGACAGTGGGATAGGAATTGCAGGGTGCGGCCCTTGTGGCCGTCCTAACCGGGAATCCGTGGCCATTAGGGCGCCCACAAGGGGTGCCCCTACGGAGGCAGATCGATCCACCGTAGGGTGCGGCCCTTGTGGCCGTCCGTCTCTTGCAGGGTGCGGCCCTCGTGGCCGTCCGCCGTCGGAACGACGGATTTTTTCCACCGATGTTATCCAATAGAACTACAACTATAGAATCTATAGCTCGCTATAAAAAAGATAAGAAAATGCTTGAAGTCAAAAATCTCCATGCCACGATTGCTGGCAAAGAAATATTGAAAGGAATCAATCTCACGGTGAAAGATGGTGAGATCCATGCCATCATGGGTCCTAACGGATCAGGAAAGTCCACGCTCTCCGCTGTCCTCACCGGTAATCCCCTGTATACCGTCACGGAAGGTACCGCAACCTTTAACGGCAAGGACCTGCTGGCCATGAAACCAGAGGACCGTGCCCGTGAAGGTCTCTTCCTCTCGTTCCAGTATCCCGTAGAGATCCCCGGTGTCTCTATGACGAATTTCATGAAGGCCGCCGTCAATGCCAAGCGCGAGTACAACGGGGAGAAGCCGCTGACCGCCGGTGAGTTTATGAAACTCATGCGTGAGAAGCGGGAGATCGTAGAACTCGACCCGAAGCTCTCCCGCCGTAGTGTCAACGAGGGTTTCTCCGGTGGTGAGAAGAAGCGCAACGAGATCTTCCAGATGGCTATGCTTGAGCCGAAACTGTCCATCCTCGATGAGACCGACTCCGGTCTTGATGTCGATGCCATGCGTATCGTCGCCGAGGGTGTCAACAAGCTCTTCACCCCTGAGAAGTCTATCATCGTCATCACCCATTATGAGCGTCTGCTCGACATGATCAAGCCCAATGTGGTGCATGTCCTCTATAAAGGCCGTATCGTCAAGACCGCCGGTCCCGAACTCGCCAAGGAGATCGAGAAGCGCGGCTACGACTGGATCAAGGAAGAGGTCGACGGGTAGGATCCACCGTAGGGTGCGGCCCTTGTGGCCGTCCTAACCGGGAACACGATCCCCTTGCAGGGGCCGTCCCTTGTGGCGGCCCGTCGGCGGAACGCCGAATCAAACAGGGTATATTTTAATGCCGTACCGGCATCGGGCCGCCACAAGGGACAGCCCCTGCAAATGGATCAATGATGAACCAAATTAAATTTTGATTTTTATGTGGCCGTCCGCGATCCATCGTAGGGTGCGGCCCTTGTGGCCGTCCTAACCGGGAACATGATCCCCTTGCAGGGGCCGTCCCTTGTGGCGGCCCGTCGGCGGAACGCCGAATCAAACAGGGTATATTTTAATGCCGTACCGGCATCGGGCCGCCACAAGGGACGGCCCCTGCAAATGGATCAATGATGAACCAAATTAAATTTTGATTGTTATGACTTCAGAAAAACAATATATAGATCTCTACGAGGACCAGCGGGAAGCGCTGAAGGCCCATTCCGCGGCACCGATGAATGCCGTGCGGGATGCCGCCTTTGAGGCGTTCCGCCGCCAGGGATTCCCCTCTCGGAAGGTCGAGCGGTATAAGTATACGGATATGGCGGAGCTTTTCGCTCCCGATTACGGTCTGAATATCAACCGTCTCGATATCCCCGTCGATCCCTATGAGGCTTTCCGCTGTGATGTGCCCAATCTGAGTACGTCTCTCTATTTCATCGTCAATGACGCGTTCTATACGAAGGCACTGCCACAGACGAAACTCCCCGAGGGTGTCATCGTCGACAGTCTCCGTGCCGTCGCCGAGCGTGACCCCGAGTTCGTCAGCCTCTACTATGCGAAGATCGCCAAGAGCGACGAGGATGCCGTGACCGCCCTGAACACGATGCTTGCCGAGGATGGCCTCCTCGTTTATGTGCCGAAGAACGTACAGCTCGACCGTTGTATCCAGGTCATCAATATCCTCCGTGCCGATGTCGACCTGATGGTCAACCGCCGCGTCCTCATCGTCCTCGACGAGGGTGCGAAGGCCAACTTCCTCTTCTGTGACCATGCCGCCGACGACAGGAAGTTCCTCACTACCCAGGTCATCGAGGCCTTCGTAGGCGAGAATGCCCATCTCGAACTCAACTGTCTGGAGGAGACGCATGAGAAGAATACGCGTGTGAGCAATGTATATATCGACCAGCAGGCTAACAGCCATGTGACACATAATGTCATCACGCTCCACAACGGCGTGACGCGCAACATGCTCAACCTCGTCTTCAAGGGGGAGGGTGCCGAGTGCTACTGCAATGGCTGTGTCATCGCCGACAAGCACCAGCATGTCGACAACAACACGCTCATCGACCATCAGGTGGGTCACTGCACGAGCAACGAGCTCTATAAGTATGTCGTCAACGACGCTGCCGTCGGTGCCTTCGCCGGTAAGGTCCTCGTACGCCACGGCGCGGAGAAGACAACCTCTCAGGAGACGAACAAGAACCTCGTCTCCACGAAGCAGGCACGGATGTATACTCAGCCGATGCTGGAGATCTATGCCGACGACGTGAAATGTTCTCATGGCTCCACCGTCGGTCAGCTCGACGACGCGGCACTGTTCTATATGGAGCAGCGTGGCATCAGTGAGAAAGAGGCCAAGCTCCTCCTCGAGTTTGCCTTCATCGATGAGGTCATCGACCAGATCGACCTCGAGCCCCTCCGTGAGCGCCTCCATTACCTCGTGGAGAAGCGTTTCCGTGGTGAGCTGAATAAGTGTGAGGGCTGCAATCTGTGCCGTTGATCCACATGCAGGGGCCGTCCCTTGTGGCGGCCCGATGCCGGAATCTGTGCCGTTGACCCACATGCAGGGGCCGTCCCTTGTGGCGGCCCGATGCCGGAACGGCATTCAAAATATTCCAGGATAGGTTTGGCGTGCCGCCGACGGGCCGCCACAAGGGACGGCCCCTGCAGTTGGATGAAATTATTGATTATAAAAATTAGAATAATGTACGATATAGCTCAGATCCGATCCGACTTCCCGATATTGTCGCGGACAGTCTATGACAAACCACTGGTATATCTCGATAACGCGGCGACGACGCAGAAGCCGCTGTGTGTCCTCGATGCCATGCGGAAGGAATATCTCAATGTCAATGCCAACGTGCACCGTGGTGTCCACTGGATGAGCCAGCAGGCCACAGAACTCCATGAGGCAGCCCGTGAGACCGTCAGGAAGTTCATCAATGCCGCTAAGACCACGGAGATTGTCTTCACGCGCGGTACCACGGAGGGTATCAACCTCGTGGCCTCCTCGTTTGCCGAGGACTTCATGAAGGAGGGTGATGAGGTCATCGTCACCGTCATGGAGCATCACAGTGACATCGTGCCCTGGCAGTTGCAGGCCCGCCGCAAGGGTATCGTGTTGAAGGTCATCCCGATGAGCGATGATGGCATCCTCGACCTCGAGGCCTATCAGCAGCTCTTTTCCGAGAAGACGAAAATCGTCTGTGTCACGCAGGTGAGCAATGTTCTCGGCACGATCAATCCCGTGAAGGAGGTCGTGCGCATCGCCCATGAGCATGGCGTGCCGTGCCTCGTCGACGGTGCCCAGAGTGCCCCGCATTTCAAGGTGGACGTACAAGATATGGACTGTGACTTCTTTGTCTTCAGTGGTCATAAGATGTATGGTCCCACGGGTATCGGTATCCTCTATGGCAAGGAGGACTGGCTCGACAAGCTGCCGCCGTATCAGGGTGGTGGTGAGATGATCGACCATGTCAGTTTCGAACATACCACCTTCGAGCAGCCGCCTTTGAAGTTTGAGGCCGGCACGCCCGACTATATCGCCAGTCATGGTCTCGCCGTGGCTATCGACTATATTAATAAGGTGGGACTGGAGAATATCGAGGCCCATGAGCAGGAGCTGACGCGTTATGCCATGGAACAGCTCAGTCAGATTGACGGTATGAAGATCTATGGTCCGAAAGAGCATCATGACGCCGTTGTGAGCTTCAATGTGGGCAATATCCACCACATGGACATTGGTACGCTCCTCGACCGCCTCGGCATCGCCGTACGTACGGGTCACCATTGTGCCCAGCCGCTGATGGACCGCCTCGGCATCCTCGGTACCGTCCGTGCCTCCTTCGCCCTGTACAACACGAAGGAGGAGGTCGACGCATTGGTGGCCGGCGTGAAGCGCGTGGTAAAGATGTTCTGATAGATCCTCCGTAGGGTGCGGCCCTTGTGGCCGTCCGCGATCCACCGTGGAACAAATTACGAATATGTTGGAAAATTGTTTTTGCAAGGATAAGGTTGAGGCCGGATGTGATGAGGCCGGGAGAGGATGTCTTGCGGGAAGCGTGTATGCTGCTGCTGTCATCCTCCCGCCCGACTATGACAATCCCGATCTCAATGACAGCAAGAAACTTACGGCCAGGAAACGGTATGCCCTGCGGGAGATTATCCAGCGGGATGCCGTAGCCTGGGCCGTCGGTATCGTCACGCCCGAGGAAATTGACAAGATTAATATCCTCCATGCCTCCTTCCTTGCCATGCACCGTGCCATCGATCAGTTGAAGGTCCGTCCCGAAGCCTTGCTTATCGACGGCAATCGTTTCGATCCTTATTATCCGTTGATTTCAGGGGAGGAGCATGTGACGGCAGAGCAGGGTAGGGTAGCGGCTGAGTCCGGAGAGCGTGCGAAGGAGCCATTGCCCTATAAGTGTATGGTACATGGTGACGCCCGTTTCCAGAATATCGCCGCCGCAAGCATCCTCGCCAAGACTTACCGTGATGACTATATGGACCGTCTTGCCAAGGAATATCCTTATTATGACTGGCAAAGCAATAAAGGCTATCCCACGAAGAAGCACCGCATGGGTATCCGTGAGCATGGCATCTCCCCTTATCACCGCAAGAGTTACAACCTCCTCGGCGGTGAGCTGTCCCTGGAATTCTGATCCACCGTAGGGTGCGGCCCTTGTGGCCGTCCTAATGGGTGCGGCCCTTGTGGCCGTCCTAACCGGGAATCGTGGCAATTAGGGCGCCCACAAGGGGTGCCCCTACGGTGGATATCTGTCCCTATGAATAACAAATATCATGAAAACCTAATATTTTTGCAATTTTTTATCATTTTCTTCCGTGGTTTGTAAAAAATTATTTAACTTTGCACCTAATTAAATTACTTGGGTCAAGATTTTAAATTATTTACGAGAATTTATGGAGAAAAGATTGTGTACAGTTTTGGCTGGCATATTCCTGAGTTCGGGAATTGCTTTTGCTCAAACCAAAATCTCAGGAACCGTAATCTCGGCAGAAGATGGCCAGCCCGTTATCGGTGCTTCCATTATGGTGGAAGGCACGAAGACAGGCACTGTTACGAATATCGATGGTCAGTTTGACCTCGACGTTCCTGCCGGGAAGAAACTGGTAGTCACTTACATCGGCATGCAGCCGCAGACGGTAGTGGCAAAGCCTGGGATGAAGATCACCCTGAAGAATGATGACAAGACGTTGCAGGAAGTTGTCGTCACGGGTATGACGACACAGGACAAGCGATTGTTCTCTGGTGCCGCCACGAAGATCGACGCCTCGAAGGCGAAGATTGACGGTATGGCCGATATCAGCCGTTCGCTGGAAGGTCGTGCTGCCGGTGTGAGCGTCCAGAATGTCAGTGGTACGTTTGGTACTGCCCCGAAGATCCGTGTCCGTGGTGCCACGTCTATCTTCGGTAGTTCGAAGCCGTTGTGGGTTGTCGATGGTGTGATTATGGAGGATGTCGTCGATGTCGATGCCAGCGATCTCTCTTCCGGTGACGCGAAGACCTTGATCTCTTCCGCCATCGCCGGATTGAATGCTGATGATATCGAGAGCTTCCAGATCCTGAAGGATGGTTCCGCAACCTCTATCTACGGTGCCCGCGCTATGGCCGGTGTCATCGTCGTGACGACGAAGAAAGGTAAGGCCGGTCAGGCACATATCGGTTATACCGGTGAGTATACCCTTCGCCTGAAGCCGAGCTACAGCAACTTCAACATCATGAACTCCCAGGATCAGATGGAGGTCTATCAGGAGTTGCAGCAGAAAGGTTATCTGAACTATGCCGGTACTGCCAATGCCAGTCAGAGCGGTGTCTATGGTAAGATGTATCAGCTCATCTCACAGTATGACGCCACCTCCGGTCAGTTTGGTCTCCCCAATACAGAGGAAGCCAAGACTGCTTACCTTCGTGCCGCTGAGTATCGTAACACCAACTGGTTTGACGAGCTCTTCTCTACGGCTATCATGCACAACCACAGTGTAAGTATTTCCGGTGGTACCGACAAGAGTCAGTATTACGCTTCCCTGTCCGCCATGTTTGACCCGGGATGGTATAAGGACAGTAAGGTACAACGTTATACAGCCAATATCAATACAACTTATAACATCAACAAGCATTTGGATGTCAACCTGATCGGTAATGCCTCCTATCGTAAGCAGAAGGCGCCAGGAACACTGAGCCGTGAGGTAGACCCTGTGACGGGTACCGTGAAGCGTGACTTCGATATCAACCCGTATTCCTACGCGTTGAATACCTCCCGTACGCTCGATCCGAATACTTATTATACGAGAAACTATGCGCCGTTCAATATCTTCCATGAGTTGGAGACCAACTACATTGATTTGAACGTCAACGATTTCCGTATCCAGGGCTCTCTCGACTACAAGCCCATCCAGAAGGTGAAACTCACCGTCCTGGGTGCCGTGAAGAGTTCCTCTTCCTCTCAGGAGCATAACATCGAGGACGACTCCAACCAGGCCCTCGCTTACCGCTCCATGAGCACCACGACGATCCGTGACAACAACCCGTTCCTCTATACCGATCCCGATGATCCCTATGCCCTGCCGGTATCCGTCCTTCCTTATGGCGGTATCTATGAGCGTACCGACAACCGCTTCTTCGGTTGGGATACCCGTGTCTCCGCATCTTATAATGATGTCTTCAAGGAGAAACACGTGTTGAATGTCTATGCCGGTATGGAGACCAACTGTGTAGACCGTAAGTCCACATGGTTCCGTGGCTGGGGTCTGATGTACGACAAGGGTGAGGTACCTTTGTATGACTATAAGGTCTTCAAGAAAGGCCAGGAGATGGGGTCCGAATATTTCACGGTGTCCAACACCCATATCCGTAGTGCTGCCTTCTTCGGTACCGCTACTTATGGCTATGACTCCCGCTACTCCGTGACGGGAACGTTCCGTTACGAGGGTACGAACTACCTGGGCAAGGCCACCTCTTCCCGTTGGCTGCCTACGTGGAACGTCTCCGGTGCTTGGAACGCCCATAACGAGAAATTCTGGGCTGACGCCTTCGGCAACGCGTGGACGACGGCAACGCTCCGTCTGAGCTACTCACTCACCGGTGACCGTCCTCCAGTGACCAATGCTATGCCGGTCTATACGGGTACTATTCCATGGCGTCCGAACACTTCTACTCAGGAGGCCGCTCTGGATGAGGAACTCGGTAACTCCGACCTGACTTATGAGAAGAAGCGTGAGTTCAATATCGGTACCGACCTCGGATTCCTCGGCAACCGCATCAACCTCACCATCGATGCTTACTGGCGTAAGAACTCCGACCTCGTCGGTTATGCCAACTCCAAGCTCTATGGCTCTTACATCCTTGCCAACGTGGCAGCCATGAAGTCAAGAGGTATCGAGCTCTCTCTGACAACGAACAATATCAAAACGAAGGATTTCAGCTGGACAACGAACTTCATCTATTCTTATACGCATAATGAGATCACGAAGCTGAAGTCTATGGCCCGTATCCTCGACCTCGTACAGGGTACCGGTTACTCTATGGAGGGCTATCCCGTCAACTCCGTCTTCTCCATTCCTTTCATGGGACTGAACAAGGAAGGTCTGCCGACATTCCGTGATCAGGACGGCAATATTACGACAACGGGTATCTATTTCCAGGAGCGTGACCCGTCAAAGCTCGGCTTCCTGAAATATGAGGGTCCCGCAGAGCCTACGACGACCGGTTCTCTCGGTAACGTCTTCAAGTATAAGAACTGGGAGCTGAATGTCTTCATCACCTACAGCTTCGGCAATGTGGTACGTCTCGACCCGGTATTCTCCAATGAATACTCCGACCTGACGGCAACCCCGAAGGAGTTCCGCAACCGCTGGACCGTTCCTGGTGATGAGAACAAGACGACGATCCCTGTTATCGCCAGCAAGCGCCAGAACGAGCTCGACAGTAACCTCAGCTATGCTTACAACGCATACAACTATTCTTCCGAGCGTATCGCCAAGGGTGACTTCATCCGTATGAAGGAGATCTCCCTGGGTTATGACTTCCCGCGCACATGGATTAGCTCTTGGGGTCTGTCCAACCTGTCGCTGAAACTGCAGGCTACGAACCTCTTCCTATTCTATGCCGACAAGAAGTTGAACGGTCAGGATCCGGAGTTCTTCAACACCGGTGGTGTCGCCGCTCCTACGCCGAAGCAGTTCACGCTGACATTAAGACTCGGTCTTTAATTCATAACACTTGGTCTTTAGAATCATATACAGACAACAATGAAAAAGATTTTCAAATATACTGCTCTGGCGCTGACGGCTCTGACCCTGGGATCCTGTAACAGCTTCCTTGATAAGATGCCGGATAACCGTACGACGCTGGACAATGAGGATAAGATATCGGACCTGCTGACGACAGCATATCCGACCACCAGTTATCTGCTGGTCAACGAGCTCATCTCCGACAACTGTGACTACTATGATCCCACCAACCATGATGGTGACCGTTTTGGTGATGAGACCTTCCAGTGGAAGGATGTCACGGAGACCTCCAATGACTGTACCGATTTTCTGTGGACGGCCCTCTACGGTGATATCGCCCAGGCCAACCAGGCCCTCGAGGCAATCAGTGAGCTCCCCGATACTACCGACAGTAAGGTGCTGCAGGACAAGGGTGAGGCACTGCTGATCCGTGCCTACAACCATTTCATCCTTGTCAACGAGTTCTCTCAGGCTTACAACCCCGAGACGAGCAACAAGGACCTCGGAATCTACTACAGCAAGCAGGTCGAGACTTATAACTCTGACGCTCCGCGTGGTACCGTCGCCGAGACCTACGCCAATATCGACAAGGATATTCAGGAAGGTCTGAAACTCATTGGTGACGACTATACCGTTCCTAAGTATCACTTCAACAAGAAAGCTGCCTATGCTTTCGCTGCCCGTTTCTACCTCTTCTATGATAAGTGGGACGAGGCTGTGAAGTATGCCAACCTCTGTCTCGGTTCTGAGCCCTCCCTGCATGACTATGATGCTCTCGAGGCTCTGCCGCTGAGTACCTCTTCTCAGGCTATCACGGTGGCCAAGACTTATTGCGACGCCGGTGCCAATGCCAACCTGCTGATCGAAACGGCCAACTCCTACGCTGGTCTTGCCGTCGGTCCCTGGGGCTACTACACACGTTACCGCCATGGCAACTACATTGCCGATAATGAGACATTCCATGCAGAGAATATCTGGGGTGGCAAGCTGCTGCTCCGTTGGAAGTCTTTCGACAACAATACGGCCAGCAGCGACTTCTGTGTCATCATGAAAGTGCCTGCTGTCTTCGAGGAGAAAGACCCTGTGGCCCGTACGGGATACTATCATATCCTCAATGTCACGTTCTCCCAGGATGAGACATTGCTTGTACGTGCCGAGGCTTACACCATGCTGAAGCAGTATGACAAGGCTTGCGAAGACCTGAATCTCTGGATGCACAACTTCACGAAGTCAACTGTCCAGCTGACTCCGGAGTCTATCCAGAAGTTCTACAAGGATATTCCTTACAGCTATGACGACAAGGACATCACGAAGGGCTCTACCATCAAGAAGCACCTCCATCCGCATTTCACCATCGATGCTGAGGGTTCCGTTCAGGAGAGCATGCTGCAGTGTGTCCTCGACTTCCGTCGCATTGAGACCATGCATCAGGGTCTCCGTTGGTGGGATATCAAGCGTTACAACATCGTGATCCCTCGTCGTACGATGGGTTCTAACGGTAAACCGGAGAAGATCACCGACTGGCTGAAGCAGGACGATCCCCGTCGTGCTATCCAGATCCCGTTGACGATCCGTACGGCTGGCGTGACGCCGAATCCCCGTAACTAATAGTTTACAGAATTCTTTAAGAAGAAAGTCAAATGAAAAAATATATTGCTTTGGCGCTTTGTGCAGTCGCTGCCCTCAGTGGACTGACCTCCTGCTCCGATGATGATCTGAGTGATACCAGTGTCATCACATCGAAGGCGACGGAGAAGACGCCTTTCGATGCATGGATCAAGGCCAATTTCACGGATCCTTACAACATCGCCTTCCTCTACCGCTACGAGGATATCGAGTCGGATATGAGCTATTATGTGGTGCCTGCCGATTATGATAAGGCTGTCAAGCTCGCACATATCGTGAAATATACCTGTGTGGACACCTACGATCAGATTGCCGGTACCGATTTCACGCGTACCTATTTCCCGAAGATGTTCTTCTGCACCGGTGACTGGGAGTACAACAACAACGGAACCATCATCCTCGGTACTGCCGAGGGTGGTAAGAAGATCTTCCTCGCCGGTGTGAACCACCTCGATGAATATCTCAACAACCGTAGCAGCCTCAATGAGTATTATCTCAAGACGATCCATCACGAGTTCACCCATATCCTGAACCAGACGAAGGACTATCCCCAGGACTTCGCGAAGGTGACGGGTACCGGTTATGTCAATGATTCCTGGAGTACGTCCAAGTATGAGACGGGCTATCTGAAGCGTGGCTTCATCACGGACTACAGTCAGAAGGAGGCCCGTGAGGACTTCGCCGAGATGATGTCCACCTATATCCTCAATACTCCCGAGCAGTGGGAGGAGTGGATGGACAGTGCCTGCGTCTACAAGACGGATGCCAACGGCAAGCGCGTCGTCAGTGACGCTTCCGGCCGTGAGGCACTGGAGAAGAAGCTCTCCTACGTGAAGACCTATATGAAGGAGACTTTCAACATCGACCTCGACAAGCTCCGTGAGGAAGTTCTCCGCCGTGAGGATAATGTCGTTGCCGGCAAGGTAAATCTTACCGATCTTACAGTAAAATAAAAAGAAGAACGTTATGAAACTGAAAAATATATTTCTCTTTTTCGTACTTGCCGCTCCGGCTCTTCTCCTGCAGTCTTGTCTGAAGGATCAGGAGGATGACTTTGATCAGTCGTCTTCCGCTCGTATGTCGGAGTTCCTGGCCAATGCCAAGCAGGTCCTCGAGAGTTCCGAGAACGGCTGGGCTCTGGACTATTATCCGAAGTCCACGCGTGACTACGGCGGCTTTGTCTATACCATCAAGTTCAATGGTGGCAAGGCTACCGTCGGCATGGAGGGAACGACGGATCAGGAGACCTCTCTCTACACGATGACCAATGATGACGGTCCTGTGCTGTCTTTCGACTCCTACAACACGCTGCTGCATAAGTTTGCCACTCCGCATAATGGTGCCGACAAGGGCCAGGAGGGTGACTTCGAGTTCGTTATCGACTCCGTGGGTACTGATCTCATCAAGTGCCACGGCAAGCGTAACCAGAACACGATGTATTTCCATCGTCTGACGACCTCCTCTGCCGACTACCTCAAGCAGGTGGAGAAGATGGATACGATCTTCAACCTCGCCAGCGCTGACTTCACGCTCAACGGCGTGAAGACGAAGGTCAACTTCGAGAAGACCAACCGTCAGGCACAGGTCATCTCCAATAATGACACGATAAAGACGCAGTATGTCGTCACCCCCGAGGGTGTCCGCCTCTATACGCCGACGAATGTCAATGGCGCACAGCTGTGGAATCTCGATTATGACTATACTAAGTTGTCACTGACCGATCAGAGCATTGCTGCCGAGAAGGTATGGGTCAGCCCGAGCCTCGTGGTCAGCACGATCACTTCCTCCGGCGTCGTCGGTTCCACGAATGAGGGCCAGACGAAAACCTATAATGGCTATCGTCTTGACCAGATTACGGCTACTCCCGCTGCTTCCGACTCCTGGCTCTCTGTTTCCAAGACAGAGAATGGTCTGACTATCACCTCTGCCGCCAATGATACCGGTGCGCCGCGTACGGGTAAGATCATCCTTTCAAATGGTGACTATAAGTCTACGCTCTATGTCACGCAGGCCAGCATCAGCCAGATTGCCGGTTCTTATCTCTGCTCCTATTATAACTACTTCGATGGTTACAGCTATTCCGATAAGACGGCGACTCTGTCGAAGCAAGGAGACTACTATGAGATTGACTACGATCGTACAATCAAGGAATATGATGACGCCACGGGTATGGTGAAGGAATATACTGGTTCTGTCCCGATGACCGTCAGCTACAATGCTGAAACGGCAACACTGAGTGTCGTCGGCGGTACGGGTAATCTCTACTCCCTCCAGTCTGGTGATAAGTTCTACTTCTGCAATGCCTTCTTCGACGCTGATATGAGTGGTATGTATTACTCTCACTCTGACCTCTACAGCGCGCCGTTGATTTTCAATGCCGACGGCAGCATGACGGCAACCTTCACCGGAAAGGTTGGCAACAACTCCACGATCAGTTATATTGGTCAGGCCATGACTACCTATCAGTATCCTTCCAGTGACACAGAAGTAACCGACCGTGCCCACGATGGTGGCTGGTACAGTCTGATCAAGGACTTCGTCCTCTACCGTAAGGCAACCTCCGGCGCTAAGCCTCATGCCAAAAAGGCTCCGCAGGAGAAGAAGGGCAATATCCAGTTGTCTAAGAACGCGTTACGTTTCATTTTAAGATAATAGAAAGATGAAAAAAATATATAGTTTTCTGATGCTCATCGGTCTGCTGTGCCTCGTGTCGGCCTGCAGCGATGATGATGCCGGTGAGCAGTATCTGAAGACCAACAGTATCACGGTCGTCAAGAGTAATGTCAGCTTCTCCGCTGCTGCCGGTGAGGGCCAGGTCGTTGTCACCGCTCCCGGTGCCATCACGGCAACGCTTGCCGACTCTTCCTGGGCAAAGGCAACCGTCGACGGTAGTACGGTGAATGTCAGTGTCAAGGCCAACGCCTCTGAGGATGCCCGTAACACGATGCTGACGATCCGTAATGGCGAGGATTCCGTACAGGTCAACGTCCTGCAGATTGGTAATATCTATCAGACGACGATCCCTGACTATATCGCCTTTGGTTCCAACAAGAAGGATTCCGTCTATTATGTCATCGACCACTCACAGCCTGTCACCATCGTCTCTACGCCTTCCTGGGCAGAGGCAACGCTCAATGGTGATACGCTGAAGGTTAAGGTCAGCGAGAAGGCCGCCTCCGATCCGATGCGTATTGGTGATATCGTTCTGGAGAATGCCGGTGTGAAGAACAGTTATAAGGTTGTGCAGTATGACCTCGCTTCCGATATCGAAGGTTCCTATACCCTCTCGGGTACCGATGCCGACGGCAATGCCATCTCTTACGACGTTACATATGAGAACAACGCGCTGAAGTTGAAGGACTACAACATCACGCTTCCGATTACTTTCGATAGCAGTGAGATGTCCTTCACAACTACCGTAAACAACTCTTACATTGGTAAGGCTGATCTGAAGGGTGCTTCCCGTCTTTATTATCTTGAACTGGTGGATGCCGAGGGCACAACCTATAAGGTGTATACGGACAATGCCATTGCGGCTCCGCTGAATCTGAGTGCTTCACCACTGACGGCATCCTTCGCCGGTGATTTGAAGAGCAAGGCCTTCACCGCCTTCCGCTTCACGGCCTATCGTATTAAGAACAATATCGACAGATGGCACATGAAGGATTATGATGTGGTCATCAATAATCCGGTGCTGACGAAGAAATAAGTCTTCCCCAAACATTCTCGTGGGTCCCCTTGTTGGAATATCGTTTCCTGCAGGGGGATTTTTTTGTTCTACCACTGTAGGGGCGGCCCGGGTGGCCGTCCTAACACCACGAATTCCCCATTAGGACGGCCACAAGGGCCGCACCCTACAGTGGAAGTTGGGCCACCCGTCCCTACGGATAGTAAAGAAATATGAAATTGTTAAATATTCGGTTTTGATGCAAGATATTTGTAAAAATATTTGTTGGATTGAAAAAGAATCCGTAATTTTGTCTCCAATTAATATAAATATTGTATTTGAGATTTTTTTAACAGGAATTTAGTATGAGAAAATTTACGCTTTTACTTGTTGCTGCTCTCGTTTCCGTAACGTCTTTCGCACAGAAGTTGGATCGTTCCGTGCTGAAAGCTCAGTTCAGTGCACAGCGTGCAGCACAAATGGAGATGCTGAAGAACATGAAGCCGCAGTTGAACTCTGCCTTCAAGGCTCCCGTGGCTCCTTCCAACGTCAACGCCCTTCGCTCTGCCAAGAAGGCTGCCAGCACGGCTGTTTTCGCTGACAAGACATTGTCTTTCGCACTGAGCAGCAGCTATGAGTACATGACAGGAATGGGCTCCTTTGAGATCCCAATGGACACGACGATGATCTATACGGACAATGCCAAAGACTCTATGTATGTTGACCTGCTCTCTCAGGGCTGGGGCTTCATCGCTGCTAAGATTTATCCTTCTGGTCTGTACGAAGGTGTTGACTCCCTCGTCTTCGCTCCGGGTCAGGTCGTTGGTAGCATGAAGAATGGTAAGAAGCTGGCTATCTATAACACCACACCGAAGTCTTCTTCCACTGGTGTTACTTTTACACGTAATAACAACCCAATCCGGGCTTATTATATTCCTGATGAGGGCTCCCTCATGACAATGAACGACAGCTACTATGGCGTCTTCGCCGGTGACTCTATCGCTCCTGTTGATGGTTGCTATCGTTTCGGTCTGGAGACTTTGGGAACTCCCGAAGAATTCTCTACGCATGTATATAATGCAACGAGAACGCTGACTTATACCATTCCGGCCAAATATTCTTCTACGGGAAAGGCACAGAAAGTAACGGATACACAGACACTTCCCCTCATTCCAATGAATACGAAGGATCAGAATGGCAACACGATTACCCGTTACTATATCAAGGGCTTCTCCGATGCTGCTCATGCGCTTGGTGACTGGCAGGTACTTGACAACGATACGGTCAATGGTGCTGATGATACGCCGGTACTTGCTTTCACTGGTTCAGCTCTGCCGAACCCCAATCTGGGCACATTCTTCAGTTATCCAATCAAGTCTTCTGGCTATCTGGCTGATTCTCTCCGTTTCGTCGGCGATTTTGACGCTTCTGCAAAGACGTATACTTTTGAGCCGATGGATGATGATATCCTGCTGGGTGACCTTGAACTGAATTACTCTGAAAATGCTTTATATATCCTTCAGTATCTTGAGACTGTTACGAGCTTCAAGTTCGACTTCAGCACTACGGATATCAAGGGCATCACGAACAATGCTGCTGCCGGTAAGGCACGCGAGGAGTATTTCGACCTGCTCGGCCGCCGCGTGAGCAAGGATGCCAAGGGCGTGCTGATCAAGCGGAGTGTGGCTGCTGACGGTACCGTATCCGCTCAGAAGATTGTAAAGTAATACATTGACCATATATTTCACTAAGACTTGAATCCACATGCTTAGAGAGTGTGTGGATTTTTGTGTTTCTCCACCGTAGGGTGCGGCCCTTGTGGTTGTCCGTGGGATTTGATCCACCGTAGGGTGCGGCCCTTGTGGCCGTCCTAAGAGTGCAATCGTAGGGATAAATTTATTATGTTCCGCGCCGATCGTGGTGTTAGGGCGCCCACAAGGGGTGCACCCTACGGCGGGGTTAGGGCGCCCACAAGGGGTGCACCCTACGGCGGGGTTAGGGCGCCCACAAGGGGTGCCCCTACGGTGGATTTTTATCAACAAAATAAAGATTTAATTTTATGAAGAAAATTCTTTTGGCTCTGCTGCTGATGCTCGTCGTGGGTGTCCGGATGTGGGGCGTACCGGCTCTGCACCGATTGCTCACTGCGCGTCAGAGTGATGGCACAACCTTAAGTTATTATCTGTACGGTGATGAACACTTCTCCTTCCGTGCTACGGCGGATGGTGTCGTCGTGGCCCCGAATGCTGCCGGCAGCCTCTGCTATGCCCGTGTGGAGAACAACCAGCTTGTGGCTTCCTCGATGATTGCCCACAATGCCAATCTCCGTGGTCAGGTGGAGCAGACCTTTGTGAAGGGTGGTGATGCCCTGCGCCTCGGTGAACAGAAGCTCGGCAACCTCGTACAGTTCCGTCGTGCCGCTGCCCTGCAGCAGCTCTCCGTCAAGGGCGCGAAGGCCCCCCGTCGCATCGGTGCATCTACCTCCGATGGTCTCGGCAGGAAAGGTTATGCTGCTGATGGCTGCGTGAGCAGTATCGGCGACGTGACGATCCCCGTCATCATGGTTGCTTTCAAGGATCAGAAGTTCCAGAAAACGACGACGATCGAGAAGATGACCCGCTATTACAATGAGCCCGGTTATTCCGAGGATAACTATACCGTTGGCTCCGTGAAGGACTACTTCGAGAGTGTGAGTAATGGCAAGTTCCGTCCGACCTTCGTTGTTGTCGATACCGTTACGCTCTCTAAGGGTTATGCCTATTATGGCGCAGACTCTTACACTCAAGGTACAGACTATAATGTATTATCCATGTTGATAGAGGCCATCGAAAAGGCTGAGGATGATGGTGTTGATTTCTCTCCCTACGCTGTCAATGGTGAGATTCCTTTGATTTCTTTCCTCTATGCCGGTTATGGTGAGGCAACAGGAACGCCGAGAGGAGATGATCCCAATACGATCTGGCCTCATGAGTTGAGCCTTAGTGATCTAAGAGATTATTATGAAGACTATAACGTCACGGCCGGCGGCTATGCCCTGAATGGTTATTTCGTCGGTAATGAGCTGAATAGGGATAACTCGCTGATGGGCATGGGCGTGTTCTGTCATGAGTTTGGTCATGCACTTGGACTGCCCGATTGGTATGTGACGGATTATTCTTACAGAGGCGATTCTCCCTTCGGCATGTTCTCCATCATGGACTCCGGTTGCTATTATCCCGGCGGTCTCGCTACGGCTCCTGTGGGCTATACGGCATATGAGAAGAGTTACCTCGGCTGGCAGACGCTTCCCGAGATTGATGCCACGCAGACAGACTCCATCACGCTGACAGATCCTGCTGACGGCGACAACAACTTCGCGGCTGTCCTCCGTAATCCGAACAATAAGAATGAGTATTATATCTTCGAGAACCGTCGTCCCTCTACGTGGTATCCCGAGGATTTCTCCAACGGTATGATGGTGGAGCATATCACGTATAGCTCTAATGCTTGGCAAAGTGATAACCTCAACAATACGCAGAGTGCCAAGCGCGCCTATGTCGTGACGTCTGACGGCTCAATGCTCGGTAGTGGCAACAGTTATGCTTCCTTTGGCGACAACAGTCAACTCTTCGGCAATGGCAATAATAAGATGAAGGAATTCACATGGTTTGGCAATAAGACCGATAAGAACCGTTCCATCCAGAATGTCACGAAGAATGCCGACGGTACGATCTCTTTCCATTATAATTATGGTAAGGTATATCCGAAGAATCAGGAGAAATACGTGAAGGTGACATCTACCGACGACCTCGCTGACGGCGACAGTGTCCTCATTGTCTGTACGGAAGCAGAGAAGGCCATGAGTGCCTACAGCAGTTATGCCTTCAAGAGTGTTGATGTGGTCTTGAATGATGCCGGTGATACAGTTTATGTCGATCCGTCCACCTGGACCTTCGCGCTGAAGAATGTCGGTGATTTCGCTTGGCAGATCACGCGTGACGATGCTTGGATCTCCGGTGCCAGTTCACTGCTGAAATATAATAGTACGACGACGGGGGACAAGGCTATTGCGAAGATCTCCTTCGATGACAAGGGCAATGCAGTGATCGCTTTCGTCGGCGTGAAAGGCCATCAGATCGCCTATGGTACTTCTACGGAGAAGTTCAACATGAAGACGAATGACGTACAGTCCATCCAGCTCTTCAAGCGTCCTTCCCAGAAGTCGGAGACTACGGCCATTTCCGGCGTGGTCAAAACGCCCACGCTGGCTCATCCTCAGTACTTTACGGTCGATGGCCGAAAAGTCAGCAAGGATTATCGTGGGGTAGTGATTGTGAAAGAAGGAAGTAATACGAGAAAGATTGTGAGATAAAAGGCCTACCCAAGCCCTCCCTGAAGGGAGGGATGTTTAATATGCCTCTTCCCCTCCGTAGGGCGCGGCCCTTGTGGCCCGTCTGTCTCCGTAGGGCGCGGCCCTTGTGGCCGTCCTAATTCCACATAATTCCCAGTTAGGACGGCCACAAGGGCCG
>JAQXXT010000036.1 GCA_029226205.1 Prevotellaceae bacterium
TTTGGCAGCAACGAGGATACTGTCGCGGAGGTTCAGACCCTCATCATGGTACAGTTCCTGGGCATAGTCGAAGAGGATGATACCATTACGGACAAGGACACCCATGAGGGATACGAAGCCGAGGATACACGTCAGACTGACGTCGATGCCCGAGAGGAGGATGCCGAAGGCGGCACCACAGATACACAGGCTCAGACTGGCGAGCATGATCAGTGACTCACGGACATCGCGGAAATGCCAGATGAGGACGAAGAAGATGATCGCGATGGAGATGAGGAGGGCATGGATGATATTCGGGATCTGTTCATTGTCCGTCTCATACTGTCCGCCATAGGAGATATGGATATTCTCGGGGAGTTTGAGACTCTTCACGATCTTCATGATGTCGCTCGTCTTCTGTTCGACGTTGACCCCATCGTCGACCTCACTGATGACGGAGATGGTACGCAGGCCGTTGCGGTGGACGATCTGTCCGTATTCCATCTTGTTGTCTACACGGGCGATCTCCCGCAGGGGCACACTTTTCATGCCGCCCCAGATAGGAATCTGTTCGTCGAGGAAGTCGTTGAGGTTGGCACTATTGCTCTTCTCGGTCTTCAGCACCGTCTTCACACCGTAGTCACCATCCCATGCCGTACTCACGGGGATACCGTCACTGTAACGCATGCCGAGAACCATCTCCACGTCGAGGTTCGTCAGACCGAGGCGGCTGGCGGCATCCTCGTTGACATGGACGCGTGTCGTGGCCAGTGGTTCGCGGAAGTCGGTACGGACGAGCTCGAGGCCGTCAGTACGGCGCAGCGTGTCCTCGATGGTACGGGCGGCAGTAGTGATGTCTTCCAGATTAGATCCGGTGATACGTACCTCGATGGGGTTCTCCTCCTTACTATAAGAGAGGTGCTTGATCTTTACGATACCCTCGGGGAAATAATTCGTATATTTCTTCTTGTATTCCTTTACAAGGTCCTCCGTGGCATCGATACTCTTTGTGTTGACGATGAACTGGCAGAAGTTTTCGCCCGGGATCTGTGGCGCGTAGGTCGTCTGGAAACGAGGTGATGACATGCCATGGAAAGAAGCCACGGAGATGACGCGGGGATCACGGCGCATCATGTGTTCGAGGGAGTCAGCGACCTCATTGGTATGTTGCACGGTGGAGCCCGTCGGCATGAAGATTTCCACGGCGAACTGGTCACGCTGGGCAATCGGCATGAGCTTCTGCGGCAGACGGGTGAAGACGAGAATACCTACAAGAACGCCGGCAAGGCCGATGCTGATGGTGATCTTCTGATGACGGAAGCACCAGTCGATGGCCTTATCATAGGTCTTCTGCATGATGTCGAGGAGATTGAAGGCTTTCTTGCCGTTACGTGTCACACCCGTCTCTATCGGTTTCCGGATGCAGAAATACATGAGGATCGGCAAGAGGGTCTGGGCGATGATCATACTCACGAAGAGGACGATGGTGATGGCCCATGGGAACATCTTCAGGAAGTCGTGCATGACACCGGTCATCGTCACGAGGAAGGGGAAGAAGGTGATACTGATGCAGAGGGTGGCAGAGAAGATACTTTTCAGGAAGTGTTTCGTCGACTCGATGGCACTGTTCCAGCGCGTCATCCCCGCCGCGAGGTCGTTGACATAGCCGTCGATGATGACGATGGAGTCGTCGACAATCATACCGAGGGTCATGATCAAGGCCGCCAGCGTCACCGTGTTCAGTTCGAGGTCGAAGATATAAAACAGTCCGAGAGAGATAAAGATCGTCACGGGCATCGTCGCCGCGGCGACCATAGCCACCTGTCGTGGCATGATGAGTACGACGACGAGGATGACGGTGGTGATGGCGATGAGGAGCTCACGGAGGAAGTCAACGATGGAGTCGTCGACGACCTGTTTCTGGTCCGTAATCTTGCTGACCTTCACATCTGCCGGCAGCTCAGCCTTGACATGATCGAGTTTCTTGTTGACGGCAGAGCCCATCTTCGAGACATCCATCCCCTCCTTGTTGCTCACGGAGAGAAGGAGGGCCTTCGTGCCGTTGACGGTGACATACTGTGTGAGTTCGGGGAACTCGAGCTTCACCGTCGCGACATCTTTCAGTCTGACGATATGTCCTTTGGGATCACTGTATACGATGGTATTCTCAATATCATAGATACTGTTGAGGTTATGGTCTACATAGACGGGACTCTTAAACTCCGGTGTCTTCAGTCGTCCGCCCGTCGTCGTAAAGCCTTTTCCGGCGAGCTTCTGCGCGATATTGAAGATATTCACGCCATAGTGGGCGAGTCTCTCGGTGTTGACATAGACGGAGATCTGCTCCTGGTTCATACCTACCATACTCATCTTTCCTACACTCGGGATGAGGCGCAGGGAGTCACGAAGGGCACACATATAATTGTAGAGTTCATGATAGGTCTTGTCCTTACTCTCCATGGAGATCAGTTCCGAACTGACATCGCCGAAATCATCCTGGACTTTCACGGCAAGGACACCCTGAGGGAGAGAGGTGGCTTTGAAGTCCTGTACACCATGTTTGAATTTCGACCAGAACTCATCCTTATCCTCAAGGTTCTCGTTGAGCTCGACGATGATGATGGCCATACCGTCACGGGAGTAGGATACGGTCTTTTCCTTTGATACCTCTTTATAGGTGAAGATATAGTTCTCCAGTGGTTTCGTCACCTCTTCCTCTACTTCTTTAGAGGTGGCACCGGGATAGACGGCGGCGACGAGACCCTCACGGACGGTATAGTCGGGGAACTCATTCTTGTTGATATTCACAAGGCCCCAGATACCGAGGCATACAAGGATACAGACGAGGAGGATGACGAGCTGACGGTAGTACAGGCAGATCTCCTGAAAACTTTTCTTTTTCTTTCTCATCACAGCCTCCTATTTGATGATCTCACAACGGGTTCCCTCACTGACTTTCTGTTGGCCGTCGACGATAAGCTGATCGCCGGGCAGCAGACCGCCATTGACACGGACACCCTGGGAGGTGTCACCGACATAGTTGATATAGCGTTTCGTGGCCCGTCCGTTGTTGATGACCCATACGAACATGCGGTTGTCGGGGTTGAGCTGTATGACGGTGGCGGGGACGAAGACACTCGTCTGTCCACGTTGGAAACGGGTATAGACATTACAGATCATTCCGGGCAGGAGACGGTGGCCGGGATTGTTGACAAGGAGTTTCACGTCATAGGTACGGCTCAGCGGGTCGGCACTGACGCCGCGTTCTACGACCTTGCCGTAATAGACGGCATTGCCGAGGGCCTCACAACTGATCATCATCGTCTCTCCTTGACGGATCTTTGAAATTTCATCCTCCGGAACACTGATATTGACTTTCACACGGTCGATATGTACGAGTTTGACAACCATCTCTCCGGCTACGACATTCTGACCCTCATCGGCAGAGCGACGGGAGATATAACCGGAGAAGGGGGCGACGAGACGGGTGTCACGGCTGTCCTTCGCCGAGATCTGTTCGAGGGCGGCGGCAGAGCGCCAGGCCTCACGGGCAGCGGCGAGTGCTGTTTGGGCAGAGACCCATTTGGCATCGCTGATGACGCCGCCGGCATGGAGCTTCTGGGAGCGTTTGTAAGTATCAAGGGCTTGGAGATAGGCAGCATGTGCCTGTGCCGTCACGGCGGCATTAGAATTCTGCAGACTGTTCTGGTTACTGCCGTCGAGCGTCGCCAAAAGTTGGCCACGGGCGACGGTGGAGCCCTCATCGACGAGGAGGGTACGGATCGTACCGGCGGTGGCAAAACTCAGGGAGCTGCCGCTCTCTTCCTCTACGGTACCGGAGTAACCTTGTTCACCATTGACTTGTTCGGCGCCAATGGTCATCACTTTCACACGTACGGCCTGATGCTGTCCTTCCTTTTTCGCGCCTCCACAAGCGGTGAGGAGCATTAAAAGAGAGAGTATTCCCAATCTGCAAAATTTCATCTTCATCTTCCTTTAAGTCTTTGTTTTTTGCAAAAATAAGCATTTTTCCCGAGGAAGAGGAGGAATTAAGAGAGATTAACGGGGAAAGATTAGCTCGTAATAGATTTCTATAGGCTCGCAATAGATCTATAGAGAGCTATAGGACCTATTGCGAGCTATGGAGTGTGGGCTAGTCTTCGCCAAGTTTTTTCTTTAGGGCGGCAATCTCGTCTTGCTGATGGTAATAGGCGTTGAGGGCACGCTGTCGTAGATCCTGATAGCGAGCCTCGGAAGCTGTAAGCTGCTGCTGGAGGGTAGAGATTTGCTGTTGTAGGGAGGTAAGCTGTTGTTTGAGCGTAGCATTTTCTCTTTCAAGGGCTCGCATGTGTTCGTCCTGTTGTTGCCGATAGCCTGTGCGGACGGCATACATGCGCTCTTTAATGCCACCATTCTCCTTGAAGAGTTTGTCGAGACGTTTGAGATAACGGTTCATCATCGCGTCAACCTGATAACAGAGGGTGAGACAGATATTACAGAATTGTTCCGCCGTCCATTGAGGAGCCTGGGCGAGATAATCTTCGGGTTTATTATGCGTGCGGGAATATTCTTGAAAAGGTTGGAGTTTTGGGTCAGAAGGGTTCCAAAAAGGGAGGTGGTTTTTGTTGAGGTAGTCTTTATAATCTTCACGGAGCTCGTCATTACTGCTTCGTGCAACATTGATTAGATTCAGTTCCATTTCTGTGGAGGTCTTTCCGTCTTCGGAGCCTTCCACGATATTTTGTTTCAGTGATCGTGCCGCCTGTACCATTTGGTCTACGGTACGTTCTCCTCGTGCCGGGAAGAACCGTTTGCAGAAGAGAGCTGTGAGTTGGTAGAGAGTGTCACTCTTTTGGTAGATATAGAGGTCTTGCCATCGTGCGCCTGGGCGCAAGACATGCGGAGGAATGTGATCGTCGTTATCTTTCTTTGTCATAGGTCTTGAAATTTTTAGGAGGATTTATAGCTCGCGATAGATATTATAGCTCGCAATAGATTTCTATAGAGAGCTATAGGATCTATTGCGAGCTAAGAGAGGGGATTACTTCGCGTAGTAGATCTTAATCGTCTTGATGCGGAGTTGAGTTCCACCAGCATTGGTACTGTAGGCATTGACAATATCAATGTTTGTGCTATTTAATCCGGCGAAGGTGACCTCAGTGTTGCTATTCTTCACGATAGAAACCTTGTTCGTGCCATCCTCGGCGTATGCCTCGTCATTGCCATTATAGTTTTTACTTTCTTGTGGATCGGTAGTCTCAATGACTATTTTTACTATTTTCTTGCCTGCAGTGATCGTCATCTTATTCATTGCATAAAGACGGATACTGGCGTAGGAACCATCATAATATGCCGGAGAAGATTTACCTCCATTAGCGTCAAAGGTGAGTTTAATGCCATTGCTTAACGTTGCTTCCGTCACATTACCTTTGGTAAGTCCCATATCTGCTGCATTGATTGTAAGGTCTGCATCGCTTGCTGTCGGGGTTGTACCGCTACCTTCAATAGAGACAATCTTTGAGCCATACTGGAACTCGGGGGTATTTCCTTTGAAGTTGATAAGAGTACCGACTACGGTGACCTTCTGACCAACTTTTAAATCATCGGAAGAAGAGAATTTTGCACCGTCTTTGCCATAGCCCTGGTAGATATAGAACTGGGTACCATTTTCTGTTCCGTCTTCTGAGATATTATAGGATAGTTCTCCATACTTTGAGTTGAAAGATCCTACCTTGCTGATCGTACCACTGACATAGACATTCTCTAACTTATCACCATCGGCGAGCGTTTTGGCCTTGGCAACGGCTGCGACAGCATTATACGGGTCTGTCTCTGTACCACTACCTTTGGCTGTTTCACTCGGAGTGTCAGGCGTATCGGCAGTTTTGCCGTTGAGGCTATACAGATAACTGCTGCCTTTTCCAACGGTTTCTGGAGTATTGCCACTGTAATTGTAGAACTTACCGCAAACAACGACTTCATCATCCACTTTCAGTTGATCCTCAGAAGTAAATTTCTGCTTCCCGAGATAGAGGCTTTGGAATATATAGATTTTGTTACTGCCATCATCTGTGATATAATAGTTGGCATTGCCATATTTGGCAGTCTCAATCTGTTTGATTTCAGAGACTTTACCTTTTACATAGATCTCATCGGTAGTAGCATCTCCCTCCAGTACTTTGACAGCTTGAAGGGCAGCAGCTACATTATATGGGTCGTCTTTTGTTCCTGTACCTGTCGGTATTACTTCAGAACTCGGCGTGTCCGGCACATTCGGCTGGTCGTACGGCATAGGTACGTCATCACAACTGGTGAAGGTCAGGGCCGTCATGGCCAGAACCATCAGGGTATAGAATAACTTTTTCATATTTCGTTTCGTTTTTTTATAGCGCGCGATAGATTTCTATAGCTCGCAATTGACATTATATTGATAATGAGGAGGCTGATTATTTGATGATGTCGTCGCGTGTGCGGGCGAGGATCTGCCAGGTGGAGCGGTAGACGGTAAAGATGCCCGTGGCGCTCGTCGTGCCCTGGGGGACGAGATCCGCGGCGAATTTCGCGTAGGTGCTCGTGCGCAGGACGAGTTTGCTGGAGCTGATACCCTTGAAGGCGCGGTTGACACTGTTGCCGGCATCCTTCTCGCTCTCCGGGGCAATCGTCGTCTTGCCGTCGCCATTGGTATACGTGACATTCTCCACCTTCATGAGCTTGCCTTGGTTCTGCCAGACATAATCGGCATCGGAGGCCTTTGTGACATCGAAGGTAGTCATGAGGGCTTCGGCCTTGGAGGCGTCTGGGCTGCCGATATTCTTATGGCAGGAAGCCCACAGATAGCGGTCCATGCTGCCGATACCCTTGGCACCGGTCTTCGCGTTCGTATACTCACCGCCGATCTGGGCCTGTGCGCCGTAACCGCCGATATAGAGTCCTTTGAGGTTGATGAGGACTTCCTGTCCTACGGGAATCTCACCATAGAGGCCGCCTTTGGCGACATTGATGAGTATTGCGCCGCTGGCATCCTGGATAGCGAATTTCTGATAGATATTTCCGCCCTGGTCGTTGCCCGTGACGATGCCTTTGATCTGTACGTCCTGTGTGATGAGGGTATAGGAGCTGCCCTGGATCACCGATTTATATTGATCCTTCAGGTCCTGGATGTTCACCACATTCGTCTCCTGGATATCGGCCGTAGCGGGCGTCGTGTTGGGATCATCCCAGTCCTTATCCATACAAGAGGCGAAGAGGACCATCGTCAGGGCGAAGAGGATAGTTGATAATTTCTTCATTTTCTTGAGATTTTAATTGTTAGAAGCGATAGGAAACCTGGAACATCCCGTTGGTGCCGAAGGCGTAGTATTTCTTCGGATTCTTCTGGAAGTTATACACACGGGTGTTGTTCAACTGTCCTTCTGAGTTGACGGTATAGGAGCTGCGGCTCTGCTCATAGCCACCGGTGACGATATGCTGGTTGTTGAGGATATTCGTGACCATGAGGTTGAAGTTCAGCTGGCCGTGCTTCAGACGGATACTCTTGCCGATACTGCCGTCGATCATCCAGCCGCCGTGGCCCTTGGCCTGATCGGGGACCTCATAGTCGCCGTTGTTGTCGACGAGGCCGGCGGTCGTCATCGAACTGCCGTAGCGCAGACAGGGGGAGTAGGAGAGATAGATGCGGTCGTACCAGTTGGCATTGAGGTCAACAAACCAGCCACCCTGATGGAAGCTCAGTCCGAGACTTGTCGCTGTCAGCGGTGTACCGCTCTCGCGCATACCTTTATTATATACCATCTCACGGGTATAGGTTGCCTTCGTGGAACTCATGTAGACGACATCGGCATTGTTCGTGTATTTCGCGTCGGAGATTGTCCCGAGGGCTTTGAAGTCGAGGAAGCTCGTGACTTTCACGTTCAGTCCTGCCTCCACGCCGTAGTAGCTCTTCTTGATGCCCGTCATCGACACATAGGTGAAGGAGTTGACATCATCGAAATAGAAGTTCTGCCATTCCGTGCCGTGGTTGGTGTTGCTGTAGTAAGCGTTGACATTGGCATGCAGCCAGGAGTTCTGATACTGGTAACCGAGTTCAGAAGAGAAGATACGCTCACTCTGGAGGTTACGCACGAAGTCGTTGTTCATCTCCGGAGAGACGAAAGCCGTGCTGGCATCCGGGGCGCGGTGCTCATAGCCGATGCCGAGGGTAAGTACCTGACCGTGATGAAGATCGATGTTTGCGCCGAACTTCATACCACCCGTAAGGAACTTAGCCAGTCCACTATGGCCGTAGCTGTTGTCGGCGAACATACCATTGCGCATATAGCCCTTCCGGCGCATATCATCGTAGTTCAACTTACCGGCGAGGAAGTAATGCACATTACCGAAGTCCTCGGTATAGTTAGCCCAGAGGGTACCCTTGCGGACTTCGATCTGGTAGTCGTAGCCGAACTTGTCACCCTCTCCGACGACACCGTTACGGTTGTTGAGGTCATACTGTACACGGTCATCATTGATGCCGTAGGTACCGAGGGCATACGTGTTGATATTATGATAGGTGGCAGCACCGAGGAGATCCTCCATCGTCTGATAGTGGTGTCCGCGGTTCTGACCGAGGATGAGGCCGCCGACGAGGGTCTGCTTGGCGCTGAGCTGTGCCTTCAGTGTCGAGGCGAGGCTGAAGACGAGGGCGTTGTTATGCTTGGCCTGAACATAGTAGAGGGCGTCACGGCTGTTGATCTCCGAGCCCGTACTGCTGTTGTTGGCGCGGTTGGCGGCATAGAGGGCATCCCAGTTGATCTGTCGGTTCTGCTTGGAAGCCTGCCACCAGTTGACGGAGCGCTGCCATTCGGCGAGGGCATAGTCGGTGTTGCGCACATCATCACCCCAGACATTGAAATAGCTACTCGGCAAGTTCTTCCAGTAGTCCGGCTGCGGGTTCTCGGCATTACTGTAGTTGAGTTTCGTACTCTTGTACATGCCGTATTTGCCGAAGGCAGAGGTAGTGAGTTTCAGCTTGTCGCTGATATCCCAGTCCCACGTCAGGATGGCAGAGGGTGAGAAGTCGTGAACGACGCGGCTGTTACGTTTCTTGCCATTCTGGTAGCCCCAGTAAGGATTATAATAGTAGTCATTGGCGAGCCAGTAGGTCTCGTCGGTAGCGGCACCCTGTGTGGAGCGTTCCGTGGGGTTTCCCCATGTGGTGAAGCTCAATGAGTGGCCGTTGTTCCATTTCTTCTGAACACCGAGGAAATAAGAGAGAGCGTTATAGAAAGTTCCCTCGACATATCCGCGGTTGGCCCAGCGGTAGGTGATACCGCCGGCGAAAGCCCATCCTTTGGCATTGAAGCCGGAGGCATAGGTATACATGCCACGGAGCACGTAGTTTCGGTTTGCGCCACCGAGGGAGAGGTAGTTGCCTGCTCCCATGCTTCCGGCGCGGAAGTCGTAGTTGTTACTGCCTGCCATCGCGGGAACGGCGAAGGAGTTGCTTTCGAAGGGCAGGGCATAGTCGACATTACGGGTGTAGCGGTTCAGTCCTCCGATGGTGGAGAAGCGGAACTGTCCCGACTCCATGTCGTTCTGTGGAGCGCCATTGATAAAAACTTCGTTGTACTTCTGATTGAAGGCACGGTAACGGAACCTGGTAGGCGAGAAGAGGTAGCCTACCTGGGAGGCATAGATATTATTGTTGGAGTTGACGATAGTGACATTTTGGCTCATGTCATCATCCTCACCCAACTGAGCCTCAGTGAAGGTGAAGGCATTGTCATCCATCTGTCCGGCGACCGTCTGTTCGGTCTTTGGCGTCTGTGCCAGGACGAGAGGACTATAACAAAGTGCCATCAGCGTAATTTTCGCTTTGTTATGCATACACGTGTAGTTTGAGTTATTAATTCTTATTTGCAAAGTAACAAAATTTTTTTTAATGTCGGAAATTTTTCTCAATAAATTTTCAAGAAAGATGCAGTAGTTTCCGAAAAATTTCCGATATTTGCAGTAAAAATAAAATGTACGCGATGAAAAAGTATTTCTTGATGGCGGCGCTGCTGCTTCTGTGGCTTACGGGCACCGTCAGAGCCCAGCAGAAATACGGCTGTTATGCCGTAGGTTTTTACAACCAGGAGAATCTCTTCGACACCTGTCATGACGCGGGGAAGAACGATTATGACTTCCTGCCCGGCGGGTCGTATAAATGGGATGGCCTGAAGTACAGCAACAAGCTCAAGAACATGTCCCGTGCCTTGGCGGACCTCGGTACTGATGTGCTGCCGGGTGTCGGCTGCTCCTTTATCGGTCTGGCGGAGGTGGAGAACGATCATGTCCTTCGTGACCTCGTGGCCCAGGAGCCGTTGAAGGCAAGAAATATGCAGTTCATCCATATCGAGGGTGAGGACCGCCGTGGCATCGACTGTGCCCTGCTCTATAATCCCCGTTTCTTCACGCCGACGAAGAGTGTCCTCCATTCCTATGTCCAGGAGTTGGCGAAGGACAGCGCCTTTAAGACGCGTGGCTTCCTGACCATTGAGGGAACGCTGGCCGGTGATCCCGTGGCTGTCATCGTCTGCCATCTGCCGAGTCGTGCCTCCGCGCCCTTCTACCGTGAGAGTGGCGCCCGTCAGGTGAAGGTGATCAAAGACAGTCTCCTTGCCGTGCATCCCGATCTGAAAGTCTTCGTCATGGGTGATATGAATGATGATCCGACGAATGCGAGCATCCATAAGTATCTTGGCGGAAAGGCAGAGATCAGTGAGGTCGGGCCCGGTGATATGTATAATCCGTGGTATAACACCCTTGCCAAACAAGGTAAGGGCACGCTGAGCTACCGTGGCAGTTGGAATCTCTTCGATCAGATCCTTCTCTCTCCGAATCTTTTGAACAAAGACGGAAAGAAAGACTACAGTACGTTGAAATACTATAAGCACCAGATTTTCCACCGTGACTATCTCACGCAGCAGGAAGGTCCTTATAAGGGAACACCGAAACGTACCACTGCTGCCGGTGTATGGCTCAACGGTTATAGTGACCATTATCCCGTGGTCGTGTATTTATTGAAACAGATGAAATGAGCGAGGAGATTGAAACCCATCCCTTTGAGCCGTGGCTGCCGAAGGACGCACGACTACTGATGCTCGGTACTTTCCCGCCGGCACCGAAGCGGTGGTGTATGGAGTGGTATTACCCGAACTTTCAGAATGACATGTGGCGTATTATGGGACTCTGCTTCTATGGGGATAAGGATGAGTTTGTACTCAAGGAGCAGAAGACTTTCGACCTGCCGCGTATCAAGGCGATGTTGAAAGAGCGACATATCGCCATCTTTGATACGGCCCTCCGCATCCGTCGTCCTACGGGGACGGCAGCCGACAAGGACCTCGATATCGTGGAACGGGCCGATCTCGACGGTATGCTCCGTGCCCTTCCGGATCTGCGGGGCGTCCTCGCTGCCGGTCAGTTGGCGACGACGGTGTTCACGGAGCATTACGGCATCTCGACGAAAGGGATGAAGATGGGCGACAGTGTCCCGTTTACCTTTGAGGGCCGGGAGTTGCGGCTGTACCGTATGCCGAGCAGTTCGAGGGCCTATCCGCTGAAAGTGGAGAAGAAGGCGGAATACTACAAACGGATGTTTGAGGAGATATTATAGGCTATAGCTCGTTATAGAATTGTATAGCTCACCATAGAAAATAGGAACAGCAAGAGAAATTATGGATAAGATTACGATTATTGGTATTGCCGGCGGAACAGGGTCCGGCAAGACGACGGTGGTGAAGAAGATCGTCGAGGCGCTGCCACCGGACTATGTCGCCGTGGTACCCCTTGACAACTACTATAATGATACCACGGGACTGACTGATGAGGAGCGGAAGGCCATCAACTTCGACCACCCCGATGCTTTCGACTGGAAGTTGCTCATCAAACAGGTCAACGAGCTGCGCCATGGCCATGCCATCGAACAGCCCACCTATTCTTATATACTCAGTAACCGGTTGCCCGAGACGATCCATGTGGAGCCGAAGCCGGTGATTATCATTGAGGGTATCATGACGCTTATCAACAAGCGGCTGCGCGATATGATGGATCTGAAGATCTTCGTCGACTGTGACAGTGATGAGCGGCTGATCCGTAATATCCAGCGTGATACTATCGACCGTGGCCGTACCGTGAGTATGGTCGTTGACCGTTATCTGAAGGTCCTCAAGCCTATGCATGAGCAGTTTATCGAGCCTACGAAGCGTTATGCCGACCTGATTATTCCCCAGGGCGGTGAGAACGAGAAGGGTATATCGATTCTGTGCAAATACATTGAAGGATTATTGGACAAGAAATAAACATCCTCTTGCAGGGGCCGTCCCGTGTGGCGGCCCCATGCCGGAACCGCCTTGCAAAATCCTTATAATCGGCGTACCGCCCACGGGCCGCCCCAACGGGCGGCCCCCGCCCGCGGCTTTTTATTTATCGCCCCCAA
>JAQXXT010000037.1 GCA_029226205.1 Prevotellaceae bacterium
CAGATCGATGACGAGGCGTTTCTGAAGAGTCTTGCCAACTGTAAGGCCTATGCCACGACAGGAGGTTTCGAGAGTGTCTGTGAGGCGTTGTACATGGGCAAGCCCGCCCTCATGGTACCCGCACATATCGAACAGGAGTGCAATGCCTATGATGCCGAACGGGAGGGTGTCGGTGTCTCCGCAGATCGTTTCGACCTGAGCCGTCTCCTCGACTTCGCTCACAATTACGAAGAGGATGTCGACTTCCGCTTCTGGGAGAACAATGCCGCCACGCGTATCCTCGCTGCCCTCGAGGATGTCGCCGAGAACCACGAACAGCTCCCCGCCACCGCCATCGCCTACTAAGGTAGGGACATGATTCATCATGTTCCGCAATCCAAAATAAAAGACAGAGTAACAGATTATACATATACTGCGCAGTGTACGTAAGATCTGTTATTCTGTCTTTTTCGTTTTCCCATACATCCGTCGTCCCGACGGCGGGCCGCCCCTAACCCTACCTAGACGGCCCCTGCAATGGGATGTGTGTGTGTGTACGGAACATGATCAATCATGTCCCTACAAAGCAACTTGTTTCCGTTGCATGCGGCGGATGAGATGCTGATATCTGTCCTGTACTTCTTCGGCAATGTTAGTCCAAGAACGGACGAGTGTACGGGCGGCATTGCCGGCGGAGAAGTCGATAAGACAAGGACGAGAGAGGAGGTAGCGCAGACGGTTGGCATAAGCCTCTGCCTCAGCATCAGCGAGGAACCCGTTCGTACCATCGGTGATCACCTCTGCCGTATTACTGCCACGGGCTACGAGGGTCGGCGTATGTAGGGCAGCAGCCTCACGGACGACGAGGGGCGCATTGTCATATATCGACGGGAAAAGGAAGAGGTCGGCAGCGGCATAGATCTGTGACAGCATCTTCCGGTCATGAACACAGCCCATGAAGGTGATACGGTCCTGTTGATAGTTGTCATGACCGGCAAGGCCGAGCTCCGTGGCTTTCTTGATCATATCCTGACGGGCATAGCCGTCACCGACGAAGAGCATGTGCCAGGGAATATCCGTCATTCGGGAGAGGGCATCGATGATCACCCCGACGTTCTTCTCCCAGATATGCTGGCCGACGAAGAGCAACAACGGCTCTCCGTTCTTTATATAGAGGAGTCTGCGGCCCTCGTCTTTCATCTTCTCACTATAGACGAGTTCAGCATACTCCGAACCATTATCCACGACTTCCATCGGTCCTCGGTAACCATACTCGCGCAGAGTCTCACCCACCGAAGCCTGGGGTACCCAAACTTCATCACATGCATCATAAAACTCCACGACCTGACGGACGAGACGCTCTACAATATAGTCGTTGGGGATCACACGACGGAAGTCTTCACGATATTTGGAATGAAAGGTTGCGATAATAGGGATTTGCTGCCGACGGGCCTGCTTCAGTGCCACCTGACCGGAAGAGAAGGGACAGTGGGCATGAACGATGTCGAAAGGAGTACGGTTCATGCGATACTGGAACGTGAAATCAAACTGTGGCAGTCCCCAGCGATACGGATGGCGGCGGGGAACGGGGAGCGACATATAAGAGAAAATATTATAGTCTTTCCCTTCCGTCTTGAGTCCCGGCTCATCGGGCGTGACTACCGTAACCTCGTTACCCTTGTGTGACAGTTTCTCCGCATAATTCTTCACCGTCAGGGATACACCATCCATGACGGGAGGAAAACAATCATTGAATAATCCTATTTTCATACCTATCTGATTTATTTCTCGTCGACAAAGTTACAACACACATATTTCCCTTTCAATACAAAAAGATTACAAAACAAATACGAACAATCTTTACGTATTTGTCACTTTTTTGTGGTAAAAACGAAATATTACGAAAGTACCTTTGTCAACGAAAGAAGGAAGGGCACGCCTCGCGGCCCCTCGGTTGAAAACGACAAGAATATGAAGAAGATTGTAAGTTTGCTGCTCCTCGTCCTTGTTATGAGTTCCGCAGCACGTCTCGATGACAACACGCGTGTGCAACTCTCCCAGACTCCCTGGAAGATGATGGTCCTCTCCGATGTCCATCTCATGGCACCGAGTCTGTTGGGGAAAGAGAATGCGAAGCCATGTTGACGGCAGAATGGTATTCTCTCCTTCGGGACGATAAACATTGAAGAAATTCAACGGCTCATGATGGGAGTTGTTCAAGCCAACGGGAACGACGATATGACCGAAGCGCAGGTTAAAGGCACGGTTGAACGTCTTCTGCAACCAGAACTGCTCGAGCTCTACCTCGCCGCCTTTTTCAGTCTCGGTCTCCCACTCGCCGCCTTCTTCGTATTCGCGCTCGTAGGCAGAGCCAGTGCCGCCATGTTCAAACTCAATCTCCGAGCCCATCTTCCAGCCCTTGCCGAAGTCGTAACTCAGATAGACCACGGCGTGGGGAATATCAAAACGACCGTGACTGTTGTCGTTCTTGTACTTGGACGGCTCGGAATAACGGTAGACATTATCGCTGTAGAAATCACGGCTGTAAGCTACCTCACCATAACCGCCAATACTCAGACGGTGACCACCGGCATGACTCATCACGGAGTCTGCGCATTGACTTGTGCTTTGACACCTTGGAAAGAGCCCAAGGCCAAAGTTGCGGACAAGAGCCCGAAGAGAACTTTATTCATTTTTATCTTTTTATTATTATTTCCTCACAAATTATCTCTAATTTCCGGGTGCAAAGTTAAAAAGATAACAAAAACCTTGCAATACTCAAAAATAGGTAAATCCTCATTTCTGAGGATTACCTACTTTTAGGTAGTGAACCGATCCACTTGCAGGGGCCGGGCCGGGGCCGCCCCTGGGGGCGGCCCGTCGGGGGTTACGCCGCACCTACAGGGATTAAGGCCGTACCGGAAACGCGCCCCCACAAGGGACGGCCCCTGCAAAGGGATTATTGTCCATTATCTATTATCCATTTTGCTCCGCAACGGCTTCCATCTCGATGAGCCACTGGGGGCGGCAGACTTTGGCGCTGACAAGGATACGGGGAATGGCGGGATAATGCTGTTGCATATAGGCATCAACGACGGCATAGTCACTGATATCCCTCAGATAGATGATGAAGTAACGGATATCTTCCATCGTGGCATCCCCATCTTTGAGTAACGCACGGATATTCTCCAACAGCCGTTCTGTCTGTCGCTTCACGTCGCCAAGGTACAGCACGTAGCCATGACGGTCGATACTCGCCGTTCCGGAGATAAAATACATCGCTTATTGGGGAGTGTCAGTCGTGTGCCACGCTCAAAGGCTACACCATATTCGTGCGTGGGATTGAGATGGTCGAGAGCCTGGAGATAATAGAGTTGGGAAGGCTGCACACTGGGGACGGTCAGGAAGTCGATGGCGACAGTGGCATGCCGCGTCTGTGAATAACCGCCGATACCGGTGGACGCGATATAATGGGTATCGGCCGTGAGACCATAACGGCGGAAGATATCATTGCGGGCCCGCACGACACCATCGTAGTTGACATCGATGTCGGCAACATAGATCCACGTACGGACGCAGTGGTCACGGAGATTCAGTCCGCGGGCCTCGAGACCTTTGATATAATGGTTGAAGAGGAGCATCGTCTGCAGATAACTGCTCTGCCCTTTCGCCTCCTCATCGGTGAGACGGAGACTCTGAAAAATATAGTCTTTCTCCTCATCGCTCGTCTTCACGAGCAGCGTGATCTTCGACCCGTCTATCGGCGGCTGTTCCACGAGCGTGAGGTCACAGGTTTGCAGATATTGTTGATAAAGTGTAGAGTCCAGGAAGTCCTGGTGCTGGTTCTGCAAGTCACTGAAAAACGCCTTACAATAAGTCAGTCGCCTACCCTGCTCTTTCTCTCTTTCAAGGTATTGTGTCAGTTGTCCATACAAGTTCTCGAGTCGTTCTTTAAACCCGTAGGTATATGATTCATCATGTTCCGACATACTGCTCGGACAAAACAAATAATATTGATCCATGTTTTCATTCATAAATAATCTTAGTGCAAAAGTACAAAATAATCCGCAAAGGAGAACGCTCCGCAAACAATTTACCTATCTTTGAGTAGGTACATGATTCATCATGTTCCGAAACATATGGGACATAGAGGTTAGTTCCACTGACTCTTTTTTGCAGCCCCGAAACGGTTCATGGCTGCGATGGAATTGAAGAACCAAGGGATGGATGGCAAATACGGGAATGTCGGGGACTTTTGATATAGCATTGATTATCAATGAGATGCTGATCAGTGTCTGTTTTTAGCATGGATATTCTGAATAAATAATCGCATAAAACCATCGAATGCGGGTCAAAATTTCATGAATATTCATTTCTGACATCGATTTCCGAGTCATAAACATGTTGTTTAGCACTCGTAACTCACGTAGATAATTTTATAAACACGTTGTTTACAAAATTATCTACGTTGTTTTTGTCAATTTCCAACTGTTTTCCGTCCTTATTCACGCTAGAACCGAAGTTCAGGTCGCATAAAAATATCGGGCAAAAAACAGTCAGATTCGGACCGTATTACATTCCCGCGCCCATTTTCAGCATGTCGGCGGTTTTCTTCACATAATCCTTGAACTCCTGCTCACTCATGACCTGACCCTCGGTAGGCTCAGCGAAAGTGCCGGAGACGGTATCGGAGATCTTTGTGGCGGTGAAGATATTATTGCCATCACTGGCCTCAAGGACGAGTCCCGTGATGCCGGCGCCGATGACCGGGCCGTCAGCAACGGGGATATAATCCGTGAACCACACCGTCTTCTTCTTGTCCTTGCTTACGGCTTCCTTGCACTCGTAACCGAGGATCTCCTTCTTCGCGCCATTGACGACCTCGAAAGTATCACTGTCGATGGTTCCCTTGACAAGGATCTTCTTGCCCATGAAGTTCACCTGTTGGATGGCGAGGTTCTTCTTGCGGTTCTTATAACCGGAGTTTCCCTTATACTGGTCCTCGATGGTCTTGCCGTCAATGGTCTGTCCCATGATATTGATTGTCTGCGGCTTGTCCATGGGGATGTTGTCGAAGCTGCTCTCGCCGTCCTTGTATCTCAGCTGGAACTTCATCGTGAAGTCCTTGAAAGCGGAGGCGATCATGCCGCGCATCTCCGCAGGCACGCCCATCTCTGACAGGAATGTCGGTGAACTGGAATCCAATTTTGCCTGATAGTCAACGGTCAGCTGCTGGGCGTTGACGGTGGCTGTCATCCCCAGGAGAAGGACAAACAGCAATAACACTTTTCTCATTTTCATTTTTTCATTGGTTTCTATGTTAGTATTTAATGGATATACCAAACAGGATATGTCCCGGCATATATCGGGTAATACTGTAGGTACTCATGAAGTTGTTGACGGCAGCATCATCACTCGTTTTATTCTTCAGATGAAAGACATCCTGACCGGTGATGGTGAAGGACAGCTTCTTCGTCAGATCATACCTCATCGTGAAATCGGTATAGAAGTTCTCATTCTTATCCTCCTCCAGACTGACGACACGGTAACGGCATTTCCCTTCCGCATAGAACTTGCCATGGGTGTAGGACAGCAGTGCTGAGTAGCCCTCGTTCCTTACCTTATAAGGATGACTGCCGCCGTGCATGTCGACGACGGCATAACTGCCCGTGAGTTTAAAGTTGAAGCCTTTCTTCTGATAGGTGGAGACCGCGCCATAGAGATTCCAGGAATTACTCTTCGAGCGTGTCAGCACGTCCTCTATATAATAAGGTACATAGCTGTGGTTGTAACTGACACTGGCATCCAGGGAGAGGGGGAAGAACCGGAACTTCTTATTGATGTTCGTAGCGACGGTCAACGCGTTGTTACCGGAAGAGATATTGCGGTAACTGCTCTCACGGATGATACTGTTGACGAGATTGTCGTTGAGGATGTCATCAGCCGAACACGTGAAATTGACGAGGTTGATCCATGTCAGTCCGCTGAGCGGCTTCATCAAGACATGCAGGAGATTGAGCGTATGATCGTAGCCGAACGTGCGGTTAACGTTGCTGCTGTAGAACATGCGGTAACTGTCGATGACACGATGACTGAAAAGTTCCTCAACGCCATAGGTATTGACGGCATCTTTATAACTGAAAGAGATGAAATGGAAGGTGTTGAAATTATATTTCACATCCACCGACGGCAGCACCACCCAACGGTGCATCGTCGTCAGCGACCGGGAGATATCAGTCTGAAAAGCGAGCCAACTGATCTTCCCCTTTGCCGCGAACTGCAACTTTCCACGGTCTTTCCTCAACTGGATATCGAGGCCGCTGTTCTCATGACGGAGATAGTCATCATTGTCGAAAGCCGTATTCGCCGTCTGCTGGTCGAGGCGTGTCAGCAGATTTTCCTGATCGATATAACTGCTGAGTCCAATCCTCGTATAGTAGTTGTCATTCAAGCGATAAAGAAGGAACACCTCAGCACCGCCATGCCGGGAACTCATACGATGGGAATAGGCGAAACAATCATCGAGGTCCCGATAGCCCAGATAGAAGGCACTGTCGGCAGCAAAATCCTCACGCCGCCGGTTGCGGTAATAGTTGTAACTGGCACTGAAATTCAGCGTGTTCTTCTTGCCGATCTTCTTGATGGCGAGGAGGTTATTCTCCAAATCTATCGTATGTTTCCCGTTGTCGTTCGTAAAGGGATTGACGAGACGGCCCTGTTCGTCTACGGAAGAATGGACATAGACGACCTTTCCCGTATAGAAGATATTAAAGGATTTCGAGGGCATGAACGACAGTTTCAGATTACTGTTCACATCCGTCGTACGGTTGCGCGACTGGTTACTGATCTCGTAAGTCAACGGCACATTCAAGTAACTATATCGCGTGTCACTGTTCATACGGTAATGATCGAGGGAAAAGATGCTGTTCCATAAGACCTTCACCTTTTTGCAGGGCATGAAGACCGTATTCAGTGACGCGATACCGTTATTCCGTTTGTAGGCATCCTCTCGGTCGCCGATGAGGGCAGCATTATCAGCAAAGGTCTTCATAAGTTTCTGTTGTGGATCATCACCCGAGAGAAGCTCACTGAGGCCGCCGTTCATGCCGATGACATCCTTACTGTTCAGCAGTGCCTTTCCGGTGTTGTTGGCTGAGACGATGGCGGAGACCATCATTTTCTTCTTGAGCAGCATCGTATAGTCCTTCACGATATACTTATTGTCAATACCGGCCTGCAGGTCAGCCTTGCCACTGACGCGGTTCTTCTTTTTCCCGTCGAGGTTCACGCTGATGACCGTCTCATTGGAAGTCTTGAAACCTTCGAGTATATTATAGTCGGAATAGTTGTCAATGACATCGATACTCGTCACGTCCTGGCCCGGCATGTTATTCAGCGGTACGGAGTTGTTGCCTTGAAAGAGGTCCTGCTTCTCCACAAGGATACGGCTCACGGGCTTGCCGTTGGCCGTGACACTGTTGTTCGTCTTGTCGACCTTGATACCCGGCAGAGCCTCAAGGACATCGCCGAGCGTCTGCTCCTGGCCGGTAGTGAACCGCCGCGTGATATATTTCGTCGTATCGCCATGGGCAATGATTCCCGTTCCTTCCACATTGACTTCATCGAGTTGAATGGCATCACTGACCAGCGTGAAGTTGACGGTCATGGTCATGCCGTTGAAGAGCATCACCTTCTTCGTGGCGGATTGATAACTCGTGGAAGAGGCCTTGACGAAATAACTGCCGGAATGGATATTATTAAGGAGATAGTTGCCCTCGCTGTCTGTCACCGTCCGTGCGACGACGGAATCCTTACCCGCGAGCAGAGTGATGGTTGCCTGGACTATAGCCGTACCATCTTTACTACATACCTTGCCGCTGATCGAGCCTTGCGCCAGACAGCCGGAACAAGTAAGTAGTGCAAAAATCATTGTCGTCAGATAGCGTAAAGCAAAATTTCTCATCTTTGGCAAACGGTATCGGGTTATTTGTTTCTCTTTCCTAATCTATGTCTAAATACTTATCAACAAATTGTAGTGGACTCAATACTTCTATATCATCATTAGACAAAGGAAAGTCTTTGGTATTAATAGTCACAACACAGTCACAATTGTTTTCTAATGCACAATGATACTGTAGACTATCTTCAAGATCTTTGAAGTTCTCATCAGATAGAGCCTGCAGGACGGATGATTGGCTGATATCAATAACATCTATATAACTTAACAACTTAATCAACATCATCCTAATAGTATTTCTTTTTTCAGGTTCTTGGATTCCCTTTTTTTTCAAATGGATACCAAGTAAATATACTACATTATCAACAATAGATGCCGATATACATGCATCAATAGAAGTCTGATAAGCAAATCTTAAAATATTGCTTACCGAATCGTAGAATTTTCTCTTTCCAAGATACTCCATGATGACATTCGCGTCTAGAAAAACTTTCATAGATATCGTCCGTATTTTTCTTTAAAATATTCTTCTTTTGCTTTGATATCATCCTCGGGATTCGGCGAAGCAATACCAACGAATTCATCTGTAGGCAGAGGAATACTCTTATCTACTTTAAATTTCTTGACGGGAGTTGCCTTCACGCTATTCTTTTTCTTTTTTACAATAGCCTTGATTGCATCAAGAGCCTGGTGGAGGTAATCCTCATTATCTTCAAGATAGCTGAGGTTATTGAATATCTCAGCATTTAATTGCATAGCTGTCATAATGATCCTTTCTTTTTTGTTGCAAATATAATCTTTTTTTCCGAACGAGCCAAACAATTACAGATAAAAAACCATCTTTTTTAGGTATTGCACGACCGACTTTTTCATACTACCTTTGCACGCAGAAATCAAACAAAAATTTTGTGCTTATGCAGAGACAGATAATGACACCCGTCGACTTGAAGGTTCTGATGAACCATATCTATGAATACCAGAAGGGAGTGAGACAGATGGTTCTGTTCACCTGTAACAAACGTTATGAAGCGTTTGCTACCTCCCGTCTGCAACATCAACATATCGACTACGTCGTACAGTCTGTCGACCACGACCGCATCAACCTTTTCTTCGGAAAGAAAGCATGCATGAATGCCATCCGTCTGATGGTCAACCGCCCGCTGAACTGTCTCTCCCCTGAGGAGGACTTCATCCTCGGTGCTATGCTCGGCTATGATATTTGTGGCCAGTGTGAACGCTACTGTGAGCGGAAAGAGAAACATTTGTGCCCAAGAAAAGACAGACCTGCTGTCTAGCACGGTTTTTGTATAAGAGATGGCGGAACATGATCAGTCATGTCCCTACAAAGAAAAGCGGAACATGATCAGTCATGTCCCTACGACAAGAATATTAACTGTAAAGGAAATTTAGATATGAAGAAGACTATTGTTATTTACGGCTCTTCCACGGGAACGTGTGAGAGCATAGCAGAGACGATCGCTAAGAAGCTCGGTGTAGAAGCTATCAATGTCACGGATATGACGGAAGATACCGTCAAGAGTTATGACAACCTCATCCTCGGCACGAGTACGTGGGGCGCCGGCGACATGCAGGACGACTGGTACGACGGGGTAACCGTACTGAAGAATGCCGGCCTGCAGGGAAAGACCGTCGCCATCTTCGGATGCGGCGACAGTGAGAGCTACAGCGACACGTTCTGCGGTGGCATGCACGAACTCTATGACGCCTGCAAGGAAGCCGGCGCAAACATCATCGGCAGTGTCTCTACGGATGGCTATACCTATGATGACTCCGAGTCTGTCGTCGACGGTAAGTTCGTCGGTCTGGCCCTCGATGATGTCAACGAGGACGACAAGACGGAAGGCCGTATCGACGCCTGGATCAAAGAGATCACCCCGTCTCTGTAATACAAATGGCATGCCGTTTTGTGCTTGCGCTTTGCAAGCGCAAGGCGGCGCATCTCCACCATCCTATCCGTCCCATCGGGTACGGATTTTTTTGTCCGAATAATGTAACATTAATATCTCCCTTTGTTTGCTTTGTAAAAAATATTATGTAACTTTGCAAACACTATGGAATATATGTCACAACAAGGCTACGACGAACTGGTAGCCGAACTCAACCACATGATCAAGGTCGAGCTGCCGAAGGTCATCGATGCTGTCGCTGAAGCCCGTGACAAGGGCGATCTCAGCGAGAACTTCGAATATCATGCCGCCAAGCGCGAACAGGGCCGTCTCCTCGGCCGTATCCGTTTCAAGCAAAACATCCTCGCCCATGCCCGCGTCCTTGACACCTCTCAGCGCCCTGCCGACACCGTTCAGCTGCTCAGCAAGGTCACGCTGACGAATATGAAGAATAACAAACAGATGACTTACATCCTTGCCAGTCCGCATGAGGCCAATCTGCGGGAAGGAAAAATCTCTATCAAGTCGCCCATGGCCCAGGCTCTGCTGAATCATAAGGTCGGCGAGATTGTAGAGGTCCATGTCCCCGTTGGCATCCTCCAGCTCCGCATCGAAAAAGTCGAACTGTAATTCCACCGTAGGGTGCGGCCCTTGTGGCCGTCCTAACCGGGAATCGTGGCGTTAGGGCGCCCACAAGGGGTGCCCCTACGGTAATAAAACAAACATATTATGATTAAAATGTATGTCATGCAGACGTGTCCCTACTGTACGTATGTGGAACGTCAGATCAAAGGAAACGATAAGTTTCAGATCATCGATATCGGTGCTCATGTACGCAACCTCCATGAGTTCCTCGAACTGCGCGACCATAACGCCGCCTTCGACGAGGCTAAGAAAGTTGGCGACATCGGTATTCCTTGTTATGTCCTCGAAGATGGTACGGTGACACTGTCATCAAAGGATGTCGGTCTCGAGCCGATGCCCGATGATGAGCCCGCGGCACCCGCCTGCAGCCTCGACGGAAAGGGCTGCTGATCATCCACCGTAGGGTGCGGCCCTTGTGGCCGTCCTAATTCCTCCGTAGGGTGCGGCCCTTGTGGCCGTCCTAATTCCTCCGTAGGGTGCGGCCCTTGTGGCCGTCCTAATTTCTCCGTAGGGTGCGGCCCTTGTGGCCGTCCTAACCGGGAATCGTGGCGTTAGGGCACCCACAAGGGGTGCCCCCACGGTGGTAGAAAATAAAAAAAATGAATCAAACAATGAAACATCCGGAGGTGGAGATTCTCCACAGTGCCTTCACCCAGCCGCTCACGCTGCCCTGCGCCCCCGTGCTCAGGGCCGGCTTCCCGTCTCCCGCGGAGGCCTATGAGGTAGAGCCGCTGGATTTCAACAAGGATATGATCCGCCATCCCGACACGACATTCTATGCCCGTGTCAGTGGCGACTCGATGATCGGCGCCGGTATCCATGATGGTGACATCGTCGTCGTCGACCGCTCCCTGGAGGCACAGAACGGTGATATGGTCGTGGCCTTCTACAACCGCGAGTATACATTGAAATATTATGATGACTCGCATAAGGAGGACGGTTATGTCCAACTCATTCCGGCTAACAAGGCGTATCCCGTCTTTAAGATCACGGCTGATGACGACTTCATGATCTGGGGCGTCGTCCTCTATGCCATCCGTAACTTTAGGAAATAATCACAGTTAGGGCGACCACATTTCCGTCCCCCGGGCACGGGGGGAACCGAAGGGGGTGGCCGCCACTACGAAGTTTATATGAAACAACGATACTGGGCTTTGATAGATGTAGACAATTGCTATGTCAGTTGTGAGCGGGCGTTCCGGCCCGATCTCAACGGCAAGGCCTGTGTCGTGTTGTCAAATAACGACGGCTGTGTCGTAGCACGCAGTAATGAAGCCAAGGCCATGGGCATCAAAGAGGGCACGCCGTTCTTCCAACTCCCTCAGCTCTTCCCCGGCAAGGAGATCTACGCGTTCTCTTCAAACTACGAGCTCTATGCCGACATGACACGCCGGCTGATGAATATCGTACGTAACAGTGCACCGGAGTTTCACCGCTACTCCATCGACGAGGGTTTCTGCATCCTCGACGGCATGACGTCTGAAGAGATGAAAGCCTGGGGCGAGGACCTCCATCGGAAGATCCTCAAAGGTCTCGGCATGCCCGTGAGTATCGGTATCGCACGCACGAAGACACTGGCAAAGATGGCCAGCAAATATGCCAAGCGCTATCCCGGCTATAACCACTGCTGCCTCATCGACAACGAGGAGAAACGGGAGAAAGCCCTGCGCCTCTTCCCCATCGGTGATGTATGGGGCATCGGACGGCGATGGGAGGAACGGCTGCGGGGAATACAGGTCGAGACGGCATGGGACTTCGCCGCCCTGGCCCAGTCTTATGTCCGTCTGTCGTTTAACATCATTGCCGAACGGACCTGGCTTGAGCTCAACGGCACCGACTGTATCCCTATCGATGATATGGAGATGGTGACGAAGAAGAGCGTATGCACCTCCCGTTCGTTCCCCGACATGATCACCCGTAAAGAGGTGCTGCGGCCGCATATCGCCAACTATGCCGCCCGTTGCGCCGAGAAGATCCGCCGCCAGCATAGCGTCGCTGCCGTCGTCGGCGTGTTCATCGATACAAACCGGTTCCGTGAGGACCTGCCACAGTATGGTATGTTCCGTACCCTCACCCTTCCCACACCGAGCAACAGCACGCAGACTCTCATCCAGGCAGCCATGGACTGTCTCGACCGGGCCTTCATACAAGGGTATCACTATAAGCGCGCCGGTGTCCTGCTCATGGGACTCAGCAGTGACCGGAGCATACAAACGGACCTCATCGACTATGATGCCACACGGTATCAGAAACTACAGAAGATCGACAAGGTCGTTGACCGCCTCAACCAGAGATATGGCACGGAGGCCCTCATCTGTGGGGCCCAACAATATCTCTCGAAAGACGATAACGGGAAGGCCAAGCATTTCGCCGATGCCATCCGCAGGGACCGTAAGAGTCCGAACTTCACGACACGCTGGTCCGACCTGTTGATTGTCAAATAAGGATTAACTTTTCCAAGATATGATGAAGTTTATCGAGGGAAGTCCGCTCTGGGCTGACATCCGTGAGACCTTCGACTGCCCCATCACCAACTACGGTTATGACCTTCAGCTCGTCGGCCATACTCAGTTGTCCGGTGACCGCCCTCGTGTCTTTCCACATATCATCGACCTCGACTGCCATCATCCCTTCATGCTCACACCAGAGGGGCAGGTGCGCCAATATTGAATACCGCCTCTATGAGCAACCAGATGTTCAGAATGGTCACAATCCCCGCAAGTCCATAGAGGAAGGCACTGTTCCAACGACTATTGGCATACTTCCCCATGACACGATGCGATGACGTCAGACTCACCTGGAGGAATACCGTGAAAGGCAACTGAATACTCAGAAACATCTGCGAATAGAGCAATCCCTGGAACGGATTGCTGATGACGAATACCATCAATAACGCCAAGCCTAGGGAGAGAACGATACCGACGATGGAGTGCGTGTCTTTGGCATTATACGACTCGCCGAAGAGCCCGGAGAAGATACTACCGGCAGCCATGCCACTCGTGATCGTACTCGATAAGCCGGCCAACAACAAAGCCAACGCAAAGATATTCGCGGCATTACTGCCAAGTAATGGCTGCAGCATCGCCTGTGCCTGCGACAGTTCCTCAACCGACTTTCCATGTTCAAAGAATGTAGCGGCGGCGAGGATGATCATCGCAGAGTTGATGGCCCAACCGACAAGCATTGAAAAGAGGGTATCGAAGAACTCATATTTCAGCATGTGCTGGATACGCTCATCTCCTTTGAGATTGATCTCACGGCTCTGCACGACCTCGGAATGGAGAAAGAGATTGTGGGGCATGACGACAGCACCGAGGACACTCATGATGACTAGCAGAGAGCCATGGGGAACAGAGGGCACTACGGCATGGAAGGCCACTGCGCCCCAGTCGACATGTACAAGGAAGAGCTCATAGATGAAACTCAGACCGATAATCGACACGAAACTGATAATGGCCCGCTCCATCTTCTTATAACTGTTCGTAAACAGCATGATCAGTACTGCCGCCGTCGTCAACACCGCTCCCATGGGGATACTCATGCCGAAAAGCATCTGTAAGGCAATGGCGCCACCGAGGATCTCCGCCAGCGATGTGGAGACAGAGGCGAGAATGGCACTGATGATAATCGGTCGGCCGATCCATTTCGGCATGTACTTCACGGCTGCCTCACTCAGACACAGACCCGTGACGATACCAAGATGAGCCACATTATGTTGCAGGGCGATCAGCATGATCGTACTCAACGTGACAACCCACAACAAGACATAGCCATAACTCGATCCGGCGGCGAAATTCGTCGCCCAGTTGCCGGGATCAATGAATCCAACGGTCACGAGAAGGCCGGGACCGATATATTTAAATATGTCCAAGGCGCCCAACACATGGGGATGGTCCTTGCGCGAGAGTTCTTTCAGTAAATTCATCATGCCGACAAATTTAAACATTTTTTTTTAACCTACAAAATAATGCTGATCATAATTTCTTGGGATTCTCGTTTGACCTATATCAAGGAAACAACCATTATTGAAACTTTTCCCTTGAAATATTTGGTGTGGTCGTACACAATGCGTACCTTTGCAAACGTCAAAAGGTTAATAGATTGTTTAGGTTAGTAGTAATAGATTTAGGTTTTTAGTTTTTAGGTTTAAGATTGTTTCAGAGATTTAGGTTTTAGTTTTAGCTAAAGATTGTTTCATTAGTTAGGATAACACATGATTAGGTATTGCACCGTGAGGCGCGATCCTAAAAAAAACGGACAAGAGGTCACACTCTTGGCCGTTTTTTTATGCCGTAAAATTTGGTTACTCCAACATTTTATCGTATATTTGCCACATAAAGAAAAACGAAAATTATGGAAACAACGAATCATACAAAAGAAGAAGCATTCAAGCGTTTTAAAGAAGCTCGCGATCGCAAGCGCCTTGTTGTCGAAGAGCTGAAAAAAGAACTATCAGAAAGTTGCGAGAAGCGCACAGGCAAGAAGCCCACTTCATTTTTTGTTTTATGAAAGAGCTGGATCTATCAAGAATCAATGCTTGTGCACCGTATAAGGTTATAAAGGCCAACCACCCTAATTACTTCAGATTCATCTCTAAGTCTGGTGCAGAGTTTGCTTAGGATTCGATGAGGATCATTTTATTACCTCAGAATCCTACCAATTCATTATTGTCAACTCCAATGGAAAGCATTCTCCTAATGACAAAAAAGTCAGAGATACAATATTTTCTATTGTAAATGAATTTTTCCGCGTAAATAATGTTACCATGCTTTATATCTGCGAAACAGGAGATGGGAAACAGGCCATGAGAAGTCGACTATTCAGTTATTGGTTCACGACATTGGCTGATAAAGGGAAATATTCTATTTATCAATCTTCTATTGTAGACGAAGAGGGAGTGGATAACTATTTTGCTGTTATCACCCGAAATGATAATCCTTATGCGAGACAAGTTATGAATGAGTTCTATGATAACCTTTACTTCTTTAGTCACAAACCTGAATAGAAAAATTTATTCTAACTAATTCTACTACAAATATTTGTACCATATGAAGAAAATTATTTCCATTCTAATGTTCCTATTCAGTATTCTGCTGCCATCTCTGGCTCAGATCCGTCCGACCATCTCCATCCTCGGCGACAGCTACTCCACTTTCGAAGGGTTTATACCGAAAGAGAACGAGATCTGGTATTTCAATAAACTCGATGCCAAGAAAACGGACGTTCATCTCGTGGAACAGACATGGTGGTGGCAGGTTATCAAGGATGGCGGCTACAAACTCGGCGTCAACAACTCGTGGTCCGGCGCTACCATCTGCAACGAGGGCTATAACGACGAGGACTATACGCCACGCTCTTTCGTCACGCGCTCCGCACAACTCGGCAGTCTCGGCTGTCCCGACATCATCCTCGTCTGCGGCGCCACCAACGACAACTGGGCAAACGTGAAAATGGGCGACTACGAATATGACAACTGGACACGTCCCGATCTCTACTATTTTCGTCCCGCTCTGGCAAAGATGTTCGTCAACCTCCAACAGCATTACCCGAACACGAAGATCTATTTCATCCTTAATACGGAACTGAAAGAGGATATCAACGAGAGTGTCCGCACGATCTGCCACCATTACAACATCCCCCTCATCACCCTCCACGACATCGACAAGCAGAACGGCCACCCCACCGTCAAAGGTATGAAGGCCATCGCCACACAGGTGCTGGAAAGAATAGGGAAATAAATCTCAACACCTCCTCTGCAGGGGCCGTCCCTTGTGGCGGCCCGCCGTCGGAACGACGGATGACAGCGGAAAGACAAAGCTCCGCCGTAGGGACATGATTCACCATGTTCCTACGGCAATTTTATTTTTTTAATTCTTTACTTTTTTACTTCTTTCTGCCTCGCTACCGGTATGACATGGGAGTCCTTGATCTCTCCGATGACGATGATACTATGCAGACTACCGACACAATCGATATTACCGAGGGTGTTGAGCATAAAGTCCTGATAGTCGCGCATGTCACGGGCATAGACCTTAATGAGGAAGTCGTAGTCGCCCGTGGTATTATAGCATTCCGTGATCTGATCAGTGTGCCGAGTGTCGGCGAGATGGTCGCCCTTCTGCGCAAAGCCGCAACACTCATCCCGAAAGAACGCCTCTGGGTGAACCCAGACTGTGGCCTGAAGACGCGCGCCTGGCCCGAAACGAAGGCCGCCCTCACCAACATGGTAGCCGCCGCGAAGACTCTACGCTCGTAGGGACATGATTTATCATGTTCCGCCCACGTAGGGACATGATTCATCATGTCCCTACTTTTTCCCCAGTCTCCTCACATCATCCTCGAACGTCTCGGGCTTGATGGCACGTTTGCGGACAGACGTGCGGTAGTTATAGATTGTTTGGGGAGAATAGAAGAGAAGCGTCGCGATCTCGGCACTCTCCGTGACACCGATGCAGACGAGGGCATAGATGCGAAGCTCTGTCGGCAAAGCGCACTCCTTCGTCAACGTGATCTGCTTGTCGGGCAAGAGCAAATTGTTGAAATCCTCCACGAAAGAGGGATAGAGTTCCTTGAAGGCGCTGTCGAACTGAGAATAGAATGTTGCTGCCTCCTGTTCCGTGATCTTTGCCGACTGTGCGTCATGGAGCAGGTCATCGGTCTGGTGCGTCTTCACCTTACGGGTGACGAGTTTGCGATAGTTATTGAGTTTGGTGATATATACGGCACAGAGATCAAGGAACAGCCGCATATATTTTCCTCTCGTCTCATCCGTCTTCCGCAGCCGGTCATTCAGCACAGCAAGTTGTTTGTTGTGCCGACTGATCTCCCGTCCACGGTGGTACAACAACCGGTTCTGCCTGTAGGTATAACGGATACCGAAGACCAGCACGACAGCGATGAGGGCAATGGCCAAACTCAGAATTGTCACAGCATGGCGCTTGGCATTGATCTGCTGCTGATAGACCTGTACGATGGCCGGCAGACGCTGGGAGATCTCCAGCATACGCAGACGGTCATTATAGAACTGGGCATCCTCCATGGAACAGTAAATATATTTCGTCGACTTCGCGGCATTGTTCTCATCCTTTTTGAAGAGATACATCGCCAGTTCCTGCAAGGCCAGATTCTCCTTCAGCGGGTTAACCTGATCGGAGATGGCAGAGCGGATGAGCCAGTCGACATAATCCTTCGTTTTCCCTTCCAGAAGAAAGTTACGGGCTACGCCATAAGCGGCGGAAGCATAGGTACGCGTGTTGATGGGTGACATGCGGACTGCCATCAGATAATAAGCTGACGATAACGATAACGGCTGTTTGGTATAGAAAGCATACTCTCCCTTCAGATATTGATAATGAGCATTTCCCTTTTGGGGATAATCTACCAACGCCGCCTTGAGGTATACCATCTTCTTCCGTTCATATTGTGGGGAGAAAAGCTGGTCACCACAGTAGGCACTCCAATACTGATACAACCAGTATGCCGTGATATTCTGCTCATAACAAGCCTGCTTGTCATCTTTATCCAACGGAATAGAGAAAAGCATCTTCTCTGCCTCACTGTAGTAGCCGCCGATAACAAAGAGCATGGCGATATGCCGCTGTGCTTGATACAACTCCCGCTCATTGCCAAGCCGCCGGGCAAGGGCTTCCTCCTGACGGGCATAACTCATGGCGGAGTCAAAACGATAGGTATAATACTCCCAATACAACTTTTCAAGTACTGCCAGCCGCTGCTCCCCACGAGCACGATCCAACTGCCGTTTCACCTCCCGGAGTCTCTGTTCCTTCCTGGCCATAAATACCGGGCGCAGTTCAATACAGGAGTCCAACCGATGGAAGAGAGCCTTCGTATCCTCGGCCGCTGAACAAGGTAGGGCAAAGAAGATGAAACCGATGAAGAGGGAGAGCAGATAGCGCATAATGATAGATTTTTATTGCTGCAAATTTAAGAAAAATAATTCAAAAACATCTACTTTGGGCAGACTATTTTTATTTTATTTCTATCAGAAAATCAGAAAGTTGCAAAAATCATCCTTTTCTAATCGTCTACCAAGGTCATACTTATTCTTCTCATGAGCGAAAACAATGCGTAACTTTGCACCGGAAACCAACGTAGGGACATGATTCATCATGATCCGCCTCGAAACCGTAGGGACATGATTCATCATGATCCGCACGCATCCCTTCGCTGAAACAATAATAAATTTCAATAAAACCAAAACCTATATTAAAATGAGTTATTACAAATTTCTTTTGTACAGTGCTATCCTCGCTACTCCGATGGGAGCCGCTGCACAGACTCAGGTCAAGGACACCGTCGCTACGTCGAAAAGCGGTGACAACCGAAATGTCATGCTCAATGCCGCTGACTCCTATAAGCCGCGTGAGATTCAGATCGGTCTCCCCTCTGAGGATGTCAACGTCTACGAGAATGGCCTCCCCGCCGTCTATTCTTCCAGTGTTCATAAGCTCTCTGCCCACTGGCGTAACGATGCCAGTCTGAAAGGCACGATGCTCATGACACCTTCCGAGTCTGCCATCGCCACGGGTAATATCGCCTATGCCGTCAACGCCGAGAGTCAGCTTGGTATCAGTGACAAGAAATTTCAAGGCGTCGTCAACTGGCACGGCAACCACTTTGGACTGAACACCTTCGACCTCAACCTCTCCGGCCGTCTGGCCAAGAACTGGTTCTGGACCGCCAGCATGTATCAGAACTACGACACTGGCACACAGAAACAACGCTATACCGACTTCGCCGATCGCACCCAAATCTTCCACGCAGGCATCACCCGTGTCTTCAACGAGGGCCGCGGACGTGCCACCCTCCTTTATAAATACAGTTACAGTAAGAATCCCGGCAACTTCAACAACCAGGGTCCGTTCATCTATAACGGTGACGGCTCCGTGAGTGAGTTCCAGGGCTTCAAGCTCGGCCGTTACTCCTATGTCCCCAATGGCGGCCATCTCACCTATTATGATGTCATGGACGGCAAGGCCAAGAGCTGGGATTTCCAGCAGGCTATGGACAACCACGCCAATGAGCTCGCCTTCCTCTTCGAGAACACCTTCAGCAACGGTCTGAAATGGACCCTCAACGCCAAATATATGGATGCCCCGCGCGCCAACTACGTTGACTTCGGTGGCTCCACGATCTCACAAATCACCGATGGTAACCTCGGCAACTATATGCTGACGACCGACGAGGCCGGCACACTGCCCTACTCCGGTTATGTCGAGGGACGCCGTACATGGCTCCACTTCGGAAAGGTCCGCAGCTTCATGCTCACCACAGAGCTCAACAAGCAGCTCGGCAATCATAACCTCCGCCTCGGACTCAACGAGTGGTATTATCACCTCAACTACCATTCTTCCTCTTTCCAGTGGTATGCCTCTGTCAACGAGTATCCCACGATCCTCTACGGAAACTACTACAATCCCTTCACGGGACTGACGAAGCGCTCACAGACCTACGACTTCAATGAGCTCAGTCCGGAATATACGAAAGGATCGGAGAACAAGCTCGCTGTCTACCTCACCGATACCTGGCAGGTGACGCCGAAGTTCAAGTTGCTTTATGGTGCCCGTCTCGAATACTATCGCATGTCGGCCGACCAGATCAGCGCCTCCCGTTATAACGGCTTCTATATCGGTGGCACGAATGCTGCCGGTGACGTCATCACCCCGGCCAACGTGACAAAGAACAAGCTCAACTATGCCGCTACTATCCAGGGCTCCTACGCGCTGACACGCCAGTTCGGCTTCCTCGCTGACGCTACCGTGGCTACCCGCTTCCCGAGAATCAGCGACTATGCCGGTACCGGTCCTACGGAAGAGCAGTATAAGCGTGTGACGATCCCTCTGATCCGTGGCGGTGTCTACTTCAAGAACAACTGGATCGACCTCACCTCCATGATCACCTATATATCTAAGTCGAACAACATTGACCAGCAGAACCTCACGAACCCCGGCACCTCTGAGTCGAAGACCGTCCTGCTGATCTATAACATCCACACCCTCGGCTGGACGACATCGGCAGAGATCGACCCCTTCAAGGGCTTCCATCTCCATGCCCTCTTTACCTGGCAGAAACCGCAGTACAGCAACTACAACGCCAGCGTGACCTTTAACAACGGCAACACGATGAGTGTCAATGCCGACAAGATGATCGTCAAGGAGATCCCGCAGGTCCTCATCGAGCTTGACCCGAGCTATAACATCACGAAGGATGTCCGTCTGTGGACGAGCTTCCGCTACTTCGGCAAGACCTACGCCAACCTTCAGGAAGCCTTCTATTTCAATGGCCATTGGGAGACCTTCGGCGGTATCAACTGGCAGGTCAACAAGCACCTCTCCCTCGGCGCTGACGTCGTCAACATCTTCAATGTCAGTGGCGCCAAGGGAACCATCAACGGCACCGAGCTCGTCACGAAAAAAGACGCGAAGAAATATGCCGGTTACATCATGAGCGGCAGCTACCTCCGTCCCTTCACCGTGGAGTTCTCCGCTTCTCTCAGATTCTAACAACCCCTCATAAACATTAAGAACGATGAAAAAGATCTTAACCTTCATTGCCGCCCTGATGGTCACCATAGGGCTGCAGGCTGCTGAGAAGAAAACCATCCGTATCAGCACCAACGACATCGACCTGATTCTCCAGACCTCTCCGGCCAACCGCCTCTACCAAGTGTACTTTGGAGAGAAACTCTCCTCTTCCGCCGACTTCAGTAAGTTCGACTGGAAGGTGAAACCGGGCTCCGACGGCAGCTACGGCGAGCGCGGCCATGAGGCCTACGCCTGCTCCGGCACCGAGGACAGCTTCGAGCCCGCCCTCGCCATCACTCATGCCGACGGCAACCTCACCACTTACCTCTATTATAAGAGTGTTCAGCAGAAAGCCGTCAATGGCGGTACGGAGACGATCATCCGGCTTGCCGACGACCAGTATGCCGACGAGGTGACGCTCCACTATGTAGCTTATCAGAAGGAGAACGTCATCAAGACCTGGAGTGAGATCAAGCATAACGAGAAGAAACCTGTCACGCTGTGGCGTTATGCCAGTGGCATCTTCTATCTCAACGCCAGCAAGTATTATCTGACCAACTACCACAGCGACTGGGCACGTGAGGGACAGCCCGCGACCCAGCAGCTCCAGTTCGGCAAGAAGATCATCGACACGAAGCTCGGCACACGCGCCGCCGAACAGAGTGAGCCGTTCTTCGAGCTCGGCATCGACGGTCCCGCCCGTGAGAACGAGGGAACGGTGATGCTCGGCACCGTCAACTGGACGGGTAACTTCAGCTGTACCTTCGAGGTTGACAATGTCAACTGCCTCCGTGTCATCCCGGGCATCAACCCCTATGCCTCCGACTATATCCTCAAGGCCGGCGAGACCTTCAAGACACCCGAGTTTGTCTTCACGATGAGCAACAACGGTACGTCGCAGGCCTCCCGTAACCTCCACGACTGGGCCCGCAAATATCAGCTGTGGAATGGTGAGGGTACTCGCATGACGCTCCTCAACAACTGGGAGAACACCGGCTTCGACTTCAACCAGGAGTCTCTGGCCCAGCTGATGAAGGATGCCAAGGACCTCGGCGTGGAGATGTTCCTCCTCGACGACGGATGGTTCGGCAACAAGTATCCCCGTAAGGACGACCATGCCGGTCTCGGCGACTGGGAGCCGACACACACGAAACTCCCCGGTGGCATCCCCGCCCTCGTAAAGGCCGCGCAGAACGCCGGCGTGAAGTTCGGTCTGTGGATTGAGCCGGAGATGGTGAACCCGAAGAGTGAGCTCTATGAGAAGCATCATGACTGGGTCATCGAACAGCCGAACCGCAAGACATATTACTATCGCAACCAGCTCGTCCTCGACCTCTCCAACCCCGAGGTACAGAACTATGTGTTCTCCATCGTTGACAAGCTGATGACACAGAACCCGAATATCACTTACTTCAAGTGGGACTGCAACTCTCCGATCACGAACATCTTCTCTCCCTATGAGAAGGAGAAGCAGGGCAATCTGTATATCGATTACGTCCGTGGGCTCTATAAGGTCCTCGACCGCATCCATAATAAATACCCGAAACTGGAGATGATGCTCTGCTCCGGTGGTGGCGCACGTTGCGACTATGCCGCACTGAAATATTTCGGTGAGCTGTGGCCGAGTGATGACACCGATCCTTACGAGCGCCTCTATATCCAGTGGTCCATGTCGAAGTTCTTCCCCGTGAAGGCTCTCGCTGCCCACGTGACCAACTGGAATAAGAACACCAGCGTGAAGTTCCGCACCGATGTTGCCTCGATGTGCAAGCTCGGTTTCGATATCGACCTCAAGACGATGTCACCCGATGACTATAAGTATACGCAGGGTGCCGTGGCTAACTGGCGTCGTCTGCAGGATGTCATCCTCAACGGTGAGCAGTACCGCCTCATCTCTCCCTATGAGGGCAACCACATGGCTGTCAACTATGTCTCTCAGGACAAACAGAAAGCCGTCGTCTTCGCCTATGACCTCCATCCACGTTTCCAGGAGCCGCTGTTGAACGTACGCCTCCAAGGCCTCGATCCCAACAAGACGTATACCGTCAAGGAGATCAACCTCATGCCCGGTAAGGCCTCCACGCTCGACTGCGACGGTCAGCAGTACACCGGTGACTTCCTCATGAAGGTCGGTCTGAACATCCTCACCGCCAATGAGGGCACGAGCCACGTGCTGGAACTGCAGTAGGGACATGATTCATCATGATCCACTATCCTAAAAGACAGAGTAACAGATTTTACATACACTGTGCAGTATATGCTTTATCTATTACTCTGTCTTTCTATTATCCGCTATTTGTCGGAACATGATCAATTATGTCCCTACAAAATCCCTCATATTTTTGCATGATCGGATAAAATGTTCTAATTTTGCATTAACATTTTAGAATACAAAAGACATGATTATCCTGATCACCGTTCTCATCTACTTCCTGGCCCTGCTCGTCATCGGCCGCATCACGACACGCCACTCCGACAACGACACGTTCTACCGCGGCAACCGGCGGTCACCCTGGTATATGGTCGCCTTCGGCATGATCGGCGCCTCCATCTCCGGCATCACCTTCGTCTCTGTCCCCGGTATGGTAATGAAGACCGGCATGACCTATCTGCAGATGTGCTTGGGATTCATCATCGGCTATTTCGCCATCGCCTTTATTCTCCTGCCCGTATACTACCGGCTGCGACTGACAACAATCTACGCCTATCTCCGTGAGCGCCTCGGACAACGGTCGTATAAGACCGGCGCCGCATTTTTCCTCCTCTCCAAGATGACGGGAGCCGCCGTACGCTTCTATGTCGTCTGTATCATCCTGCAGAAATTCGTCCTTGACAGTTTCGGTATCCCCTTTCCCGTCACCGTCATCGCTATGGTGGCCCTGATCTGGCTCTATACACGGCGTGGCGGTATCAAGACACTCGTATGGACCGACACGTTCCAGACGCTCTGTATGTTCGTGGCCCTGATTCTCATCATCGACGATGTCATCTCCGCCCTCGGTCTCTCCGTCGGTGATGCCGTGACGGCCATCGCCCATGATCCCCACAGCCGCATCTTCGTCTTCGACGACTGGGTGTCGACACAGAATTTCTGGAAACAGTTTCTCAGCGGTACCTTTGTGGCTATCGTGATGACGGGACTCGACCAGGACATGATGCAGAAGAACCTCACGTGTAAGACACTCCGCGACGCACAGAAGGATATGTGCACCTACGGCTTCGCCTTTGTTCCCGCCAACCTGCTGTTCCTCGCCCTCGGCATCCTTCTGATGATGCTCGCCCAAAAAGAAGGCATCGCCCTGCCGGAGATGGGGGACGACCTCCTGCCGATGTTCGCGGCATCAGGCCGCCTCGGCACCACCGTCGTCATCCTCTTTACTATAGGTGTCGTCGCCGCCGCCTTCTCTTCCGCCGACTCGGCACTGACGGCTCTGACGACCTCCTTCTGCGTGGATATCATCGGAAGAAAGAATGACGAGGGTCTTCGCAAACGGGCACATATCGGCATCGCCGCGGTCTTCATCGCCTTCATCCTCATCTTCAAGATCCTCAACAGCACGAGTGTCATCGATGCCATCTATATCCTCTGCTCCTATACCTATGGCCCCCTGCTCGGCCTCTTCGTCTTCGGCCTGTTCACGAGACGCCGGGTCAACGACCGCTGGGTGCCCGCCGTCTGCATCGCCTCGCCCCTCCTCTGTCTCGCCATCGACTACGCCACACGCACCCTCACGGGCTACGTCTTCGGTTATGAACTTCTCATCCTCAATGGGCTCCTGACGTTCATCGGACTATACTTCGTAAAAGTAAAAAAGTAAAAGGCCGTAGGGACTTGATTTATCATGTGTCCCTACATTTTCTCGGTCATTTTGTTTGGACGATTCGGGAAAAAACACTAAATTTGCAACATATGTTTGAAAACGAAATCAAGAAATATGACGCGACGGTGACAACCTTTCAGAAGGAGGTTACCGGTCCCTTGGGCAAAGCACAGGAACGGGAACGTAACGAGATTCTCTTCTCTTGTCACAGTTGTGGCATAGAAGGCTCGACATTCAGCGTTGACGACACGCGTTCCCTCTTCGAACAAGGACTGGGTTACAAGCCTGTAGGCAAGTCCTTGCTCGAATGTCAGGAAATGGCCGATCATTTCGCCGCATATGAGTGGATGCATGCCCACCTTGATCATCCCTTCGATGTTGATCTATTGAAAGACATCAACCGTCTCGTCACCCTCCATACTCTGGCATATAAAGCTCCCGACGTCACGCCTGGGGAGTTCACCAACGTGGATATGGCTGCCGGAGATACCGTCTTCGGAGAACATAAGAAACTCATCGCACAAGTTCCGCGGCTAATGGATTCTACAGCCCATGCCATGACTGAGGGGAAAGTCCATCCCATGGTAATTGCCGCCCGTTTCCATGGCTTTTATGAATATCTCCATCCTTTCCGTGACGGCAACGGCCGTACGGGACGCCTACTGAGCAACTTCATCCTGCTCCGCGCCGGTCTGCCTGAAATCATCATTCGCAAGGAGGATCGAGAAGAATATATCGGTGCTTTGAAACAAATCAGGAGGGAGAATACGGATGAGTACCTTGTTCTATTCTTCTTCCGTACTGCCATCCGTCAGATGGAGGCCGATATCCAACAGAAACGCAGAGCCAGCCGTACCCTGCTGTTCTTCTAACGTAGGGACATGATTCATCATGTTCCGCGAAATTAATATAAAAAGATGATGAAACGAATAGGAATTATCAGTGATACCCATGGCTATTGGGATCCGAAATATGAGAAATACCTCGGCGACTGCGACGAGATATGGCATGCCGGCGATATCGGCACGATGGAAGTAGCCGACAAGTTCGAGGCGATGGCGCCCCTCTTCCGCGCTGTCTACGGCAACTGTGACGGCTACGACCTGCGGGCCCGCTACCGTGAGATTCTGCGCTTTAAATGTGAGGATGTCGACGTGATGATCAAGCATATCGGTGGCTATCCCGGCCGTTACGACCGCAGTGTCATCAATATGCTCTATGCCGCCCCGCCACAGCTCTTCATCGCCGGACACTCCCATATCCTGAAAGTGAAATACGACAAGACCCTCGGCCTGTTGCATATCAACCCTGGTGCCGCGGGCATGATGGGCTGGCAGAAAGAACGCACGCTCGTCCGCCTCACCATCGACGGCAGCAAGTTCACCGACTGTGATGTCGTCACTCTCGGAGAAAACAAAAACATATTGTAGGGACATGATTTATCATGTCCCTACCCCCCTATTTCACCAACACCACGAGGTATTTGCTCGTAGACCAGAAGATCTGCGGATTTGTGATCTTCAGGACATACTGCTTGTTGGCATCACGCTCAAGGGTATAACTGCCGGCGGGATGGGACGTCAGGATCGTGGCACTGCGGGAATAGAGCTTGATGACCTTATCCACTCGGATATCAATCTTCGTGAAGTAGTCCTTGTTGAAACTCGACTGCAGCACACGCTTACCCTCGAGAATATGCTGTTCCTTCAGTTCCTTCTTCGTACCGAAGACGAACCAGGCGGTATTCAACTGCTTGTCCTGTGCACTGATCGTCTCACTCTTGGCAGCACTCTCCGTGGTAAGGTTACTGACATTCGTATTGAGGTTGTTGATCGTCTCATCAAGTTCAGAGATATGAATATCCTTCGCGTCGAGTTCCACCCGTAACTGCTGGAGCTGCTGGTCCTTCTCGGCGAGCTGCTTGACGAGGTTGTTGATGGTCTTCTTCAGCGCCTCACTCTTGATATCACCATTCTGCATCTGCTGCTTCAGCTTGGCAATGAGGGCCTTGTTCTGCTTCATCTTCTTAGCGATGAACGCGATATTCTCTTTCAACTGCTGCTTCTGGTTTACGCCCTCACCCGTCTTGGCGAGTTCCACGCGACCTTCGGCATCATTGATCTGCTGGAAGCCATCCTGGATCTCATTGAGCGTACCCAACATATCATTGATCTCACTGTCCTTCTGCGACAGGAGATTGTTCAGCGAGTCAGTCTTCTCTATCGTGACGAGGTTCGGCGCTGCCTTCTTCTCTTCCTTACAGCCGGCGAGCATCAAGACTCCCAGGGCTGCTATCAAAATCAGTTTCTTCATTTTTATTCGAATTTACAATTAGGGTTCTTTCATTATTTGTCTTTATCTCGTTTGCTTCGTTTTTCTTCCTTCAGTTCCTCCTTCACGAGTTTCGGGTCTTTACCGGCAACGACAACGACAAACTCGCCGCGGGGCGCCGTCCCCGTGAAATGGGTAATCAACTCCTGCAACGAGCCACGGACACTCTCTTCGTGGATCTTCGAGATCTCCCGGCAACAGGAAGCCTGACGGTCAGCGCCGAAGACAGCCATCAACTGTTCCAGCAGTTTCACCACCCGGTAAGGACTCTCATAGAACACCATCGTACGCGTCTCTTCCCGGAGCTCCTCGAGTCTGCTCTGCCGTCCTTTCTTCTGTGGCAGGAAGCCCTCGAAACAGAACCGGTCACAAGGGAGGCCACTCGACACCAATGCCGGGATACAGGCCGTAGCGCCGGGCAGTGTCTGTACGGTGATACCCTCGCGCGCCGCCTCACGGGCCAGGAAGAAACCGGGGTCACTGATGCCCGGCGTTCCGGCATCACTGACAAGGGCGATGGTAGCGCCGCCACGCAGCCGTTCGATGACACCCGCCGTCGTCCCGTGCTCATTATACTTATGATGGGCCATGAGCGGCGTATGAATGTCAAAATGATGAAAGAGAACACTCGTCGTACGTGTGTCCTCTGCCAGCACGACATCAGCCTCCTTGAGGATGCGGATAGCGCGCAGCGTCATATCTTCCATATTCCCAACTGGTGTGGGGACAATATATAGTATACCCATTTGTGGTACAAATGTAGCCAATTATTTGTATATTGCAAAATAATCAGCTTTTTCTTTGCAAATTTTAAAACGTTTTCCTACTTTTGCAGTCGTTATGATTGAAAAATGGATGGGCGAACGCCGTCAGTTCGGAAGAATAGAAGTCATTTGCGGATCAATGTTCTCGGGAAAGACCGAGGAGCTGATCCGCCGCTTGCGGCGCGCCAAATTTGCCAAACAGAAAATCGGCATCTTCAAGCCGGCCATCGACACTCGCTACTCCAAGGAGGACGTCGTCAGCCATGACCACCGCTCCATACCCTCCACCACCGTGGAGACGAGCCGTGAGATCCTCGAGAAATGCGCCGACCTCGACGTCGTAGGCATCGACGAGGCACAGTTCCTCGACAAGGGTCTCGTGAGTGTCTGCAACCGTCTGGCCAACGAGGGCGTGCGTGTCATCATCGCCGGCCTCGACATGGACTATAAGGGACAGCCCTTCGGACCGATCCCCGCCCTCCTCGCCGTTGCCGACGAGGTGACGAAGGTCCATGCTATCTGCGTGCGCTGCGGTGCCCAGGCCTATGTCAGCCACCGCCTCGTTAGCGACAAGACCCGCGTGCTCCTCGGCGAGCAACAGGAGTATGAGCCGCTGTGCCGCAAATGCTATCAGGAAGTACTCAAAGAGAATAAACATAAAGAGAAGAATCAAGATGGAACAGAAAATCACATTGGATAAACTCGTACGGTGGGTGGGCATCGCCCTCCTCGTGGGTGCCGTATTCTTCATTGTAAGATATCTGAGCAGTGTCCTGCTGCCCTTCTTCATCGCCTGGTTTCTGGCTTACCTCCTCTACCCCATCGTCAAGTTCGTAGAGAACAAGCTCCATGTCCACGTACGGGCGCTGTCGATCATCATCACCCTCATCTTCGTCATCGCCATCATCGGCGGCATCTTCTACCTCATCGTACCACCGATGATCGACCAGGCCGGACGATTCCAGGACGTGCTGACACGATGGCTGCATCATACTACCCACACGAATAATATCACCGCAGTGGTGAAGAACTGGATATCGGCAAACCAATGGCAGATCGAGCATTTTCTGAAGAGTAAGGACTTCAGCGATGCCCTGAAGACGGCCATGCCGAAGGTCTTCGCCGTCCTCGGACAGACGGCGAGTGTCGTGATCAGCATCGTCACCTCACTCATCACCTTATTATATATGTTCTTCATCCTCATGGACTATGAATACCTCACGACCAACTGGATCCGTATCTTCCCGAAGAAGAACCGCCCCTTCTGGCATGAGCTGGCACAGGATGTGGAGAAAGAGCTGAACAACTACATCCGCGGACAGGGCATGGTGGCCCTCATCCTCGGCATTATGTTCTGCGTCGGATTCACCATCATCGACTTCCCGATGGCCATCGGTTTGGGCATCCTCATCGGTATCCTCGACCTCGTGCCCTACCTACATACCTTCGCCCTCATCCCAACGGCCTTCCTGGCTATGCTGAAAGCCGCCGATACGGGAGAGAACTTCTGGATCGTCTTCGGCAGTGCCGTACTCGTCTTCATCATCGTACAGATCATCACCGACATGGTCGTCACGCCGAAAGTCATGGGCAAGGCCATGGGCCTCAACCCCGCCATCCTCCTGCTGAGCCTCTCCGTCTGGGGCGCCATCCTCGGTTTCATCGGCCTCATCGTAGCGCTCCCCCTGACGACCCTCATCATGGCCTACTGGCAACGCTATGTCACGAAGGAGCAACAACGCCCGGCCGCCGTGACGGCAGCAAAGCCCACCACAGAGGATGAAAAAGCCACCGTGGAACAAAAAAGTGAGCAATAAATTTGGTGGAATCAAAAATAATCCGTACCTTTGCAGTCGCTTTTACAATAAAGCAGCCGTAAAAGGCAAGACTCGCTAGCTCAGTTGGTAGAGCACAACACTTTTAATGTTGGGGTCATGGGTTCGAACCCCATGCGAGTCACTTTAAGGTTTTGACGTCCAAAAGACGATGAAAAGGGTACTCAAACGAGCACCCTTTTATTATGTCTGATAATCAAGGACTTACGTTGTTTATTCCGGCTTTTCCAAGCCAGTCTTAGGGGTTTGTGGTAAATAGTTAACCCACGCGGAGACTTGGAAAAATAGGACAAAAATGGGCTATTTTGGACAAAATAGGACATCGTGGTTTCCCAATTTGGTTTCCCACAGCCAACTTGGTTTCCCACTTTTTCCACCCAAAAAGGCCGAAACGAGCATTTTTCGAGTATGATTCCATGTAACTATTCAGCAGGGCGAAACATAGTCTTTCTGCGCCCTCCCGTCATCTGTTAAATTGGTTAACAATCTAGAAATTGCTGTGCGGAAGCGTAAACACGGCCATGCGGACCGTTACCGCCTTGCCCCCTATCTTCAGCTTCACATCACCCCAGTCAAACTGACACTCCTCACCGGCAGGATGGTACTGACGGATATAGCATTCCTTGCTCTTCT
>JAQXXT010000038.1 GCA_029226205.1 Prevotellaceae bacterium
CGTGCGCCAGGCCCTCGTCTCCTCCACGGGGACGTTCTGGGACACCGTCGTCATCTGTGCCCTGACGGGTATCGTCATCGTGTCAAGCATCATCGCTTATCCCGATATCGACATCCACGACGGCGCAGCCCTGACGAAGGCTGCCTTCGGCAAGATCCCTTATGTCGGCACACCGCTGCTCACCTTCGGCCTTATCACCTTTGCCTTCAGCACGATCCTCGGCTGGAGCTATTACGGTGAGCGTTGTGTCGAATATCTCAAAGGCCACCGTTGGATGCTCGCCTACCGCGTCGTGTTCATCCTCTGTATCTTCGTAGGAAGTGTCGTGAGTCTCGGGCTCGTTTGGAACATCGCCGACTGCATGAACGCCTTCATGGCGATCCCTAACCTCCTCTCTCTTATCCTGCTCAACGGCATCATCGTGCACGAGACGCGTAAGTATCTCTGGCGAGGACGCCTCGACAAAGATATGGATGACGAGGAGCTGGCGGAAATGGAATAACAATTAACCTATATATAAGATGAAGAAACTATCCTTATTGGTATTGGCACTGGCTGTCATGGGCACCGCCCGTGCTGCCGTGCGTCTGCCGCATGTGCTCGGCGACGGCATGGTGTTGCAGCAACAATCGTCGGCACGTCTGTGGGGCTGGGCCACTCCCGGTGCCATGGTGAGCGTCACCGCCTCGTGGAATGGGGGCAAGGCGGTGACGGCTAAGGCCGCTGACGACGGACGGTGGGAGGTGCGTGTCGCCACGCCCGCTGCTTCCTACACGCCGCAGACCCTCACGTTCACGGAGGGCAAAGGGGCGAAGGTGACGCTCCGCGATGTTCTCATCGGTGAGGTGTGGGTGTGTGCCGGACAGAGCAACATGGAGTTTCCCGTGAGAGGCTTCGGCAACTGCCCGCTGAAAGATTATAACGATGTGGTGGCTGAGGCTTCGCGCTATGACGGCATTCATTATGTGAAGATCCCTTCTGTGATGAGCAGTAAGCCGCTCGACGATGCGCAGTGTCAGTGGAAAGCAGCCGATGTGGACAATGTTGGCGACTGCTCCGCCGTGGGTTACTTCTTCGCGCGCCAGCTGCGCTCAGCTTTGAATATCCCCGTGGGACTCATCCTCGCCAACAAAGGCGGGTCAAGGGTCGAGAGCTGGCTCGACAAGGCTAACCTTGAGCAATACACCCAGGAGACGCTCGACTCCACGGCGATGACCCATAAGTTCCAATACGACTATCTCTATCCGCTGCTCTGGGGCAACGGCACCTTCCATCCCGTGCTCAACTATACGGTTAAAGGTATCATCTTCTACCAGGGGTGCTCCAATGTCGGTGTCCCCGGCAATGAGTATTCCGACCGGTTGGCACTGCTTGTCAACCAGTGGCGGCGTGACTTCGGCGAAGGGAACATCCCGTTCTATTTTGTCCAGCTCGCCCCTTATGCGGATGGCGGCGATCCTAACGGCACCGTGCGTGCCTACCTGGAGGAGCAGCAGCTGCGCGCTGCCGACATCATTCCCAACAGTGGACTGATCTGTACCAACGACTGTGTCTATCCCTGGGAACAGGACCAGATCCATCCCAGCAACAAGAAACCGGTCGGCGACAGGCTCGGATGGCTCGCGTTGGAGAAGACTTACAACAAGAAAGGATTCCAGGCGGAGAGCCCGCGTTTTGAGCGTATGTTTATCCAGGGCGATACCTGCTTCATCCGGTTGAAGAACACTTATGGTGGCATCTCACGCTTCAAGGACATCGAGGGCTTTGAGGTGGCCGGCGCTGACAAGGTCTTCCATAAAGCCACTGCCGGCCATTTCTGGGTGCCGGGCAATGACCCGCGCAACGAGACCGTCTATGTCGTCTGTCCCGAGGTCAAGGCTCCCGTAGCTGTGCGCTACTGCTTCCGCAACTTCCAGATCGGAAACCTCGGAGGCAACAATGGGCTGCCGCTGTTCCCGTTCAGGACGGATCGGTGGTGACGCTATGGGCTGATTCAACACGTAAACTATTTCGCGAACCATAAACTTATATTGTTATGAAAGTACATGAATATCAAGCCAAAGGCTTCTTTGAGCAGTACGGTGTGCCAGTAGACAAGCACTTCCTTTGCCGTACGCCGGACGAGGCTGTGGAAGCTTACCGCCAGCTTGGTGGGGGCAAGGCAGTGGTGAAAGCACAGGTGCATACCGGTGGCCGGGGAAAAGCCGGCGGTGTGAAGCTCGGTGCCTCAGCGGATGAGATCCGCAAGAATGCCGAGACGATCCTCGGCATGCAGATCAAAGGTTACACCGTAGACCGCGTGCTCGTCTCAGAGGCTGTCGACATAGCATCCGAATATTATGTCTCCATCCTTGTCGACCGTAAGTCGAAATGCCCGATGATGATGCTCTCCCGCTCCGGCGGTATGGACATCGAGCAGGTAGCCAAAGAGACCCCGGAGAAGATCGAGAAGATCATCATCGACCCGACGATCGGCATGGCCGACTTCAAAGCCAACGAGGCGGCGTGGAAGCTCTTCGACGATAAGGCGCAGGTGAAGCAGGCGGCGAAGATATTCAAGGCGCTCTATCGGCTCTTCGTGGAGAAGGACGCGTCGCTCGTGGAGATCAACCCCCTCGTGTTGCTCAAGGACGGCACGCTGAAGGCCATCGACGCGAAGATGACCTTCGACAACAATGCCCTCTTCCGCCATCCTGACGTGAAGGAGTGCTTCGAGCCTGACGAGGACGAGAAGAAGGAGCAGTGGGCCAAAGATCATGGCTTCAGCTATGTCAATCTCGGTGGAAAGATCGGGTGCATGGTCAACGGCGCGGGTCTGGCCATGGCGACGATGGACATGATCAAGCTCTATGGCGGTGAGCCCGCCAACTTCCTCGACATTGGCGGGTCGTCGAACCCGGAGAAGATCGTAGAGGCTATGAAACTGTTGCTCTCCGACAAGCACGTCAACACCATCCTCATCAATATCTTCGGTGGCATCACGCGCTGTGATGATGTAGCGAAAGGACTCTTGGAGGCACTTGACATCATCAAGACCGACATTCCTATTGTCATCCGTCTAACGGGAACGAACGAGGCCGAGGGCCGCGAGATTCTCAAAGGCACCAACTTCACCGTCGCTACGACGATGGCCGACGCAGGTCACAAGGCCGTGGAGATTTCTAATAACCGATAATCATTAAATGGTTCTATATTATGAGCGTACTGATAGATAAAGATACAAAAGTCATCGTCCAGGGTATCACGGGACGTGACGGCAGCTTCCATGCCGCTAAGATGAAGGAATATGGTACTCAGGTTGTTGGTGGTACTTCTCCTGGCAAGGGCGGTCAGGACGTGGATGGCATCCCGGTGTTCAACACCGTGAAGGACGCAGTGGCGGCCACAGGTGCCAACACTTCAATCATCTTCGTGCCGGCTCCCTTCGCCAAGGATGCCATGCTTGAGGCTATCGACGGCGGCATCAAGCTCGTTGTGTGCATCACCGAGGGCGTGCCGGTCATCGATGCTGTCGAGGCACAGAACTACGCGCGTATCAAAGGCGTGAAGGTCATCGGCCCCAACTGTCCCGGACTGATCTCGCCGGAGAAGTCGATGGTCGGCATCATGCCTGCCAACATCTTCAAGAAAGGACATACGGGTGTCATCTCCCGCAGTGGCACACTGACCTATGAGGTGGTGTACGACCTTGTGCAGAGCGGTCTCGGCATCTCCACGGCCGTGGGCGTCGGCGGTGACCCGGTGGTCGGACTCTATTTCGAGGATCTGCTCCAGATGTTCCAGGACGACCCCGACACCGATTCTATCGCGATGATTGGTGAGATCGGCGGTGATGCCGAGGAGCGTGCCGCCCGCTTCATCCAGGCGCATGTCACGAAGCCCGTCGCCGTGTTTATCTCCGGCCGCCAGGCTCCTCCGGGCAAGCAGATGGGGCATGCCGGTGCTATTATCTCCGGCGGTTCCGGCTCGGCGGAAGGCAAGATCAAAGCGCTTGAGGCAGCTGGTGTCCCGGTGGCCGACGAGACGCGTCTCCTGCCTGAGCTGCTGAAGGCAAGACTGAAATAGGCCGGAAGTACTCTGATATAACAGAGAATCTATCTCACACGGATTGTAAAGATCCGTGTGAGAACATCAAAATCATCAGGCGATTCGCAGCACTCCGCCTGTATAAGATAATAAAGACAAAAGGATATTGGCAATGCGTGAAAAACTTTCTTGCTATCCTTTTGTCTTTTTCTTTTTCTTTTCGTATCTTTGCTTCCGAAACGGCTGTTTCCGAAATGGCTGTTTCGGAAACGAGGTGTGAGCTATGAGATTCTACGACAGAGAACAGGAAATCAAGACATTGCGGGACATTCGCCAGTCTTCTGAGAAGACGGCACAGTTTACCGTTGTTACAGGGCGCAGACGTATTGGTAAGACGATGCTTCTTTTGAAAGCTTATCAAGATCAGCCGATGCTCTATTTCTTCGTCTCACGTAAGGCGGAGACGGAATTGTGTGCTGATTTCTGTTCACAGATAGCGGAGACCTTAGGTCTTCCGATGCTTGGCACTGTGACATCTTTCGCTGATATCTTCGAATATCTTATGCGCCTCTCGCATCAGCGCGCCTTCACGCTTGTCATCGATGAGTTTCAGGATTTTCTTCGGGTCAACAAGAGTGTTTTCTCAGACATGCAGCGTATCTGGGATCTTCAGAAGGATGGGAGCCATATCAACCTGTTGGTCTGTGGCTCTATCCATTCGTTGATGTATAAGCTCTTCCGCGATAGCAAGGAACCTCTTTTTGGCCGTCAGACGCATCAGCTTACCGTCAGGCAGTTCCGCCCACATGTGTTGTCCACGATTCTTAAAGACTATCATCCTCAGTACACATCAGAGGATTTGCTTGCTTTTTATCTGTTCACGGGCGGAGTGGCGAAGTATGCGGAACTGTTGATGGACAGTGGATGCTATACGTGGAGGAAAATGATCAACTATGTGCTGAGTCCGGATTCTCCGTTTCTCGATGAAGGGAAAAGCATGCTTATAGAGGAGTTTGGCAAGGATTATGGCACTTATTTCTCTATTCTCTCACTTATCGCACGAGGACACACGACACGGAGCGACATGGAAAACATGCTGAAGATGGAGATTGGAGGTTATCTGACGAAATTGCAGAACGACTACGGCATCATTACACGTCATCAGCCGCTCTTTGTCAAGTCATCCACACGTGGCGTGCGTTATGAGCTTGACGACATCTTCCTCCGCTTCTGGTTCCGTTTCATCTACCGTTACGATTATATGATTGAGTTAGGGGCTTTCGATAAGCTGCGAACACTCGTCTTGCGCGATTATCCCACTTACAGTGGCCGGATTCTTGAGCAATATTTCCTGGAGGTCCTTAAAGACACGGGCAGATATACGCGTATGGGTAACTGGTATGACCGAAAGGGCGAGCATGAAATAGACATCATTGCCGCGGATGACCTCTCCCAGACCGTCGAATTTATTGAGGTCAAGCGTCAGCGAAAGGAGTTGGACATGGCGCTGCTCCACCAGAAGGCCGATGTCTTTCTGAAGGCTACAGGCCAGTATGCCGACTATCAGAAGCAATTCAAAGGACTGACGATGGAGAAAATGGAGCGGAGTGAATAGAATTTAGACATTATTTTACAATAGGCCTCTTGAGAATTTTGCTTATGGCTTTGTGGGTGGCGCTGCCGATCCTTGCATAATACGGTTACGCCAAAAACGTCAAGATATTTTTTCTGCAACCCCTGCTGAGAATCGATCCGTTTGAAACAGATGGGTCTTTGACCGCAAATAAGCGATTCTTAAGACGAGTTTGTAATAATTTATAAATCAGTATCTTATAAACATTTTGCCTTAAATTGGTCTTTCTATCAATTTTCAACCGCCTCCATTCAACTTAGATCGCATCGCCATTCAACTTAGATCGCATCGCCGTTCAACTTAGATCACGCCGCTATCCCTATAGGAATAGCGGCGCGATTCAAGTTGGATGGCAGTTTCCTGTGTCCTTTCAGTGCCGACGGTGAAAGAAATTACTTTAGCAGGGAGAAGTATTTGTTCAAGACCAGTAACGAGATGATGTCCTCGCGCTTAGAATCCTTGAACTGTTCTACATATTCGTGGGCATGGTCAATAATAGCTTGAGCTGCCTCTGGATGGGCCGTGTAATAATCCATTTTCTCTTCTAAGTCGGAGAAGTCGGGCTTTACTTCAATATAATGATAGTCTGGTTTGAGAGTTCCTTCCATAAACCAGGTTTCATAGATCGGGCGTGGC
>JAQXXT010000039.1 GCA_029226205.1 Prevotellaceae bacterium
CAAGGGACGGCCCCTGCATTTCGCTGTTGGGACCCGCTTGCAGGGGCCGTCCCTTGTGGCGGCCCGTTGCCCGATAGGGCAATCCTTCTGCAGATTCAAATCGGCAGCCATGCGCCTGTGCGTTGTCCTCAATAAGTTTGAGATTGCATTTCCGACACAAGGCCCCGATTTTCTCCGTATAGGCGCAACGGCCATAGAGATGGACGATGAGGATGGCACGGGTGCGGGAAGTGATAACGGGTTCGATTTTCTCTTCGTCGATCTCCAGCGTATCCTCACGAGGCTCCACAAGGACGGGCTTCAGACCGTTCTCGGAGATGGCGAGGATAGAGGCGATGTACGTGTTGGCCGGTACGATGACTTCGTCACCCTCATGGAAGATGCCGAGTTCGAGATAGGCGCGGAAGATGAGCCACAGAGCATCGAGGCCGTTGCCGCAGCCGACACAATAGCCGGTACCGATATAACGGGCATAGTCGGCCTCGAAACGGCGGCCGGCCTCTCCTTGGAGATACCAGCCACTGTCGATGACGTCATTCACCGCACGGCGTATCTCTTCACCATGTGCCTCCGTGACAGCCTTGAGATCAAGAAAGGGAATCATATTCGTTTCTTCCACCGTAGGGGCGGCCCTTGTGGCCGTCCTAACTCCGTAGGAGGCGGCCCTTGTGGCCGTCCTAAAGATCCCGTTGCAGGGACCGTCCCTTGTGGCGGCCCAATGCCGTTACGGCATTCACATTCATAGAATAATGGAAAATTCGGCGTTACCGCCGACGGGCCGCCACAAGGGCCGGCCCCTACAGAGGATTGGTGGGGTTAGGGGCGGTTATTTATACAAATCCTCGCTGTAATCGAAGAGGTAATCGCTGTCCTTGAGCAACGGATGATGAGCATCCTTCGGAGAGAGGATTACCTTGTCGGCAGGAATGCGCCAGTCGATTTTCAGCGCGGGATCATTCCAGGCAATAGCTCCCTCGCTCTCGGGACAATAGAAGTTGTCGCACTTATACTGGAAGATAGCCGTCTCGCTTAATACGCTGAAGCCATGGGCGAAACCACGGGGAATAAAGAACTGGCGCTGGTTGTCCTCGGTCAGTTCTACAGCAACATGCTGCCCGAACGTCGGAGAGCCCTTGCGGATATCTACAGCAACGTCGAGGACACTGCCGCGGACGACACGCACGAGTTTGCTCTGGCTGTGCTCGCCTTTCTGGAAATGGAGGCCACGGAGCACGCCGTAGCTGCTCTTGCTCTGGTTGTCCTGACAGAAATGAATCTCGCGGACCTGCTCATTGAAGGCCTTCTCATTCCAGGACTCAAAGAAATAACCCCGGTCGTCGGGGAAGATGCGGGGCTCGATAATCACGACACCCTCTATGGCTGTTTTGATAACGTTCATTGTCTTATCTGTTCTTATACATGTTGTCGTAGTACTTCTGATAGTCGCCGGAGGTGACATTGTCCATCCACTCCTGGTTGTCAAGATACCAGCGGACAGTCTTCTCAATGCCTTCCTCGAACTGCAGGCTCGGCTCCCAACCGAGTTCACGCTGGAGCTTACGGCTGTCAATAGCATAACGCTTGTCGTGGCCCGGACGGTCGGTGACATAAGTGATGAGGTCCATATCCTCGCCTTCCTTACGGCCCAGGAGACGGTCGACGGTCTTGATGAGGACCTTGATGATATCAATGTTCTTCCACTCGTTGAAGCCACCGATATTATAGGTATCAGCGATGCGGCCCTTATGGAAGATGAGGTCGATGGCACGGGCGTGATCCTCTACATACAACCAGTCACGGACGTTCTCACCCTTTCCATAGACGGGCAGAGGCTTGCGGTGACGGATATTATTGATGAAGAGAGGGATGAGCTTCTCGGGGAACTGATAAGGTCCGTAGTTGTTGGAACAGTTGGTGACAATCGTCGGCATACCATAGGTGTCATGGAACGCACGTACGAAATGGTCACTGCTGGCCTTGGAAGCGGAGTAGGGAGAATGGGGCTGATAGCGACGGTCCTCGGTGAAGAACTCCGTGCCATAGGCATGATGATGTGCGGAAGAGGCTTTCGTGGTGAAAGGAGAGGGGAGTCCCTCGGGATTCGTCAGCTCCAATGCGCCATAGACCTCATCAGTGGAGATATGATAGAAACGCTTGCCTTCATATTTCTCGGGCAGACTCTCCCAGTAGAGTTTGGCTGCTTGGAGGAGACTCAGCGTACCCATGACATTCGTCTGGGCGAAGGTGAACGGATCCTTGATACTGCGGTCTACATGACTCTCGGCAGCAAGATGGATGATGCCATCAACGTGGTACTGCTGCATGAGTTCCTGCATCTTCGGGAAGTCGCAGATGTCAGCCTTCACAAACGTATAGTTCGGCTTGTCCTCGATATCCTTGAGGTTGGCGAGGTTACCGGCATACGTGAGCTTGTCGAGATTGATGATGTGGTAGTCGGGATACTTGTTGACAAAGAGTCTTACGACATGGGAGCCAATAAATCCGGCACCACCAGTGATAATGATGTTACGCTTGAAATCCATATCTTTTTTGATTTGGTTATAATTCTTTTTTAGATCCTTCGTAGGGGCGGCCATCGTGGCTGTCCTAACCGGGAATATTGTAGGGACATGATTCATCATGTTCCGATGTGGAGTTAGGACGGCTACGAGGGCCGCCCCTACGGTGGGATATAGTCTCTCCTCCTTTGTTCTCTACAGAAACCAAAGGTACTGCTGCCACGTGGCAGAACGAAGGAGAAGAGACTCCGCCTCGGAGGATCAGATGAAAAGGCTGTCCTCGCAGAGCCGTTCTTTTCGTTGGATCCTTTATAAGAATCCGAAAAAGGATATCCTCCGTCCTTGATTATTCTGAGGACGGAGGTTATAGTGGGTAATGTTTACTTCAGGATACTCCAGATCGTGGCGAACATCGTTGCCAGAGATGCGAACGACGAGCCCATACTCATATATTCGGCAGGTGTCCATTTACGTGTGAGCTTGCTCGGTACGTAGATCTCACAGCCCGGCTCGATCTTCGCGCCATGGCTGACCTGTCCGACCATGCCATTCATATAAATAATGTAGGCACCACCTTTGCGGGCATTCTGGGCGAAGCCGCCGGCAGCATCGATATAGTAACGGGCACTCTTGCCACGCTCGTAGGTCACCGTATTCGGATAGAGGACGGAACCGTTGATCTTCACCGAAGCGTTATAGCGCGGAAGAACGAGGCGGTCGCCTTCGCGGAGGATGATATTGGCATCACTCTCCGGGTTCTTGATGGCCTTGTCGAGTTCGATACCTACAGGATAGTAGTCGGGAACCTTCAACTCGTTCAACTCTTGCTGTTGTTGCTGTTGCAGGAGCTGGGCCGAAGCAGTATTGCTCGAAGAAAGCAACTGAGAGGAGAGGCTCTGACGTTTCTCTTCCTGTGCCATCTTCAGGATAGTCTCCATACGCTTGCGCTCATCTTCGTTGACTCTGCGCTCCAGACGGGCTCCCTTGATATAAGCAAGACTGTTGGCACCGCCGGCAGCCTGAAGGAGGTCAGTCAGACGGGCGTTACGCTTGGTGAGGGTATAAGTACCGGGGAACATCACCTCGCCATTGACGACAACATTCTGCTGGTCACTATAGGCAGGACTCTTGCGGACATAGACCTCATCATAAGGCATGAGGATGAAGCCGGGCTCACCGTCAACGACGAAACCGTCTTTCAGACTCAGTGAATAGGTCTTACCGATGATCGAGTCGATCTCCGTGGCCTTGGGATTCATGACACGGCGGCTGACATCGACCTTTGCTACTGAGGCTTTATCGGTCAGGCCTCCGGCCTGGAGGATGAAGTCCTCCAGTGTCTCGTTGTCGGCATATTCATAGATACCCGGATAGAGTACCTCGCCGCGGATGGTCAGTGTGCGCTTGATATTCTTCTCGGTCTTCGTGGGGATAAAGACAACATCATTCTCTTTCAACGGCACGTCGGCGACACGTCCGCTCATGATACCTTCGAGGTCAAGACTAAGAACTTCGAGGGAACGGTCGGGTTTCATACGATGGATAATGGCGCGGTTGGTGAAGGCATCCTCCGTCAGTCCTTCGGCCTGTTCGATGAGCGAGTGGACACTGTTACACTCACCACTGATATGATAGAGGCCGGGACGGAAGACAGCGCCCTTGAGCTCTACCGTGTTCTCATAACGGGGAAGTACGGAGTCAACACTCACGGAATCGCCGTCGTTGATACGGAAGGAAGAGAAGTCGAACTCGGAGACGTTGAAGACGGTATGCTCCTTACCGGTCTTACGGCTCACGCGGACGATCTTGCGATAGGCATCGCCCGTAAAGCCACCGGCATATTTGATGACGGAGTTCAGACTCTCGTTCTTCTTCATCTCGTAGAACATCGGGCGCTTTACCTTACCCGTGATCTGTACAAGACAGTCGTAAGGGCCGACAATGATGACATCATTGTCAGCGAGGCGGACATTTCCCGTAAGTTTACCGTTGAGGATATAGTCGTAGAGGTCGACGACACTGATGAGACGGCTGTGACGGTAGACCTTGATATTACGGAGCGTACCGATGTCGTCAACACCCTGAGCCATATAAAGGGCCTGGAAGACGGTGGCGAAGGCGGAGAGGGTGTAAGTACCCGGACTCTTCACCTCACCCATGACATTGACGGTGATGGTCTTCGTCTGTCCTACCGTGAGCTTGATCTGGCTGCTGCGGTAACGGCTGCCGAGGGTGCGGCGTAACTTGGCATTGGCCTGGGCAACGGTAAGGCCACTGAGATTGACAGGACCATAGCCTTCGATGACGACATCGCCATCGGGACTGATCGTTGCAGTGACAGATTTCTGTGAGGCACCATAGATATCGATATTCACGGCATCACCGGGACCGAGGCGGTAATGCTGCGGCGTAGCGATGTTCATGTCCGACTCGAAAGTCAGCTTGTCATTATTGAAAATGTCATGACCGAAGATACGGGGCTTGTTACGGTCCTGTTGCTGCTGAATCATGAGTTGTAGAAGTCGTGTGGAGTCTTTCGGCGTCAAGTCATCAAGATTACTGATCATGTCCTGGATCTCCTGCTGGCGCAACAAGTCTTTCTGCTTGTCGTTGAGAGGGGCCTGGGCGCCATTGGCATCATAGTTGGTATAGTCATCATCCAGACTGATGCTGCTCTCACGGTAAGTAGAACTGTTGTCGATATTGTTGCGGCGGTTCAACTGGCCGTTCTGCTGGCGCAGACGGGTACCGGTATTGTCGGATTTCATGCCGAGGGTGTTTTTCTGCGATGCTGCCTTCTGGTATTTGTCGCGGACACGGCGAATCTGAGAGATGTCGACACCACTCTGCATCAGTTGGGTGACAATCTGCGCCTGTGATTTTCCGGCGGCATTCATCTGCGCTACCTTTGCCATCACCTGGTCATCGGTCATCGATGACTGGGCAGAGATGGAGAGCGTGCATAGGGCCATAAGGACGGCAAGGAAGATTTTCTTCATATCTATAGTCTCAATATCTTTTAATGCTGCAAAATTACATAATTTTACTCATATTGACAACGTTATTCGTCGTCATTTATTGTATTTTCCTCTTTTGGGAGCTTCACCTTTCGTTTGATGTTCTCTTTTGCGCCGAGTTTGACGAGTTTTGCGGCTGCCGTAGTGATGCTGTGTCCACTGGTCTGGGTCGTTGTCTTTAAGTCGTCGAAGGCTTTACGCGTATTCGTGAGCTGTTGGTCGACATTCAGGAAACGCTCATAAAACAGTTGCACGCGGTTGACGACCTCATCGGCGGCTTTCATGATGGCTTCCTGATTCTCTGCCTGACGGCTCTGTCGCCACGTGATCTCGAGGACACGAAGCATCATATAGAGATTCTGACTGCCGGAGATGATGACACCCTTGTCATAGGCTTCTTTCCAAAGACCGGGATCATTGCTTAGGGCAAGTTGAAGGGCACTCTCACTATAGATATACATCACGACGAAGTCGAGCTTCTGCTTGTTCTTCGGCGTATAGTCGAAATATTTCTTTTGAGCAAGTTCGTTGACATGGTTGTGGACGGAGGTGATATGGCGCTGAAGGGCATCGGCACGGGTCTTGTCGTCTTCAGCATTATAATAATCCTCAAAGGCTTTCAGTGACATCTTTGAGTCGATGATGACATCACGCTCGTCGGGGAAATGAAGTATGACATCAGGAATCATACGATGACCGTTCTCTTCATGGATCGTCTGGCCGTTCTCATCCTTGAGCGTACTCTGTTCCTCAAACTGCACGCCTTCCTCAAGGCCCATATTCTCCAAGAGGGTACGCAGCCGTAACTCACCGAAATTACCCTGGGTCTTGTTCTCACTCGTCAGGGCCTGGGCAAGTTTATCGGCACGCTCTCCAACTTCCTGGGCCTGTCGGAGATTCTCCTTGATCGTAGCGTCGAGCTTCACGAGACGGTCGGCCTGGTCGCGGTCGTTCTTCTCCACAGCCTCACGCATCTGACGGAGATTCTCATGGAGAGGAGTGAGGATAGCCGATAACTGATCGTGGTTGTTACGCGATAGTTCCTCACTGCGCTTGCGGAGGATCTCTTCGGAGGCGGTATTGATTTGTTCCCGGATAAGCTGGGCCTGTTGGGCCTGCTGCTCCTTCTGCTGTTCTTTCTGCTCCTGTGCATATTGGGAATACTGTGCTTTTTGGGCATCGAGTTGCTGAGTGTATTGAGTCCGCTGTTGCTCGAGTTGTTGGGTATACAGGGCTTTCTGTTGTTCGAGTTGTTGGGAATATTGTGCTTTCTGCTGCTCAAGCTGCTGTTCGAGCAAGGATGTCCGGGCACTGAAGGTAGCAGCCTTGTTGTGGGCAACGAGGTAACCGAGAATGGCTCCGATGAGGAGGCCGAGAAGAAGAAAAAGGATGGTCATTGCGGTTATGTTTTTTGTCGTGAACTACTACAGTTGTAATTTTTTGGCATCTTTGAGGACGGAGAGAAGTTCTTCGTTCGTGCTGAGATGGACGCGGAAAGCACTGCTCACGGGGTAGCGGTTGAAGAAGATGTTATGGCTCCATGCCAGTTGGACGGTGTCAATCTCCGGAGAACTCTGGAGGGCGCGCTGGTATTTCAGAATACTCTCCCTTACGCGTGGCAGGACTTTAAAGCCTTCACGGCCATCCTTGAAACGGACGACGGCGACAACATGCCATTTCTGGCGCTTGTCGATCAGCTGTTCCCGCTGTTCCTTCGTGAGTTTGCCACTGATGGTGATATGTCGGCCAAAACGGGTGTTGACATCCTCCATGATCTTCCGGAAGAGAGGGCCATGGGCAGAACTGTCTTTCAGTTCGTTGGATCCGATATAGTAATGGATCATCTCATGAATAATGATATCTTCCCATCTTTCCTTGTCAAGATCGGCAAGGATGGAGAAACGTAGGATCCAGACGACATAAGTCTTTCCGTCCTTTTGAAATGGGTGTCGGACACAAAGACCTAGAAATGTCTTGGCACGGGAGGGTTCGAAGATCGGTTCAAACAGTTTACCTTCGAAGATCAATTGATTGTATTTCTTGAATGTCTCTTCTAAGAAAGAAAGTGTTATTTTCATATCTCAATAAAATGAAAAAAGGCATCTCAAGTAGAACTTGAAATGCCTCTCAGACGGAGGGTGGGGGGTGGGACTCGAACCCACGACATTCAGAACCACAATCTGACGCTCTAACCAACTGAACTACGCCCACCATTTGGTTATCTGCTTTCTTGTTTCAGAAAGCGAGTGCAAAGGTAAGGGAAATTTTTGGAACCACCAAATTTTTCCCTTACTTTTTTCAATATTTTTTATTTTGCCGGTGTCTGAGGGGCTGTAGGAGCACTCTGTGCAGGAGCTTGTGCACCCTGAGCAGGAGCTTGTGCGCCTTGTGCAGCGCCACCCTGAGCAGCACCTTGAGCTGCGGCACCTTGTGCAGGAGCCTGTGCGGCACCATTCTGTCCGGGCATTGCGGGCATTGCGGTATTGGTAGTGGTAGAGCTCTGCTCCATGACACTCTGGTCTGCTGTAGACTGCGGAGCGACGTAAGCGCAGGCGATGGAGATGACAACCATGGCGATGGCTAGACCCCACGTAGCCTTCTCAATGAAGTCTGTGGTCTTGCGGACACCCATGATCTGGTTAGAGGAAGAGAAGTTGGACGCCAGTCCGCCTCCCTTGGACTCCTGGATGAGTACGATGCCAATCATGAGGATTGACACGAGGACGATGATAATTACTAAAAGTGTGTACATTTTTATATAGCTATATTTATTTTTTTACTTTCTCGTTGAGAATTAATTTCTCAAGGAATCGTATTTGGTCTGCAAAGTAAGCATTTTTTTTTGGATAATTCAAATTTAAACGCCGAATAATTTCCAAAGCCTTCGAATATCTACCTTGTTTGATATAAATTCGGGCCAAAGTCTCGGTAAAGACACCTTCATTGTTGTCTTCTACATTGACATCATGGGGTTCCTCGTCAACAGATTTTTCTGTTTCTTCCTCGTCAGCAGGGGCGGCAGAGAGATCAGCAGACTGCGTGAGGTCAAAGCCACCATCCTCAAGGAAGTCATCAATGAGTTGCTGGCCTTTCATCTGCGGCGTGTCTGTAGCGGCTTCCTTTTCATCATCACTCTCTGTCTCAAGAAGGTAACTGACGTAGTCAACGGCGGCGTCGGCGGGCGTTGGTTTCCGCTTTTTCTTCTTGGGCTCTTCTTCCTCCGAAGGAATGGAGTCGAGGAAATGGTTGATGAGTGCCTCGGTACGGTCTCCTTGATCGGTTGCCGATGGCTGGGACTGCACTGTTGTGGCAGGTTTGGCCATCCGTGGCGACTGTTCCTGACGGAGCCGATAATGGGCGGCTTCAATCATCTGGAAGATAACCGTACGGTCCTGGATATAGATGGCGGCACGGCGCAGTTCCTCATCGAAGGAAGGATCGTGGAGGATATACAGGTTTTGTAACATCAGCAGACGGGCCGTCTGGAAGTACGGATAGAGCGCAAGAAGGCTTCGGAGATCGTAGAGGGTCTCCTTATCCAATTCTTCCGGATGTTGTATCAGTCTGCTGAGATTCTGCATAGTGTTTGATAGAATGATAGAATATGATGTGCCGCCGATATAGACGGTCTGTGACGTTTACCAGTTGGCGACAGTGGCGTTGAAGATCTGGTCTACGAGATCCTTGACCATCTCCTGTACTAGTTCTTCCTGTACGCTCTGTAGGCTCTGGGTCGTATCGTAACTCTTTGTAGAGGTGAACTGCTTCTCGAAGTCTTCGGAGTGGTTCTTCGTATTCGTAAACCGTACGTTGACCGTAATGGAGAGCTCGGTCTGTGCCGAATAGCCGTCTGCCGATACACTCTTGTTGCGTTGGGAGTAGTTGGTGATCTCTCCCTGAATGACCATGTCACCATTGCGCTTGACCTGCTGGAGGTGGGTATGGCTGGCAAACTCATCCTTGAGCTGGTTGTTGAAGAGCGGCCCCATCGGTGCCCACACATAAGAGGCACGGATCGGGAACTCATCAATCTGGATGGTCTTGGTCTTTGTATAGTCGATGCTGGCTCCGTTGAACTTGTAGCTGACGCTGCAGGCCGCAAGGAGAAGGAGCATTATGGGAAGGATATATTTGAACAGCTTCATATACCTTATTATATATTATAGCTCACGATAGATTTCTATAGATCGCAATAGAGTTATAACTCTAGTATTCCTTGTCTTCGAGGCCATATTGCTTGATGCGACGGTAGAGCGTGCGGTCGGAGATACCGAGTTCCTGGGCGGCTTTCTTACGGTTACCGCCATTACGCTCCAGAGCTTTCTCCACCATCTGACGGCCGAGATCGTTGAGGTTAAGACTCTCGGGCTCCTTGATCTCCTCGGCTTCTGCTTCCTGGGCGGATCCCGGTAATGAGGAGGCGACAGAAGAAGCAGGCATATTGACGGAAGGCAGAGCAGTACCGTATTCAGCCTGTTTCGTGAGGGCTACCTGGTTGAGATTCCGTTGGTCTTCGACTTGTTTGCGAAGGGCATTCATATCACGACGGAGATCGCTGACATTGCCACGGAGCTCATAGAGGATCTTATAGAGGATCTCCCGTTCACTCTCATAAGAGTGTTGTCCGGGCTGGGCGATCGTGGCGAGTTGGGTGCTCTCCGTATCTTTTGGGATATAATGGAGCAGTGTCTCTGCATTGATCTCCCGCTTGTCACTGAGCACCGACATCTGTTCGGTGATGTTCTTCAACTGTCTTACGTTTCCCGGCCATTTATATTTCAGCATGAGCTGTTTGGCATCTTCGGTGAGCGTAATCTTCGGCAGGTGGTATTTCTCGGCCATCTGCATGGCGAAGAGACGGAAGAGGAGGATGATATCATTACCTCTGTCGCGGAGTGGCGGCATCTGGATAGGGATGGTGTTCAGACGATAGTAGAGGTCTTCACGGAACCGTCCTTCACTGATGGCCTTACGCATGTTGACATTTGTAGCGGCAACGATACGCACATCGGTCTTGCGGATCTCCTGTCCACCGACACGGATATATTCTCCCGTCTCCAGGACACGGAGCAGACGAGCCTGAGTGGCCATAGGCAGTTCTCCGACCTCATCGAGGAAGATGGTTCCTTTGTTGGCCACGCCGAAATAACCCTCACTCTCGTTGATAGCACCAGTGAAAGAACCTTTCTCGTGACCGAAGAGTTCACTGTCGATCGTTCCTTCAGGAATACTACCACAGTTGATGGCAAAATATTTCTCACGCCGGCGTGGGGAGTTATCATGGATGACACGGGGGATAATCTCCTTACCGACACCCGACTCACCGACGATGAGCACACTCAGGTCCGTCGGCGCTACCTGAAGGGCAACGTCGAGGGCATGATTGATTCCATCGGAGTTTCCGACGATATTATAGCGTTGTTTGACTCGCTGAATTTCTGATGTATTCATTTAGCTGACAAAATTACATATATTTTTTGAGATATCTGCAAATTTGGCAGATTTTTTTTGAACTTTCCTATTGAGCGGCGGGTGCGGTAGTCGCTGTGGGTGCGCTAGGCTTTGAAGGTGCTGTAGGCTCTTTAGGCTTTGCAGGCGCTGCCTGCTCTGGCTTGGGCGCACGACCATAGCTCTTTGGTGCGAAAGTATGGATGCCATGACTGTGCTTCGGTGGGAACGGACTGCCGGCATGCTTCTTAGGAATGGAGAAGCGGGCGCGGTCAGCATCCTCCCGTTTGTCATGATAGAGCTTGCCAAGTGGATGTTTCAGCGGTTCCTCATAATCATTGCGGTTACGGAAGGCATCAATGGCGAGGAAGAGCGCCTGACGGAACGTGTCGGCAGAGACAATATTCTTTCCGGCCTCTTCAAAGTCAGGAGTGATGTCAAGAGCTGTGGAGATCACGGGAAGACCGGCATTGTAGACGATGGGATCAGCATCGGAGAGGGCACGCATCGGCGCAACGCCCTGGTCATGGTACATCGCAAGGATGGCATCGAAATGAGTATACCATCCTTTGCCGAAGAGATCTTCGGCAGCGTACGGTCCGAAAGCCTGGAGGTGGTCGTCCTCCATGGCAGTGATAGCGGGGATGATGGCTTCTGTCTCTTCCTTGCCATATTTGCCTTCGCCTTCAGCCACGGGGTTCAGGGCAAGGACAGCGATACGCGGATTGGAGATACGGAAGTCACGGCGGAGGGTGTCAAAGAGCAGGCGGGCGCGTTCTTCCACATTCTCCTTTGTAATCATGGCGGCAACCTCATTCAGCGGCAGACAGTCGGTGACGGAGGCGACGCGCAGTTGGTCATTGATGAGGATAGGCATCACTTTCTTGCCTTCTCCCAGACAGGTTTCTATATACGGAGTAATACCGTGGAAGGGATAGCCTTCCACTTGAATATGATCGTTGTCAACAGGGGCGTTGACGAGAATGTCGAAGGCTCCGTCGCGGTAGTCACTCATTGCACGGTCAAGAGCTTTGATAGCGGCATCGCCCGACTCTTGTGTCGGAGCGCCAAATTCGATCTTGGTCTCCTCGTCGTAGGTTGTAAGCAGGTTGATGCGTCCGTCTTTCACTTCAGAGGCGTTCGTGACGATAGAGAACTGGGCCGGCAGGTCCAGTGCTTTACGGTGATAGGTGGCGGCTTTCGGTGAGCCGTAGATCACGGGCGTACAGATGTCGAGCATCTCCGGATCTTCAAAGGTTTTAAAAATGAGTTCGTATCCGATACCGTTGGTATCGCCGTGGGTCAGTGCCACGCGGATTTTTCTTTCTTCCATTATGCTTATATTATAGGATTTATGAATGATAGTTCACGATAGATGCGATAGCTCGCAATAGAACGTATGATCTGTTCTGGCCTAAGGACGGAAGGAGAGGAGAGCGGCTTCCAATTCCAACATCGGCTCACGCTTGGGATTGCCGGGAGCATAGACAAAAGCCATGAGACACCAGGGCGATGATTTCCTTTGATAGAGGATATAGGGGCCGCCCATAGCATCTCCCCGCATTTCCCACAGTCCTCGGATCATTTGGTCTTGAAGTGAGACCTTACTCTTCCAAGCGTTCTGTGACCTCAGACTGTTATTGTCACTTGAAGCTAGTTGCATATACATGCCTTTTTCTTCGCCCGGCATATTCCAACGGAGGATACTGTCGACATCCTCTCCTTTGGGAAAGATGAGGATGTTCTTCATGACTCTTCCGTCGTTGTTGGAGAGCCAGAGAAAATGACGGGCTCGTTTGAATGAGGTCATGTCCTGCGGAATCATCATCTGTTTCCCCGTAAGTTCTTTCACCATCCTTTCCATTTTCAGATTGCGATGACGGAGCAGTTGGATCTGTTCATGACGGAGAATAGCTTGTTGGATATCGTTGACGAGCAGCTCCGGATTCTTGCCATTATCAGTGATGATTGTTTGGGGAAAGGCATACACGTTCGTCTTGCTTGCTGACGTTCTACGTCGGTCATATCGGACGATGATCTTTGCCTCTTTCATATCACCTCTGAAATCCGATGGCTGGATATCCGTGAGATCGAAGAGATATTCCAGTTGAGGGAGGCCTTCCATCCTTCTGTTCTGCAGAATCTTCCGCAACTCATGATGCGGTCCGTCGATAAGCACTACCTCACAGGGCCTGCCGATAGCATCGGGAAGCCGTGAAGAGCGGTGACAAGCCGTTAGCAGAAGCAGAGCGAGACTTATCAGCCAAAAGCGCTGCAGAACGAAATGGGATTGTCTCATTTCCTGATCTCACCGATTTTCTTCGATGTACTCAACAGTCCGCAGGCAGCATAGATATCCTGACCTCGTGAGGCACGGATGGTCGTGAATACGCCATGCTCGGTGAGGAAGTCCCGGAATTTTTCCATCACCTCATCGCTGGCGCCGTGGAGTGGCACGTTCGGGATCTGATGGAACCGGATGAGGTTGACACGACAGTCCAAAGGCTTGAGGAGTTTGACAACGGCTTTCGCATGCTGCATGTCGTCATTCAGACCGCCGAACATGATATATTCGAACGACAGCCGCCGCTGGTGACTGAAGTCGTAGTTGCTTAGGAGTTCAACGATCTCCTCAATACTCATGCCACGTTGTGCAGGCATGAGGGAGGCACGCTCCTCGGGAATGGCGTCATGGAGACTGATCGCTACCTGACAGTCGCTCTCTTCGAGGAATCGCTTCAGCTTACCGCGGATGCCGACACTGCTGACCGTGATACGTTTTGGACTCCAGGCCCAGCCCCAAGGAGCGGTGAGGGCCTGCGTGGCCCGCAGGACATTGTCGAGGTTATCCATCGGCTCTCCCTGACCCATGAATACGATATTCGTCAGTTCGTCAACTTCCGGCAGCGCATAGACTTGGTTGAGGATGTCGCTGGCCGGCAGACTACCTTCGAAACCTTGCTTGCCTGTCTGGCAGAACAGACAGTTCATCTTACAGCCTACTTGGGAGGATACACACAGTGTGGCACGTCCTCCTGTCTCGGGGATGAACACCGTCTCGACGAATTTCCCGCTGCGGGTGGGGAAGAGGTATTTGATGGTGCCGTCCTTGGAGTGCTGGGCATCAATGGGACCAGCGCAACCGATCTCATATTTCGCTTCCAGTTTCGCACGGTTCGCCTTGGAGATGTTCGTCATCTCGTTGATGGATTTCACATGGTGCTGATAGATCCATTCGGCGATCTGCTTCGCTGTAAAGCGTGGCATCCCCAATGTAGTAACGACCTCCTGCAGTTCCCCGAGGGACAAGCCGAGGAGGGCCTTTTTCTGTATCTTTTCTTCTTTGTTTGTTGCGTCTGTCATAACATTGCAAAATTACGATTTTTTTCCCGAATGACCAAGAAAGGCTTTTTATTTTTTATAATTATGTGTATCTGCTGCTTGGTTGTGCTGATTTTTTTGTAACTTTGTCGCTTGAAAAGAACCATTAAGAACGAAACAAACAACATGATCAAGCAACAAGTAGATATTTTTCTCTCTGATTCTCCTGTTCATGGTGGTCTGGTGTCCGACGATGCTTTAAGGGAAATCTTGGGGAGATCAAAACACGAATATATCCTTCTTCTTTTGCAAGATACGGCGATAACCTGGGGGCCGAATGCCATCCAACGTCTTGTCCGGGCAGCGGAGGAGACCGATGCCGGTATCGTCTATGCCGACTATGATGAGATCCGTCAAGGACAGAAGCAACATCATCCTGTCATTGACTATCAGAAAGGATCTCTGCGTGACGATTTCGATTTTGGTCCTGTCGTCCTTCTGCGTCGGGAACTTCTGGAGGAATATGGTTGTCAGGTCCCATTGGTATGGACTGGTGATCAGCAAAAGGAATTACAGTATGCCGGTTGGTACTGTTTCCGTCTTTTCGTCTCTCGTGAGTCCACGATTTTCCATTTGAATGAATATCTCTATACGGCAGAGGCCAAAGACCTCAGAAAGAGTGGTGAAAAGCAGTTCGACTATGTCAATCCTCGTAACCGTGAGGTGCAGATTGAGAAGGAGGAAGTCGTCACCGACCACCTTTGCCGTCTGGGTGCTCTTGTGGATTCTAAAGGCTATCAGACTCCCGATTTTCATGAGCAGCCTTTCGATCGTGAAGCCAGTGTGGTGATCCCGGTCTACAACCGTGTCAAGACCATAGGTGATGCTGTCAAGAGTGCTTGTGAGCAGGAGACGTCTTTCGACTATAATGTTATCGTCGTAGATAATCACAGTACCGACGGAACGGGAGAGGTGTTGGCATCTTTGAAAGAGAAATATGGAGATCGTCTCGTTGTTATCGTTCCCGAGCGTCAGGACCTCGGTATCGGTGGCTGTTGGGATGAGGCGATCAATTCCACATCTTGTGGTCGCTTCGCTATCCAACTGGATTCCGATGATCTCTATTCCTCTCCCCATACGGTGTCAAAGATCGTTGAGGCTTTCTATCATCAGCAGGCAGCGATGGTCATCGGTGCCTATCGGATGTGTGATTTCTCGTTGAATACGCTTCCTCCCGGGTTGATTGACCATCATGAATGGACGGAGAAGAATGGAGCCAACAACGCCCTGCGTATTAATGGCCTTGGTGCGCCCCGTGCCTTTTTCACGCCGTTAGCGCGTCAGGTACAATTCCCTAATACAAGTTATGGTGAGGACTATGCTCTCGGCCTGTGGTTCAGTCGTCACTACCGTATCGGTCGTATCTACGAGGAACTCTATCTCTGCCGTCGCTGGGGAGGAAACAGTGATGCCGATCTGTCGCAGGAGAAGGTGAATCGGAACAATCACTATAAGGACGAGATCCGTACGATGGAACTCGAGGCTCGTATCCGAGAGAATAAATATGTTGACTTTGATCAGCAGACAGCCTTCGATCGTTTCTTTGATCATCAGTTGCGGGTATGGCCGGAAGTAAAGAAACGCTATGCTGATCTTCAAGGCGTGCAGGTCCGTGATCTCGGGAAGTTGCGTGCGCAATGGAATCCGTCACGTATCGTGAGTACGGGTGCGAAAGTAGATCATGCGACGATTGCCAAGCGTCCTTGCTTCCTCTGTGATGAGAACCGTCCTAAGGAACAGCAGAGTATGCCGTTGGATGATGCCTATACATTACTCGTCAATCCGTTCCCTATTCTTCCTGAACATTTTACTATCCCTGCGCAGAAGCATCAGTTGCAGCATATAGAGAATACTTATGTTGAACTTTATCACCTCCTGGATCATGAGCCCGGAATGATGTTCTTCTATAATGGTCCGAAATGTGGAGCCAGTGCTCCCGACCACCTTCATTTCCAGGGAGGCACAAGTGGGCTGACACCTCTAGAACAGAACTGGTGGGACGAGCAGAATGACGCAACGGTCCTTGTCGACTTTGGCTATCGTGGCCAACTGTTGGCATTGCGCAGTTATCCCTGTCATGCTTTTGCTATCCGTACATCAGAGAAAGAACTAGGCTTACAACTTTTCCAGCGCCTCTATCGTGCCCTCCCTCAGCGAGAGGATGAGACAGAGCCGATGATGAATATTGTAGCTTGGTTTGATCGTGGCATGGAAGAATATATTTCTGTCATTTTTCCACGTGAGAAACATCGTCCGGACTGCTATTATGCGACAGGTGAAGACCAGTTGCTGATCAGTCCCGGAGCGCTTGATATGGCGGGACTTGCCATACTTCCACGTAAAGAAGACTACGAGAAACTGACGGATGAACGATATATTTCGATATTGAAAGAAATGTGTGTTTCTGATGATATCTATGAAAATATTATTCAGCAAGTCCGTGAGCCGGAGGTAAAAGTCGGTATTATCGGTGCCAAAGAACTGCATCTCTCTTTCCATGGGGCTTATGTAAAGGATGGCCGGAACATCGAGGGAAATCATATCGCAGCCCTTTCTCAGAAAGGTGAACTGTTATGGGACGGCAAGGTCTGTGAAGACAAAGAGCTGTTGTTTGAACCCTATGGCAGTTCCTGTTCCTTCTCCATTGACGATGTGGTGATTGGCGTCCATTTCCATTGGCAGCGGAAAGAGTGCCAGACTTTCTCCGGGAAGTTAAAACTCTGTGTTGGCTTGGATGGTAAAGACCGCGAGGAGGAAGGGGCTGAGGCTGAGCCGCGTATCTACGCCATCAATATTCTCCGTGTAGAGAATTATCTCGAGAGCGTCATCTCCAGTGAGATGAGTGCCACATCGAGTCTGGAACTGCTGAAAGCCCATGCTGTCATCTCCCGTAGCTGGCTCATGCACATTCTGAAGGAAAAGGAAACACAGAAGAGAATGGAGTCTGTTCTGTCACAGACTCATGCAGATACTTCTAGCTCTGGTGAATTACAGCATGAAGGCGAACATATCCGTTGGTACGACCGTACAGATCATACTCTCTTTGATGTTTGTGCTGATGATCATTGTCAGCGTTATCAAGGCCTCACGAAAGAGACGAATCCGCATGTCCATGAGGCTGTCGAAGATACGTATGGTCAGGTCCTCGTCTGCGACGGAAAAATTGTCGATGCCCGTTTCAGCAAGAGTTGTGGCGGTGTGAGCGAGGAATATCAGTATTGCTGGGAAGATGAGCCGAAAGACTATCTGAAAGCTGTCCGTGATGACCGGGAGGGAGCGATTCCCGATCTTACTGTTGAGGCCAATGCGGAGCGATGGATTCGTACGGCTCCATCTGCTTTCTGTAATACTCATGATCAGAAAATTCTATCACAGGTCCTCAACGACTATGATCAAGAGACGACTGACTTCTATCGTTGGAAGGTCACGCTGACACAGGATCACCTGCAGCAGTTGTTAAAAGATAAATGTAAGATCGCTGTGGGAGCTGTTACGGATTTGGTTCCTTTGGGCCGTGGCAAGAGCGGTCGGATCTGGAAACTGCAGATCGTAGGAACGGAAGGTTCAGTTGTCATTGGTAAGGAACTGGAGATCCGCCGTGCTCTGAGTGACAGTCATCTCTATAGTTCAGCTTTTGTCGTTGATAAGGTTTTCGAGAGTAAGGCTGCTGATCAGAAAGCCGTACCTTCCGCCTTTGTCCTCACCGGTGCCGGTTGGGGACATGGTGTCGGGCTCTGTCAGATCGGTGCAGCCGTGATGGGCGAGCAAGGCTATAGTTATCAGGATATTTTGAAACATTATTATCAGCATACAACCATCGAAACATTATGAAGAAGCGACCATCTATTAATCCATGGGCCTGGGTGCCCTCTCTCTATTTCGCAGAGGGAATACCGAATGTCATAGTCACCGTCGTATCTCTGGTGATGTACAAGCAGATGGGGATGAGCAATGCCGCGATTACGTTCTATACGACGTGGTTGAATCTGCCGTGGCTTATCAAGCCGTTGTGGAGTCCTTTCGTGGATATCATCAAGACGAAGCGCTTCTGGGTGGTGACGATGGAGCTGCTTATTGGTGCCGCCTTGGCGGGAGTAGCGTTTACGATTCCCACCCATTGGTGGTTTCAGTCCACGATGTTCTTCTTCTTCCTGATGGCATTCTCGAGTGCCACTCATGACATTGCTGCCGACGGATTCTATATGTTGGGATTGTCAGAGCATGACCAGAGTCTCTTCGTGGGTATCCGTAGTACGTTCTATCGTTTTGCGATGATCTTCGGTCAGGGAGTTCTGGTGATGATTGCCGGTAATCTGCAAGTATTGTTCCGTAACAGTATCCGTCTTTCCTGGAGTCTTACATTCTACGGTTTGACAGGCTTGTTTATCGCCTTATGGCTGTGGCACCGTTTCATCCTTCCCCATCCCCGGGAGGATCATCCGCGGGAAGATGTTACGATGAATGATGTATGGCATGAGCTTGGCCAGATGATTGTGACCTTCTTCACGAAACCGTATATCATCACGGCTATGCTGTTTATGTTGTTCTACCGTATGCCGGAGGGATTTCTGACGAAGATCACCCCGCTCTTCCTCATCGACTCTGCATCGAACGGTGGCCTCGGGCTATCCCCGCAGGAGTATGGCTTTGTGTCCGGAACAGTGGGCGTTATCGGGCTGTTGCTTGGAGGAATTCTCGGAGGTATGGCAGTCTCTCGTGACGGTCTCCATCGCTGGTTGTGGCCGATGGTCTGTGCCATCACTATTCCGGATATCGTGTATGTCTATCTGAGTTATGCACTGACCGATAACTTAATGATTGTCGGCTCTTGTCTGTTCTTTGAACAGTTTGGCTATGGTTTCGGTTTTACGGCGTATATGCTGTATCTCATCTATTTCTCACAGGGAGATTATAAGACAAGCCATTACGCGCTTTGTACGTTTTTCATGACGGCGAGTCTGATGTTACCGGGGCTGATCAGTGGATGGATGCAGGAGCTGATGGGATATCGGATGTATTTTGTGCTGGTCATGGCCTTCTGTCTGGTTACATTCATTGTAGCAAAACTTGTACATATTGATCCTGAATTTGGGAAAAAGTAATGTAGAAGTAAAAAAGTAAAGAAGTAAAAAAGTAAAGCTACCTCAGTGGATCCTTTGCGGTAGCTTTACTTTTTTACTTCTTTAATTTTAGTCTATGAATCTCTTCGTGATGTCGCCATACGCATCGATACGGCGGTCACGGAGGAAGGGCCACCAGCGACGAACCTGTTCACTATGTTCGAGGTCGATGTTGACGACGATGCTCTCTTCCTCATTGTCGGAAGCACGGTAGAGCAGTTCACCCTGAGGTCCTACGATCATACTGCTGCCCCAGAAGACAATGCCTTTCGTCTGTCCACTCGGGTCGGGCTCGAAGCCGACACGGTTGACGGTGACCACGGGAATACCATTGGCTACGGCATGACCGCGTTGAACAGTCGTCCATGCCTCTCGCTGTCGCTGCTGTTCTTCGGGAGAGTCACTCGTTTCGTAACCGATGGCGGTAGGATAGATGAGAATCTCCGCACCCTGCAGTGCCATGAGGCGGGCAGCCTCGGGATACCACTGATCCCAGCAGACGAGGACGCCGAGGCGTCCGACACTTGTGTCGATGGGATGGAAGCCGAGGTCGCTGGGCGTGAAGTAGAACTTCTCATAATAGGCGGGATCATCAGGGATATGCATCTTCCGATAGATGCCGGCGATGGAGCCGTCACGTTCGATCACCACGGCTGTGTTATGGTACAGTCCTGGTGCCCGTTTCTCGAAGAGCGAGGTAACGATGACGACATTCAGTTCCCTTGCCAGTTCTCCATAGAAACTTGTAGAAGGACCGGGGATAGGTTCTGCGAGGTTGAAATTATTGACATCTTCCACCTGACAGAAGTAGAGGGAGTTATGTAACTCCTGCAGAACGATCAGTTCTGCACCACGGTGTGCGAGGTCTGTGATCTCCTCTGCCGTCCGTCGGAGATTCTCCCTCACGTCAGCGGTCTTGGACAATTGTAAGAGTCCGATTTTGATTTCTTTGGTCATATGATATATGTATCGTGGACTTCCGGAGCTATAGCTTATTGAGCGATGGAAGCGCCGGGAGCCCAGTTGAAGTTGGTATGCGTGCGGATAGCTCCCTTTGGCAGTTGCATCGTCAGGCAGTGGATGGAGCCGTGCTGTCGGATGACCGTACGGGCATCAACGCCGATGACAGTTCTGCCGGGGAAAGCCTTTTCCAGTTGTTCCTTTGCTTTCTTGTCATTCTCTTCCTGTCCGTAAGTTGGCATGATGACGGCCCCGTTGATGACGAGGAAGTTGGCGTAGGTTGCCGGCAGGCGGTCATCACCATCGTAGATGGCGTCGGCCATGGGCAATGGCAGCAAGCGGTACGGCTTTCCGTCGAGCGTCCTGAGGGTCTTCAGTTGTTCTTCCAGTTGTACGAAGTCATCGTGCTGAGGATCGCTCTCGCCACCAGGTGCTATATATAATAAGGTGTCATTGGGCGCAAGGCGGACAATGGTGTCGATATGTCCATCGGTATCATCACCGATGAGGTGTCCGTGGTCTATCCATACGACGCGCTGCGCATGGAAAAGGATCCGCAGACGCTCGTCGATATCCTTCTTCGTCAGTGGCTGGTTGCGGTGAGGGGCCAGCAGACACATCGACGTCGTGAAGATCGTTCCTTTGCCATCACTCTCAATAGCTCCTCCTTCGAGGGTGAAGTCGGTATGGTTCTCCAAGACAGCCTTGAAGGCACCGGCGTAGTAGAGCTGCAGGTTGATGCGGTTATCCTTGTCATAAGGATATTTCTCTCCCCATCCGTTGAAGTTGAAGTCGAGCATGTGGATCGGCACCTGCCAAACATGGGCTTTACCCGTAGATACCAGTGTGATCGGACCATGGTCACGGGCCCATGTGTCATCGGTGTCGACGGCATAGCATTTGACTTTTTTCATCTGTTCCTCGTTCAGTCTGTCCTTCAACTGTTTCTCTACCTTCTCCGGCTCAGGTGTAGCGATGATGAGTTTCTCATGCCGTGTGATGATGTCGGCAAGTTGTAGAAAGGTCTCCGTGATTTCCTGGAGATAGGGTTTCCAGTCGGTATGTTCATGAGGCCACGTGAGCATGATACCGCTCTGTCGGTCCCATTCCGGAGGCAAAATAAAATCACTTTGTAAGGTTACATTCATCTTCTTCGGTTTTAAGGGTTGAACAATGTTGATACTGCGTTATCTGATGCAAATCTAGTTAAAAAAAATGACACCACCAACAAAATAAGAAAAAAAGAAAGAAAAGTTTGTGGATTCCGATAAAATATTGTACTTTTGCAGTCTAAAATCATTTTAGCGTGAAATTAGGAAATGTACTTCATGCCCTTGAACGTTTCGCGCCTCTGCCCCTGCAGGAAGACTATGATCATGCCGGCTTGCAGATCGGATTACCAGAGGCGGAAGTCTCAGGGGCTTTATTGTGTCTTGACGTGACGGAGTCCCTAGTCGATGAGGCGTTGTCGAAAGGATGTAATCTCATCGTGAGTCATCATCCTCTTCTCTTCCACGGCCTTCATCGTATCAGTGATGAGGATATGGTCCAGCGTGTTGTTATCAAGGCCATCAAACATGATATTGCCATCATCTCCATGCATACGAATCTTGATGCCGCTGCCGGAGGTGTCAACTGGAAGATTGCAGAGAAACTCGGCCTTTCGGATTGTCATCCATTAGGTAAGGAGCAAGAGGTCGATGGGATTAAAGGATCGGAAGGCCTTCTCGGTCGTTTTGCAGAGCCAATGGCCGCCGATGATTTTGTGGAACATGTTCAGCGTGTCTTTAAGGTAGAGTGCGTGATGACCAATGAACTCCTTCGCCGTCCTATAGAGACCGTTGCCCTCTGTGGTGGCGCCGGCAGTTTCCTGTTGCCGACAGCCCTTGCAGCCGGAGCCGATGCCTTCCTGACCGGTGAGATGCATTATCATGAGTATTTCGGCCATGAGCAGGAGATTCAGCTCTGTGTCATTGGGCATTACCAGAGTGAGCAGTATACCTCAGAACTGTTACAGGAGATTCTTCAGAAGAGTTGTCCGGAGTTAAGGACGGTAGTGACGGAAGAAGACACGAATCCTATTTTGTATTTTCATCAACATTAATTCATATTTATCACAAACGATATGTCAACAAAAAAAGATCCTACAGAAATGACGGTAGAGGAGAAGCTCTCCACCCTCTATCAGTTACAGCAGACGCTCTCTGCCATTGATGAGAAGCGTGCCCTCCGTGGTGAGTTGCCCTATGAGGTGCAGGAGCTGGAGGATGAGATCGCCGGTCTTCAGACGCGTGCGGAACATATCCAGCAGGACATTGACAGTTTCAACAATGCCATTGCCAAGAACCAGGCAGACATCCAGGATGCCCAGGCATCTCTGGCCCGTTATCATCAGCAGTTGGACACGGTAGCCAACAACCGCGAGTATGACATGCTGAGCAAGGAGATCGACTTCCAGCAGTTGGAGGTTGATCTGTGCAACAAAAAGATCAAGGAGGCACAGCAGAAGGTCGTTGAGAAGCAGCAGGCCCTTGCCAACACGCAGTCTACCATTGCAGACCGCAATGCCGATTTGGAGCATAAGCGTGGCGAGCTCGACGAGGTCATGCAGGAGACAAAGGACGAGGAGGCCAAGCTGAAAGTCAAGGCTGAGGAGTTGGAGAAGAAGATTGAGCCCCGTCTCCTTCAGAGCTTCAAGCGTATCCGCAAGAATGCCCGTAATGGTCTCGGCATCGTCTATGTGCAGCGTGATGCCTGCGGTGGTTGTTTCAACAAGATTCCGCCACAGCGTCAGCTTGATATCAAGATGCACAAGAAGATCATTGTCTGCGAGTACTGTGGTCGTATCCTCATCGATCCTGAATTGGCCGGTGTGAAGACGGAAGCCAAGGAGGAGAAGCCGAAGCGTAAGCGTTCCATCCGTAAGACTAAGAAGGCTGCAGAGGCCACAGAGGTTCCCGAGGCATAAACATTCGTAATTCCCCCCCCCCCCCCAACCCACCGTAGGGCGCGGCCCTTGTGGCCGTCCTAACCGGGAATCGTGGATTTAGGACGGCCACAAGGGCCGCACCCTACGGTGGATTTAGGACGGCCACAAGGGCCGCACCCTACGGAGGGAGAACATGAATAAATGGCTACAGCGTAAAAAACTGTAGCCATTTTTTTGTATATTGTAGAAAAAGATGTATCTTTGTCCTCAGATTTAAAATGTGATACTTAAAAGAAATGAGAAGTAAACGTTTACATGTAATTTTGCTCACTGCCATGATGGTCTTAGGTCTGGCAGGTTGTGGCACGACGCAGACGGTGCCTATCACGGGCCGTCAGCACAAGATTGCTGTCTCTGATCAGGCTCTCCTCCAGGAGTCCCGTCAGGAGTATGCCGCTTTTATGGCAAAGAACAAGAAGTCTACCGATGCTGCCAGCACAGCGATGGTCCAGCGTGTTGGTCGCCGTTTGGCCAATGCTGTAGAGACTTATCTAAAGCAGAACGGCTATGCCTCAGAGATCAAGAACTACGAATGGGAGTTCAACCTCGTACAGAACAAGGAAGCCAATGCCTGGTGTATGCCCGGTGGTAAGATCGTGGTCTATGAGGGTCTGCTGCCGATCACGCAGAACGAGACGTCCCTGGCCATCGTCCTCGGTCATGAGATTGCCCATGCCGTTGCCAAGCACAGTGCGGAGCAGATGACGAAGGCGCAGAATCAGAACATCGGTATTCAACTCGGTGGTGCCCTCCTCGGCGCCGTCGCCGGCAGTGATGTGGCCAATGTTGCTGCCAATGTCGCCAGTAATGGTTTCCAGTTGCTGAACCTCAAATACAGTCGTCAGGATGAGCTCGAGGCCGATCACATGGGTCTGATCTTTGCCGCTATGGCCGGCTATGATCCTCAGCAGGCAATTCCTTTCTGGAAGCGTATGGCCGGAAACAGTGGCAATGGTGGCAGTGGCTCTTATACGGGCGCTTCCACGTCTGACTTCCTCTCTACGCACCCCTCCGATGCCAAGCGTATCGCTGCTTTGGAGCAGGAGATGCCTGAGGCTCTGAAATACTACAAGCAGAGCTCGAAAGCCGTGACGACAAAGAAGACGACGTCACGCAAGAGTTCTTCGCGCAAGAGACGTTAATATCTTATTTGGTTCCCGCCGGTATCTGTTCGGTTGCCCAACTGCCTTGGAAACATCCGTCGTACCGACGGCGGGCCGCCACAAGGGACGGCCCCTGCAAGTGGATATTTTGATAACCCTTTATTCCGATGACTATGATAGAATATATTTCTGCCAACCTATGGCTCCTCTGGTGCATTGTCACCTTTGTATGCCTGATCCTGGAATTAACCTCCGGCGATTTCTTTGTAACTTGTTTTGCTATCGGTGGCCTTTTCGCTATCGTCAGTGCCGTTATCGGACTACCTTTTTGGCTTCAGGTCATTATCTGGGCTGTTTTCTCCGTATTAAGCATCAAACTCATTCGTCCCCGTCTGTTGAAAGCCTTACATAAGGGTGGTGATGACCGCGTCAGTAATGCCGATGCCCTCATTGGTCGGGAAGGAACCGTTATTGAGGAAATCCGTCCCGGAAGCAGTGGTTATGTACAAGTAGACGGTGATCAATGGAAGGCTGTCTCCGATGAGCCCGAACCGATCCGCAAAGGTGAGCGGGTGAAAATCGTCAGTCGCGAAAGCATTATAGTAAAAGTAAAGAAGTAAGGCCTACCCAAGCCCTCCCTAAAGGGAAGGATGTTGATATGTCTTGTCCTGAAAAAGAAGAATGAATAACCCTATAAAAATTGTATTATGATTGCAACTTATGTCTTAATTGCCATCGTCATTCTCGTCCTTGTGTTTGTGAAGATGGCCGTCGTCATCATTCCACAGAGTGAGACGAAGATCATTGAGCGTCTGGGACGCTATTATGCCACACTAAAACCCGGTGTGAACATCATCATTCCTTTCATCGACCGTGCGAAAGAGATTGTCTCTCTGCGTAATGGCCGGTATGTGTACACCAATACCATTGATCTGCGTGAACAGGTTTATGACTTCGACCGTCAGAATGTGATCACGAAGGATAATATTCAGATGCAGATCAATGCGCTGCTGTATTTCCAGATCGTCGATCCTTTCAAGGCGGTCTACGAGATCAACAACTTGCCGAATGCCATCGAGAAGCTGACACAGACGACGCTCCGTAATATCATCGGTGAGATGGAACTCGACCAGACGTTGACATCCCGTGATACGATCAATACGAAGCTCCGTGGTGTCCTCGATGATGCCACGAATAAATGGGGTATTAAGGTTAACCGTGTAGAATTGCAGGATATCACGCCGCCGCAGAGCGTCCTTCAGGCTATGGAGAAGCAGATGCAGGCCGAGCGTAACAAGCGTGCGACTATTCTTACCAGTGAGGGTGACAAGCAGGCACAGATCCTGCAGAGTGAGGGTGATAAGGCTGCCATCATCAACAAGGCAGAGGCAGCGAAGCAGCAGGCGATCCTCAATGCTGAAGGTGAGGCGCAGGCTCGTATCCGTAAGGCTGAAGCCGAGGCTATCGCTATTGAGAAGATCACGGAGGCCGTCGGCAAGAGTACGAATCCTGCCAATTACCTCCTGGCACAGAAATATATCCAGATGATGCAGGAACTTGCTTCCGGCGATCAGTCCAAGACGGTCTATCTGCCGTATGAAGCAACGAATGTTCTGGGTAGTCTGGCAGGGATTAAGGAACTGTTTAAAGACCAATAACGCCTCACCCCCCCCCTGCCCCTCCCCAAAGGGGAGGGGAGTGATTACTGAGACACGCCCTTTCTTCCTTGCGTGGCCGCAACATGGCGGCCACCTACAAAGGGAAGAAGGGGCGTGTCTCGCATTTTACTCCCCTCCCTTTGGGGGAGGGGTTGGGGGTGAGGCTTTATAGACTCTTCACGATTCTCTCAGCGCTGCGGCCATCCCAGCGGTCGGGAATGGCGGCATCTTTCCACTGACCTTGTACCATGTTGCAGACGGCACCGGCGAGGGCCGTGGGATCTTCACCCACGAGGACATTCGTGCCGATCTTTACCGTCTCGATATGTTCCGTGTAACTGTTCAGCGTGATGCACGGCACCTGGTTGAATGTCGCCTCTTCAGCGACATTACCACTGTCGGTGATGATGCCACGGGCATGACGGGTGAGATGAGCGAACTCAAGATAGCCCAGCGGCTGAACGATATGGAAATGGCTGAGGTCGAGACCTTCATGGAGCCCGAAGGCCATGATCGTCGTCACGGCTTTATCACGCAGTGGCGCGATGATATCCATATCCCCGGATGTCGCAAGCATCTGCTGGAGCATCTTCAGCAAGTTCGGCTTATTGGCCAGGAGGGCCTTACGGTTGATGGTGAAGACGAGGTACGGCTTGTCATTGCCATTCTCATCTTTCGTCCAGCGCGTCACTTCCTCGGGGAGCGTAGCCTTCTCAATCTTATCGTGGAGGAAACGCAGATTATCCATGAGCACATTTCCCACCATATAAACTTTCGACAGTTCAGCGCCCTCGCGGTTAGCGATGGAGTTGTTGCTGATGCCCGCCGTGAAGAGGATGTCGGAGAGGCCGTCGATGACGAGGCGGTTGATCTCTTTCGGCATCGTGATATCGAAGGACCGTGTGCCGGCGGCGATATGAGCCAGACGGATACCCTGTTTCTTTGTCACGATAGCGGCGGCCATCGTTGAGGCGAGATCATCGACGACGATGACGGTATCTGTGGGATGCTGCTGCAGATAAGTCTCAAACTTTGACATCACCTGTCCCGTGAGTTCGTTGAGGTTCTCACACACCACACCGAGATAGACATTCGGCCGTGGAATCTCCAGTTCCTCAAAGATATCGCTCTCGAGCGTCGGGTCATCGGCTGCTCCTGCATAGACGAGTTCGTAGTTGATGTCCGTGCCGGCAGCCTTCTCTTTTTCTATGGCTCTGATCACCGGTGCCACCTTGATGAAGTTCGGGCGGGCACCGCAGAAAATACAGATATTCATACGCCTTATTGGTTATTTGCTATTTGTTATGATGCTACAAAGTTACGAAATATTTTTGAGAAAAGAACCTATAGCAGTTGAAATTTCAGTCCCAGCGACAAACCGAGGATCTGCCACAGACTGATTTGGTCATCTTGGATCATGGCACGGATATACAGGTCACACGTGCTCACCTCGTAGAAAGCCGTCACGGCTTTGACAAGGAAACGGTGCCTCTCCGGGATGTTGAAGGTCACGCGTTGTCCGAGGAATACATTCAGTCGGAACTTGGTAGACAGCGCCTGATAGTATTTATCGGGATAACGTCCGGGCTGACTCTTCCAGAACTCATGACCGTAGACCGTGTTGACATAGATACCCGAGCTCAGCGGCTCGAGGGCGAATCCTTTCCCGAGGTTGATGCTCCAGGGTATATAGGTCTCTTTGACCGTCATCGTCAGTTTGGCGCGAGTGCTGCTGTATTTCGGCAGGAATCCCCAGAGCAGATGCGTCTCCCATTGTCCCCGTCGTCCATATTCCCATCCGAAACCGCCGGAGATATATCCCATGTTTCCTGCGTTCTGTATAATGATCTGCGTAGGAATCAGTGACTCCCAGTATTTACGGTAGCGGTGGATACGGTGGTCGTATTTTCCGGGGATAGAGTCTTTCACGTAGATGCTGTCGGCCTCTCGGGCCAGCGCAGAGAGGGGCAGCAGGATGAGGAGCATACTAAAAATGAATCCTTTCATAGCTGTAACCATTAGGCGTGAATGTAAAGAGGAGGTATTCGCGGGCTTGCGCACTGGCAATCTCATACCACATCGTACCGTTGTCATACAGGTCTGAGGCGTTGAAATGGTGGTCATGACCATAAAGACAACAGTAAAGGCCGGGGAAGAGGTTGATGATATATCCGAACATCTTCTTGACATTATTGTTAAACTGGTCACTACCGGGACCGGCGTGCATGCAGACAACGGTATGGTTGAACTTCGCGCTGTCGGCATGGATCTGCTCGTCGATATAGTCGAAGTTGGGTACTGCGGCGAGATAGTCATATTCCGTAGCGTTCGTGTTCAGACAGACAAACTTCGTCGTACCGGCGATGAAGGAGAAGTCGAGGTCGCCATACATGTTCTCATAGACTTGATCACCCGTGCCGAGGAAGTCATGATTGCCGATGAGCACGACATGAGGGCGCTCGAGTTTCTCAAGGATCTTCCGTGTCCATTCATACTCCCGCGTTGTCCCCGTGTCGGTGATATCGCCACAGTGGACGACGAAGTCGATGGAGTCCTTGCGGCGGTTGATGTCGTTGACCTCATCCTGAAACTGGGAGACCCACAGATGGGTGTCGCTGATGAAGGCCACGCGGAGGGTGTCTTTCCCTTTGCAGGCGTTTTCGATCTTTGCGATGTTTGTAGCGTTGAGATTTGTGGCCCCCGTGATATGGACATCATAGGGGTGGATGTCAAACGGTCCTTTGTCACAAGCGACAAAGAGGACGGTGACCAGGAAAAGAAGTATGTTCTTGTGGTTCATGCCACAAAGTTACGAAAAAATAATTTTCAGAAAAAATTATTTCTTCAGTTTTGTGGCAATCATTACCGTTCCGAGCAGAAGATAAGTGTAATAGAAAATAAATCGCCAGATCATGGCGGCGAGGATGACGACGGATGTGTTGCTGATGAAGTCGGAGTAATAGTTGCGGAACATCAGTTCTGCCACGCCACTGCCGCCTGGAGTCGGTGAGATGATGGCGATCATCCAGATGACCCACTGACGGGCCAGTCCGATGAGGTAGTTGCCGTGGGCGTCGAAGGCCCAGAGAATCGCCACGACGATGCCGAAGCGCGAGAGCCAGGCCATCGTCGTTGTGCCCATGATCTTCAGCCAGTAGAAGAAGTTATGCCGGCGGGCTACGGCGGAGGCTACCGTCAGGTCATTGCCGTAGCGGCGAGCCTTTCCGTAGAAGCGGCGCAGCCAGCGCAGGGTGCAGACGCGCTTGAACACCTTTCCGAAGTATTCCGGGTGGTGGAAAATCAAGACGAAGAGCGTCAACGTCCAGGCGCAGACGATGACCGTGCTGAAGAGGAAGATATAATGGATACTGCTGTTCACGTCGCCGGGGATACCGAAGAGGGTATTGGCGGGGACGAAGAGGTAGAGGGCGAGACTCGTCAGTCCGAGGAAGAGCTCGTCGGCGAAGAGGGCGGCGAACATGGTGAAGGTGCTCTTGCCCATGTTCACCCCTTCCTGGTTGAGATAGATAAACGCCAGGCCACTGCCGCCGACGGCGGAGGGCGTGACGGCGGAGGTGAACTCACAGAGGATGAATACGCGGAGACTCTTCCAGAAGTTCAGCTCCCCGTCGACGAGCAGCCGTGTCCGTTCCGCCATGAAGAGGTTCTGAAAGACATAGCCCATGAAGGCGACGACGACACCTGCGATGAACTGCCAGGAGAAGGACACCTGGGAGAGGGCGCTGATATCGAAGTCGCGGATCATCATGATCACCACGACGATGATGCCGATGGAGGCGGCAGCGATGATTTGCCAGAGTTTCATATCTGCATGGATAACGGCGATGCCAGGGCTTTATTGTGGATCATGTGTGACAAAGCAATGACAAACGTGATCCACCATAGGACGCGGCCCTTGTGGCCTGTGATCCATTTGCAGGGGCCGTCCCTTGTGGCGGCCCGCCGTCGGCACGACGGATGTACCCACAATCCCTAAAATCCGACCTTCGGTCGGCGGGCCGCCACAAGGGACGGCCCCTGCATACGAACCGATGTGGCGGCCAAACTACTTCTTGATGCCTCCGACGACATCATTGTTCTCGATGGTCTTGTCGGCCTTCTTCACGGCAGCCTTCAGCGAACCGAATCGGTAGGAGATGCGGATACCGAACTGGTGGGACTGTGAGTTCTGATTCCTGTTGTAGCCGATATAGTCACCCTGTACCGTGTGAGATTTGTACGTCTGATATTTGTTGAAGGGATTGGAGGTGGCGATCGTCACGGTCAGCCGGTCTTCTTTGAGGAAGGAGCGACGGATGGAGAAATCATTGAATATGGATCCCGTCCAATTGTCATATACCGACTGCGGCTCCCTGCCGAAGTTGCAACCGAATCCCGCCGTGAACTGCAGCTTCCACGGTAGCTGTTGCGTGTAGTTGACGTAGCCGTTGCCATGCCAGCCGCCGAGGGCGAGGTTGATGTTCGGGTTCTTATACCAGTGGTAGCCCCCTCCGGCGTTGACAGAGAAGGAGCCGCCCTTCCACGGCGTGAGCTGCGCGTAGGCCGAGGTCCAGAAACTGCGCTCACGGTTGATATTGCCGTAGGTGGACACCTGCTTGTTGTTCCGAGCGAAGTCCTCGTCGGCTATCTGGTTGTTGGAGAAATAATACTGCGGACTGATATTGAACGTGAACTTCTGACCGACATGGGTGTAGGTCAGCGCGAGGCTCTGGTTGCGGGCACTGTTCAGCTCCGGGTTACCATAGGTGATCGTCGTCGGCGTCTCGATGACGGCGGGATTCAGAAAACTGATACCCGGACGCGTGATCGTCGTGGAGTAGTTCAGGCGCAGCGTGTTCATGTCCGAGATGGCATACTGGATGCTGGCCGACGGACACCAGTCGTTGAGGTTCTTGCTGAAGCCTGCCTGACTGCCGTCGGGATAAGTCGCCTTCATGTGACTGTATTCGTAGCGCAGACCGGCACGGAGGCTCCATTTGCCGAGCTTCGACATCCATTCAGCATAGGCGGCGGCGACCTGCGTGATATGCTTGAACTGGTCACCGGTGTTCTGATCGGCAGCATCGGCATAGTCCATGGCTGTCTTACTCTTGTTAGACCGGTTGATATATTTCGCGCCGACCTCAAGGGTATGGATCTTATGGATGGGACGGACATAGTCGATCTGTGCCGTATGCTCGAAGAACTTCTCGTTCTGTTTCTGCAGAAAACCGGTATAGGCGAAGGGAACGGTGCCGGAGAAGTTGCTGTAGACATGGCTCTCGTTGTCGTTCTGCCTCGTCGTCGATCCCATATAGCTCAGCGTGAGGACCTCGCCGTCGAGATGCGTCTTATGCTGGTAGTCCACACGACCGTTGAAGTTGTAATAGTCGTATTTCGGCATCGTCATGTGGTCAGTATAGCTGTAGACGGGATCGCCGGTCTTGTCGAGATGCTGGTTGTCCGTATGGATATCCATGCCGACATGATAATAGTAACCGCCACCGGAGAGGGAGATGAGGTTCAGCGAGTCGATCTCATAGCTGGCGGAGATATCGCCGAAATGGATGCGGAGCGGGCCTTTCATAGCCGTATTGAAGCGGTCGGTCTCGCCACTGTCTTTATAATAGGTCTCGCCATTCTGGCGTTGCTTGGAATTTTCTTTCGACACATTGGCGAAGCCGTAGTTGATGCCGACGGTGAGTTTGCCGACCTGCGTGGTGAGGCTGACCGATGGCTCTGTGGAGCCTTCGGGGGTGGCGGCCATATTGATCGTACCGGCCACGCCATGCATGCCGGCATTGTCCTTCATGACGATGTTGAGGATGGCCGTGGTGCCCTCGGCGTCATACTTGGCACCGGGATCGGTGATGACCTCGATCTTCTTGATCGAGTTGGCGGGGAGGGCCTTGAGGATCTGACTCACCGTAGAGCCCTCAAACGACGGGTCGGGGTGGCCGTTCTTGTAGATCTTGAAAGCCGAGGACCCCTTCACCTTGATATTGTCCTGGCCGTCGACAGTGACCAGGGGCACCTTGCGGAGCATGTCGAGGGTGTTCTTCGTCTTCGAGTCGTCGTCACGCTCAATGTCGTAAGTGAGCTTGTCGATGTCAGCCTTGACATACTTGCGGGCGGCAGTGACCTGCACCTCGTTGAGGTCGAACTTCTTCCAGTAGGCGGCAGAGTCCGTCTGTGTGCTGTCCTCTGCCTCCGTAGGGTGCGGCCCTTGTGGCCGTCCTAATTCCACGTCTGCCTCCGTAGGGTGCGGCCCTTGTGGCCGTCCTAAAGTAGGGTGCGGCCCTTGTGGCCGTCCTAACCCTGCCGAATGTGCGTGTGCCGCCGTAATGGCCAGGAGCACCAGCGTAACAGTAAAATAAAGTCTCTTCATATGATAGTTGTTTTATAATTTTTTATTGATCAGTTTGTAGGTCGGCTTTTCCACCGTTCCTCCACCTCTTTGAAATCGATGTCGAGGAGCGCCATCTGTCGGAAGACATCGGGGAGCATCTCCTTGAAGAACGCCTCCTTGCGGTTCTCACGGATACGCGCCGCGGCGTCGGAGGCCACGAAATAGCCCAGGCCGCGCCGGTTGTAGATGATGCCTTCCCGTGACAGCTCATCGTAGGCTTTCACCGCCGTGTTCGTGTTCACCTCCAGCATGACGGCATACTCACGTACCGACGGTATGCGCTCGTCGGCCTTGTATTTCCCGGCGAGGATATCATCGCAGAGACGGTCCGCCATCTGGAGATAGATGGCTTTATCGCTTTTGAAACTCATTATAGTTCATCGAGGGTATTGTGGACCTCCTTGTGGTTCACTTTCAATCCCTTACTGTCGACATCCCCGGCGCCGGAGGTATTGCTATGCCAGGTGTCGACATCGCCGCTGACCGTGATGTCTCCGGCTCCCGAGACAGTGGTGGAGAGGGTGCCGCAGTGACGCAGCTTCAGGTTGATATCCCCGCTGCCGGCGACGCCGACCTGCGCCTCGGCGACCTTGTCGAGGCCTGCCTGGATATCACCACTGCCATTGACGGAGATGTTCACTTTCTCTGCCTGGAGATTCGTGATCTTCGTGTCGCCGCTGCCATTGGTGACACTGCGGAACGTGGAAGCCTTGAGGGACTGGGCCGTGAAGTCTCCACTGCCGTTGACGATGACGGAGGCAAGGGTGGGGGCCTTGACCACGATCTTCAGTGAACTCGTCCTGCCATGGAAGAAGTAGATCTTGTTGTCTGAAGTCTTGGTGTCGTATTTGATTTTCAGAACACCATTATTTAAAGAGGTGGAGACGAACTGTCGTTCATTGGCAGGACCTTTGATCGTCACGCTGTAAGTGTCGGAGGGGACATAGGTGACATCGGCGGCGCCGGAGACCTCGATCCCTTGGAAGGAGGTCACGGGCACGGACCATTCCGTTTGTTGTCCGTCCTGCTGGTTGACAACCTCTACTTTACAGGAGGCGAGGGCACAGAGGGCGACGAGAGACGCCAAGAATGTATATGCGATCTTTTTCATACGCTTGAATTTTATAATGTCTATTTTATGATCCACCGTAGGGTGCGGCCCTTGTGGCCGTCCTAAATCCACCGTAGGGTGCGGCCCTTGTGGCCGTCCTAATTCCATCGTAGGGTGCGGCCCCTGTGGCCGTCCTAACCGGGAAAATGTAGGGACATAATTTTACGTTGGGTTTAGGGCGCCCACAAGGGGTGCCCCTACGGTGGTTCAAATCTGCATCCTCCTGTATTTCCGCAAGCTCCCCCAGTAGCAGAGAACGGTGAGGGCGAGAAGGATCACGCTATAGAGGATGTGC
>JAQXXT010000040.1 GCA_029226205.1 Prevotellaceae bacterium
CCCTCCCTTACTTGAATTCCTGGAAGGCGGTGGTGGCGGAGCCGGTGGTGTCGAAGGCACCCTTTGTGTAAGCGTTCCAGCCTTTCGTGGTATAGTCAGCGGGCTTCCAGCCGCCATAGACCTCGGGTTCCCAGTAGAAGACGCCCTCGCAGCCGTCCGTAGTCTTAGCGTTGGCGAGGATCGTCTTGACGAAGCTGTCAGCCTGACTGCTGTCCCATGCCATGCCGATCTCGGAGATGACGACATCCTTGCCGAAGGTGGTCTTCAGCGACTTGATGTTGGCGATACAGGAGGAAATATAGGAAGACCAGTTAGAGTCTTTGGGATAGAGTGACATGCCGATGACATCGTAGGAAGCACTGTATTTCTTCAGTACGCCGAACATCCATGAATAGAGAAAGGCGTTCTGTCCCTCAGCGAGATGTACGACGACCTTTGTCTTGGGATAAACGCTTTTGGCAGCGGTATATCCTGCAGTAACATAAGCGGCGAAATTCGACGGATTCTTCGAGCATTTTCCCGTGACGGACGCATCGTTGTCGTTCCAGAGCATGCCGTCATTCGTCTCATTGCCTACCTGTACCCATTCCACGGAATCGACACCGGCAGTCTTCAAGGCCTCGAGAACCGATTTCGTATGGTCCCTGACAGCCTGTTTCATCTGTGCGAAGGAATAGCTGCTCCATGCCTTGGGGACTTTCTGGTTGCTCGGGTCAGCCCATGTATCGGAGTAATGGAAATCGATCATGAGTTTCATGCCTGCCTTCCGTGCTGCCACGGCTTTCTTCGTGACATCGTTGACATCGCAGTAGGACGTTCCCTCATTCTGCGGGTTGACCCACACACGCATACGGATGCTGTTGACACCGAGCGATTTCATATAGCTCATGAATCCATCGAGGTCAGTAACCTTTCCGTTGTTGAAGGTCTTGCCATCGGCGAGCATCTCCGTGACCCAACTGACATCAGCACCTTTGGCGAAGGCGGTGGTGTTCGTTGACGGCTGTTCCGACGGCTTGTTGTTGTCGTTGTTTTGGCTGTTGTTGCTGCTGCCGTTATTGGAGGATGACGATGTGTCATCACTGCTGCCACAGGCAGAAAGGGCAAGGGCACAGAATAGTGCCACCATCATAGTTTTCAACTTATTCATCTTGATCTATTGTTTATTTTGCAGTAATATTCTAAAGTAGTAGTGTCTGTGTTGTCTTATTCTTAATCGTATCGAAGAAGAGGAGCGAAAAGGCCGGCGCTCTATCGCGCCGGCATGTCTAACCATTTTCGTCTATGAGAGTAAATACTTTCGTTTGTGTTTTGTGCTTGCAAAGGTACGGCGAAAAATCCGACCGTTGGGTCAGAAAACGGACAAAGAAGGCGAAAAAATAGACATAGGAGGGGTCTGTTTTGTAGAAAAAGACGTATCTTTGCAGTGATGAAAGAAAAAATTGTGTCCAGAATACGTATTTTCCTTACGATAGTATTCGTGTCCCTGCTGTCTGCCTCGGTAAACGGTCAGGAACTTCATTTCACGAATATGTCTGTCCCCGGCGCCTCGTCTGTCGAGGCCATCGCCCAGGACCATGACGGTATGTTATGGCTGGGAACGAACCAGGGCTTGTTCAGTTTCGACGGCTATCATATGATCAGTCATTATACCTTTGGTGATGAGAAACAGAACTGTTGGGTACATAGTCTGTACATCCAAGGCGACAGTATCTTTGTAGGAACAGCCCATGGCATACTCCTCTATAATATAAGGAAGGCCAGTTATGAGCCGTTGACGACGAAGGCGCTGACGGACGTACGGGCTATTCTCCCCGAGGGCCGTTCGTTGCTCCTCGGTACGACGGACGGCGTCTACCGGCTGTCCCTCTCTTCTTCCTCGCTGACGATGACTGCCGGAAATATCGGGTCGGTCTATGCCTTGGCACGGACGGCGGGCGGTGTCCTCGTGGGAACGACGAAGGGCGCTTACCTTCTGCGGAACGACGGAAAGGTCTTGCCCGGTGGCATCCGTGACCGTCTCGTGAACAGTCTGCTCACCGATCCCCTCCGCCGTGGCTTATGGCTCGGTTGCGAGGGCTCATTGGTCTTCGAGGGCGGCGGTCATCAACAGGCATTGCCGGGTCTCGAGGGCAACTCCATCAAGACGATGACGGAGAATGGCGGTTCCCTTTTCATCGGAACGGACAACGGCCTCTATGTACAGGCCCATGATCGTCCGCTGATGCGTTACAGCCATGACTCCCGACTGACGAGTTCGTTGTTGAATAATATTGTATGGGCTTCTTTCACTGACCGGGATGGAAATGTGTGGCTCGGCACCGACCGCGGCCTCTCGCTCGTTTCGCAGCAGAACACTTTCACATGGGTGCCGCTGAGTGTCGTCACGGGTAATGGTGAGGGAAACTGTATCCATGAGACTTTTGCGGACAGTCATGGGGAGTACTGGCTCGGAGGAACGGATGGCTTGATTCGTTATTCGGCAGAAAACGGCCATTTCACCGATGTCACTTGGTATCGTCAGAATGATCCCGCCCATTATCTCTCACACAACCGTGTCCGGAAGATCTATGAGGACAGCGACGGAGACTTATGGGTCTGTACCGACCATGGCATCGACCTGTATAACCGTCAGACGCGTACTTTTAAGAATATCATCCTCATCAATCCCCGTCAGCCGGCCCTCTCCACGACCTGGGCTTACGATATTCTTCTCGACCGTCAGCACCGTCTGTGGGTGGCATCCTATCTCGGGGGCATCGCTATTGTAGATAAGCAAAAAGTAGTGAATTCATCGACGATGACTGTCGCTGCCGACCACTGGCTGACACCGTCTCGAGGACTCTCCGGCCTCCATGTCGGTCAGCTTGCCCAGGACCGTCATGGACATGTCTATGCCTCCCTCTTCGATCATGGCATCGATTGCATCGACAGTCGCAGTTTCTCCGTGAGCCACCTCGGGGCCCAGCAGTCTTATAGCTATATTCTTGTAGACCATCAGAATCGTCTGTGGGCAGGCTATGCCGGAGGCGTCGTCTGTTTCCCCGGTCCCCATCAGCGTGGTAAGGATTATCCTTTCCATGATGAGACGACATCCGGCCATGTGTCTACCATGGTGGAGGTCGACGGACATATCTGGGCCTTTGCCGGACGTATCGGTCGTATCCTTGGCAGTAAGGGCCGTAACAGTACCTTTACGTTGCCCGACTTCGAGATTCTCGCCGCCCATTTCGATCCCCGTCATCATCGGGTCTGCCTGGCCGGTAATGATGGTTTCTACCTCGTCGACCCCCGTCGCATCGAAGCTCCCGGCTGGATCTCTCCCTTCCTTCTTTCCGGACTCATTGTCAATGGTCATTCATGGCCCGGTGACGGAAAGACGAGCGTGCGCTATCTCCGTGAGGTGACATTGCATCATGATGAGAATGATATCGACTTCCTCCTTACGGACCTGCCTTATGAGGGCCGTCCGTCATCACTCTTCATCTATCAACTGGAAGGTTATGATGAGGAGTGGAAGAACATGCCGGTCGATGGCCGCCTGTCCTATTCCGGCCTTGCCCCGGGACATTATACGCTGACCGTCTGTTCCGTAGATGGCCAGGGCAATCGTGGTGACGTGGTGTATCAGTTGAAGGTCCGTATCCTCCCGCCGTGGTATCTGTCATGGTGGGCAGATATCTTTTATATCCTTTTCATCGCCGGTTTCGCGGGGAGTGTCCTCGTCTACCTGCTGACGCGCCGCCGTCTGCGTAAGGAGCAGGATGAGCGCCGGAAGACCCTCGACGAGATCCACCAGCGCAAGAGCTATTATGCCCGTGTGTCAGCGGAGATGAAGGAGCGGCTGAAAGCCAACGACCTCCCGGCCCTTGCTGCCCTTATCCATGACAAGCTCGACGAGGGAGAGGGCGACATGCCCGTAATCCCTGTGAAGTCCGCCCCCGGGAAGTCTGCCGACACGCCGGCTCCTACGCCCTTTGAGCAACGACTGCTCGAAGAGGTGCGCAAGACGGTGCTGGCACATATGGAGGACAGTGATTTCAATGTTACGCGTCTGTCGGAGGAGATCGGCTATGGCAGCAAACAGCTCTATCGGAAGTTGAAGCAGCTCACGGGGAAGACGCCTGTGGAGTATATCCGTGACATGCGCATGCAGCGTGCCGCCGAGTTGCTGCGGCAAGGGAAATATACCATCACGGAGACGATGTACCTCGTGGGATTCTCCAACAGTGGTTATTTCTCCCGTTGTTTCCAAAAGGCTTTCGGCATGACGCCGTCGGAATACTGTAAACGGTAATGGATCCACCGTAGGGTGCGGCCCTTGTGGCCGTCCTAACGGCGCGAATCCCGGTTAGGGCGCCCACAAGGGGTGCCCCTACGGAGGCCGTCCTAACGTCACGAATCCCGGTTAGGGCGCCCACAAGGGGTGCCCCTACGAGAGGAAGGAAACAAAAAATTGGGGAAATTATTTGGTATTTTCTTCCTTTTGCCGTACTTTTGCAATATAAAATAGCAAATACCTGTACGTATGAAGATAAACCGCTACCTGTGGGCAGTCCTCTTGTGTGTCGCTGCCCTTCTGATGACCTCCTGTCACAATCGTAAGTTCCATATCAACGGATCCATCAAGAACGCGAAGGATTCCGTGCTCTATCTTGAGAATATCGGTCTTGACGGTCCCGTGAAAGTGGACTCCGTGAAGCTCGGTGACGACGGCAGTTTCCAGTTTGACGAGAATGCCCTCGACACCATCACGCCCGATTTCTATCGTCTGCGCATTGCCGGACAGTTCATCTCCCTGGCTATCGACTCCACGGAGACGGTGACGGTCAATGCCTCTTACCCCACGATGGCGTCCAACTATGATGTCAGTGGTTCTGACGAGTGTACGAAGATTCAGGAGCTGACGTACATGCAGATGCAGCTCCAGGGGCAGATCAATGCCGTCGTGGCCAACGAGAATATGAGTATGGACCAGACGCAGGCCGCCATTGGCCAACTCCTCGCGCAGTATAAGGACAAGGTGATGCGCAACTATATCTTCAAGGCACCGATGAAGGCCTATGCCTATTATGCCCTCTTCCAGACCTATACCCTCAACGGTATGGTGAACCTCATCTTCAATCCCCGTGCGTCGAAGGAGGACGTGAAGGTCTATGCCGCCGTCGCCACGAGTTGGGACAGCTACTATCCCGGTGCTGCCCGTGGACAGAACCTCCACAATATCGCCCTGGAGGGTATGAAGGATTTGCGTATCATGCAGGCCAACCAGCAGGAGGCCCAGGTGGATGCCTCGAAGGCCAGTGTGGCCGGTTGCATCGACCTGCCGCTCTACGACAATCATGGTCAGCTGCGTCATCTCACCGATCTCAAGGGCAAGGTCGTCATGCTTGAGTTCCATCTCTTCGCCAGTAAGGAGAGTGTGCGTCAGATCATGATGATGCGCGACCTTTACAATAAGTACCACAGCCGTGGCTTCGAGATCTATCAGGTGTCGGTTGATCCCGATGAACATTTCTGGAAGACGCAGACGGCGGCGCTGCCGTGGATCTGTGTGCGCGACGAGGATGGCCTCCAGGGTCGCAGCGTCCAGGCATATAATGTACAGGATGTCCCGACCTTCTTCATTATCGACAAGAACAACACCCTTCAGAAGCGTGATGTCCAGATTGATAATCTCGACGCGTATATACAGAGCCTGCTGTAAAAAAAATAATATTATGCATCCATTAGATCATTTCAAATTCTGTCCTGTCTGCGGCTCCTCCCATTTTGTAGAGAATAATGAGAAGAGCAAGCGGTGTGAGAACTGTGGCTTCATCTATTATGCCAATCCGAGCAGTGCCACGGTAGCGTTGATCGAGAACGAGAAGGGCGAGCTCCTCGTTGTCCGTCGGAAGAACGATCCCGGTAAGGGAACCCTCGACCTCCCCGGTGGTTTCGTCGATATGGACGAGACGGGCGAGGAGGGGATGATCCGTGAGGTGAAGGAAGAGACAGGTCTTGACGTGACGCATGTCGACTATCTCTTCAGTATCCCGAATCTCTACCGTTACAGCGATATGGATATCCACACGCTCGATATGTTCTACCGTTGTCAGGTCCGTGACCTCTCTGTCGTCCATGCCGCCGATGATGCCGCGGGATATCTGTGGATACCGAAGGATGAGATCAAGACGGAGCAGTTCGGTCTCCGTTCCGTCCGTCAGGGGCTGCACCAGTATTTGGGTCGATAGTAACACCGTAGGGTGCGGCCCTTGTGGCCGTCCGTGATCCACCGTAGGGTGCGGCCCTTGTGGCCGTCCTAATGGCGAATTATCATGTTCCGCCATAACCGGGAATTGTGGGGTTAGGGCGCCCACAAGGGGTGCCCCTACGGTGGGGTTAGGACGGCACAAGGGCCGCACCCTACGGTAACTATTCAGCAGGGTGAAACATAGTCTTTCTGCGCCCTCCCGTCATCTGTTAAATTGGTTAACAATCTAGAATCAGCTTTTTGGCGGATTTCCCCGTACCCCCATACGACGTTTCTATTTTACGCGATTCTCAGAGG